>JAFDWG010000003.1 GCA_018268605.1 Actinomycetota bacterium | reverse complement strand
CGGCCGTCTCGGCCACGGCCCGGGCAGGCTGTGGCCGTGGCCGGGACGGCCGGGTCTGTGAGGAGTGGAGAAACTCCGACGCCGTTGCGGGTGACGCGCGGGAGATGTCGGGAAGTCCACGCTTCCGTGCGTGAGGGCGTGGGAAGTCCTGACTTCGGTGCGTGTCGCACAACACCGCGGCGACGCTCGCTGAGTTGAGCCGCCTATGGCGCGCCTAACTCAGCGAGCGTCGATCTCGGTGCGACGGAACCGTCGCGGAAGTCCACGCAATCAGACAGAAGGCGCGCGGAAGTGTGGACTTCTCACGCTCTTCGTCGACGGATCGGCCGAGGTGTGGCATCTGACGCACGAACCCTCGGAGGAACACCGCACTGCCTCCCAGGGCACCGCCCCTCGGGACGGCCGCGCCGGCCGCGCACAACGCCCCTACCCGAAGACCAAGATCGCCAGGTTCGCCGCGATCGCCAGGGGGGTGCCGATCAGGGCCAGGTCGCGGAAGAGCTTGGCGAAGCCGCCGTGGTAGCGGACGCTGTCCATCAGCAGGGTGCCGACGACGTTCGACATGTTGATCAGGGCGATGCCGATGGCGATCCCGATCGCGACGGCGTTCCAGCCGGTCGCCGAGCCGCCGGCGGTGGCGGCCGCGGCGAGGACGATGGCGACGATCGTGCCGACGATGCCGAGGACCAGCACGGCCATGTCGGCGCGGGTGAGGCCGGGCAGGTAGGCGTTGTCGCTCTCCTTCGCCCGGAGTACCTCGAGGTGGCCGGCCACCGCCTCTTCGGTCCTGACGACGTGCGCGTCGCCGTCGACTACGACCATCTTCAACGGCGGCTCGAGCGTCTCCTCGGCGTGGCGCCAGAGCCCGCCCTCGTACCAGTCGCGGCAGTCGTCGGCGTGGCAGAAGATCAGTACCTCCTCCGCGGGCCTCATCAGCAACGCGTCCTGCGCCGCCTGCACGGGGTCGGGATCGCCGACCTCTCCGGTGGCCTCGAGGCCTCTGGCGCGAACCGCGGCGAGGGCTTTCTCCAGCCGCCGCGTCGCCTCGACCCGCGGCTCGTCGACGTCGCCGAGCGTGTGGTGCAACGTGCTCAGCTCGACCGCCGGCGCGATCAGGCGGACCTCGGTCGGCGTACCGTCCACCTCGCCGGCGAGCGCGGCCAGCGACTCCTCCGAGTCGAAGGCGGGAGTGACGACCGCTATCAGGCTGCGCTCAGCCATCGCACGATCATCATCCCGCCAATTCCGGCCAGGTCAACCCCACGTCGACGGATCGGCCCTCGCCGGAGACTCAGGCGAAGATCGCGATCGCCGCGTTGATCAAAACCGCGATCGGCGTGCCGACCAAGGCAACGGTACGGAAGAACTTGGCGAAGCCGCCGCGATAACGGACGCTCTCCATCAGGAGCAGCCCGACCACGTGGGCCATGTTCACCAGCGCCGTGGCGATCGCGATGCCGATCGCCACCCCGGCCCACCCTTCGCCGGTGCTGCCGGAGGTGGCGACGGCGGCCAGGATCGCGACGACGATCGTGCCGAAGATCCCGAGGACCATGCCGGTGAAGTCGCCGCGGCTGAGGCCGGGCAGGTAAGCGCTGCCGACCTCGTTCGGCGCGTCGTTGTTCGAGAGGCCGGCGCCCGAGGTGTCGGTCTCGACGACGCGCTCGTTGCCCTCCGGCCCGCCGTCGACGACGACCAGCTTGAGCGGCGGCTCGAGCGAGTCCTCGGCGTGCTTCCAGAGGTCGCCCTCATACCAGGCCTTGTCGTCGTCGGCGTGGGCGAAGATCAGGATCTCGTCGGCGGGCCGCATCAGCAGCGCGTCCTGGGCGGCCTGCACGGGATCCGGATCGCCGACTTCGAAGGAGACCTCGAGACCGGCGTCGCGGACCGCGGCGACCGCGCCTTTCAGCCGCTCGGCGGCCTCCTCCCGCGGCCCGTCGATATCACCGAGGGTGTGGTGGAGCGGGTTGATCTCGACGGCCGGCGCGACCATCCGCACCTCGGTGGGAGTGCCATCGACCTCCCGTTTCAGTGCCTCGACCGACTCCGCCGACCCGAAGGCCGGGGTGACGATCGCGATCAGGCTGCGCTCGGCCATCGGGTCGCTCCACCTCGCTCGGTTACTGGTTCTCGTCCGGCGGGATCGCCTCGTCGGGCTCCCCGTACTCGTCCGGGTCCTGCGGCTCCTCAGGGCGGGCCATGCCGTCGGGAAAGCGGTGTTCGTCCCCGTGTTCGGCGATGTCCTCGAGGTCCTTCTCGGCCAGCTCGAAGCCCTCGGCCTCGCCCTCACCCGCCTCGATCAGCGGCTCCTGCGCCGGGTCGTCGGTGTCGGGCACGTGGGGGCCGCCGATCGCGGCGGCTTCCTGCGCCGCCTCGGCCTCCTCCTCCTCGACGAAGGACTCGTCGCGCTCCTCGGGTGCTGCGGTCACGAAATGGCTCCAGTCTCCGAGGCGTGCTCGGTCGAGTTGTCGCCGGATTTGCCGGCAGGGCTGGTCACGACGCTGGTCGGGCCCGCGGGAGCGACCGGCTCGAAGGGTTCGTCGCCGCCGGAGCGGCCGATCAGCCAGCCGACGACGCCGCCGATGCCGGCGCCGATCGCCAGCAGGGTGACGGAGCGCAACGGCTTGCGCGCGATCTTCGAGGCGGCACCGAAGGCAGTGTGCTTCGCGGTCGTCTTGACCGCCTTACGGGCAAGTTTGGTCTTTACTGACATGGCCTTAAGTTACCCGCGCCGCGGACGTCGATAACCGCGCCCGAGGTATGCGGCGTTCGCCGGGGCGAAGCCCTCCCAGTCGTTGTTGAGGTAGACGAAGACCTCACGCCGGCTGCGCCAGCCACCGATCCGCTTGCGCCAGGCGTCGAGCTCGGCCTCCGAATAGTTGCCCCGGCGCCCGCGCGCCCCGTAGTGCAGGCGCAGGTAGGCGAGCGGCCCTAGCGGCTTCGGTTCGGGGAGGTCGCGGCGGGCGTCGTCGGGGATGACGAGCGAGGCGTCGTGGCGCTCGAGTATGCGGCGGACCGGCGCGGTGAACCAGCTCGGGTGGCGGAACTCGAAGCAGTGGCGGGCGGGCGGCAGGGCGGCGAGGAACTCGTCGAGGGCGTCGTCCTCGCGCTCGAAGCTCTCCGGCAGCTGCCAGAGGACGGGGCCGAGCCGGTCGGCCTCGCGCAGCGGCTCGAGCGGCTCCCAGAAACGCCGCAGGCCGGTGTCGGTGTCGCCCAGGCGGCGGATGTGGGTGAGGTAGCGGCTGCCCTTGACCGCGAAGGAGAAGCCGGGCGGCGTCTGGTCGACCCACCCGGCGACGGTCTTCTCCCGGGGCAGCCGGTAGAAGGTCGCGTTGACCTCGACCGTGTCGAACTCCTCCGCGTAGCGTTCGAGCCGGCGGCGTTGAGGGACGCCCTTGTAGAGGCCCTCCCGCCAGTCGCGGTAAGACCATCCCGAGCAGCCGACCCACACATCCTTTTTCACAGTTTTGTGCGTTTTGGCCATGAGTTCCGTGTATAAGGAGTCCCACTCCGTAACCTCTCCTAAACGCGTATCACCGGTGTTACGAAGTGGCTCAAATACTTGGGTTGAGAGCGCCGCCGTCACCCGCTGGGATGGCGGGCCTATGCCGGAGGAGAGCAGGGCCCCCGACGGGGACACGATCGACCAAAATCTCGTGCGGGCGCTGTCGCACCCGATGCGCGTGCAGATCCTGGAAGCGCTGCAGGGACGCTCGGCGAGCCCGACCGAACTGGCCAAGAAGTTCACGGAGAGCCTCGGCGTGGTGAGCTACCACGCCAACGCGCTCCTCGATGTCGGCTGTATCGAACAGGTCCGCACCCAGCCGAAACGCGGCACCATCGAGCACTTCTACACCGCCCGCCCACGCTCGTTCATCGGCCACCAGGACTGGCGCAACGCGCCGCTCTCGGTGCGCGGCGGGGTGACGAGCGAAGCGCTCCGAACCTTCGTCGCCAAAGTCGGCGCCGCCCTCGACGCAGACACGATCGACCCCCGCGACGACACCACCCTGAGCTGGATGCCGATGACCGTCGACGAGCAGGGCTGGCGCGAGACCGCTGAGATCCTCGACCGCGCCTTGCGCGAACTGATGGAGGTCGCCGCCCACAGCCGCGAGCGCCTCGGAGGGAAGGACGGCATATCGGTGGTGACGGGGTTGGCGGCGTTTGAGGCGCCGGCGGGGTGAGCTGTGCGGGCGCTCCGGCCGTCCGAGCCGCGGTGCCCTGAGGGAGTGCGATGTTCCTCCGCCCTTGCGTCCTTCCCGGGGCTCGCGTCCCTCGCCCGGGCCTTGCCGCCCCTTTCCCCCGACCCCGCCGCCCCTTGGCCCGGCGCCGACAACTCCTAGCTCGCCCCCGCCACCGCCTTCTCCAGTTCGCTCTTGCTCATCTTCGAGCGGCCTTCGATGCCTAGCTTCTTGGCGTCGTTGTAGAGCTGGTCGCGGGTGCGGCCGCCGGGGCCTTTGCCGGCCCGTTTGCCGCCGCGCCTACTGGCGGAGGCACCGCGTTTGGAGGTGCGGGACGAGGATCTGGATTCGCCGGAGCGGGCTTTTTCCTTGTTCACCGTGCGCGCCGCGATCTCTTTGGCGCGCTTCGGTGAGCGTCCCTCTTCTTCCTCGCTTTTTTTGACCTCTTTGTATTGGCGGTCGCGTTTGGATCCTTTCTTAACTCCTCTGGGCGGCATGCTTCCCCTCCTCGAACTCCTCGACGATCTTCGCGTTGAAGGCTTCGAGATCGTCCGGTTTTCTGCTGGTCACGAGGCCGTCGTCGACGACGACTTCCTCGTCGACCCACTCGGCGCCGGCGTTGCGCAGGTCCGTCTGCAAGCTCGGCCAGGAGGTGAGCTTGCGGCCGTCGACCACACCCGCCTCGATCAGCGTCCACGGGCCGTGGCAGATCACCCCGACCGGCTTGCCCGCGGAGAAGAAATCACGGACGAAGGAGACGGCCTCGGGATGGGTCCGCAGATTGTCCGGGTTGGCGACGCCGCCGGGGAGGACGAGGCCATCGTAGTCGTCGGCCGAGGCATCGCCCACGACCTTGTCGACGGTGTAGGTCTCGGCCTTGTCGAGGTGGTTGAAGGCCTGGACCTCACCCGCTTCCGGGGCCAGTAGCTCGGTTCTCGCGCCGGCCTCGCTCACCGCTTTCAGCGGCTCGGTCAGCTCAACTTCCTCGACCCCCTCGTTGGCGGTGAGGAAGGCGATCTTCTTGCCGTTCAGCTCGTCTGCCATCTGGATGGCACCCCTTTCCTGTGCGCAGGAATATCCGGTCAGCGCGTCAGGTACCCGCTCCCGGCGCACCGAACATCGAGCGCGGCCAGAGCTTGCGGGTGCGGACGACGTTCGTCTCCGCGCCGAGGACGACGAAGGTCGCGCCGAGGTGGATCCAGGCCAGCAGGCCGATCACCAGGGCGAAGGTGCCGTAGACGGCGGAGGCGTTCTTCACCTGGTGGGAGATGTACCAGCCACCGGCCACCTGCAGGATCTCCCAGCCGATCGTCGCGACCACGACACCGGGGATCAGCGCCCGGGTCTGGACGGTGTCGGCGGTGAGCAGGCGGAAGACGGCGGCGAAGACGCAGAGGTTCAGCACGGTGGCGATCGCGAGCCCGACGATCTTGCCGTCGGCGCCGAGGAAGCTCGCCCCGCCCGCCGCGAGGCCGCCGATCACGGTCGAGACGACCGCCAACCCGCCGAGGACGACGAGCAGGAGGATGGCCCGCAGGCGCGAGCCGACGAAGCCTCGTTCACCCGCTTTCGGCACACCCCAGCAGCGGTTGAAGGTGGTCTCGGTCTCCAGCACCACCCCCATCCCGGCCAGCACCGAGCCGACGATCCCGACCGCCAGCGCGATCCCCGAGCCGGTCAGTTCGCCCCCCTTCAGCTGGTTGCCGATGACCGGGAACTGCGACAGCGTCGAGTCCACGACTTCCTTGCGCAGGTCTTCGTTGCCGGCCAGGACGAAGCCGAGGATCGTCGTCATCAGGAGCAGCAGCGGGAAGAGCGAGAAGAAGGCGCGGTAGGCGATCAGCGAGACCATGCTGCCGCCTTCGTCGTCGCCGAACTTCTTCACGATCGCCAGTGGGACCGCCAGCACAGGCCTCTTCTGCTGGAACTCGTCGAAGCGGCGGAGCGGTGCCTTGGCGTCCATCGCGCGAACCCTTACCCCCGGAGGCGCTCCGGTCAATCGATCAGCTCGAGGACCTCACGCTCGATCTTCTGCCGGGTGCGCTCCGACATCCGCCCTTCGGTCGCCGCCCGGCGGCCGACGTCGATCGTCTCCCCGTCGCGATAGCGATCGAAGACGCGCGGGTCGATGTAGGAGCGGCGGCAGACCGCGGGGGTGTTGCCGAGCGCCGCCGCGACCGTCTTCACCGCCCGGTTGATGGTGCGCTTGGCGGCAGCGTCGGAGGGCGGCTTCTCCTCCCCCGCCAGCGCCGCCGCGGCGAGCACCGTGCCGCTCCAGGTGCGGAAGTCCTTGGCCGAGAACTCGTCGCCGATCGATTCGTGGATGTAGACGTTGATGTCGGAGGAACGGAGGTCGCGCCAGCGCCGCCCCTCCTTCCAGGCGAGCAGATCGGCGGGCCCGCCGCGCCGCCGGCGCATCACTTCGAGCGCCGCGATCGCCTGGTCGTCGCCGATCGCCTGGATGCGGCGCTGGTTCGACTTCGCCGGGAAGTCGAAGACGATCTCCTCGCCCTCACGGTGGACGTGCTCGCGGCGGATCGTCGCCAGCCCGTAGCTCTCGTTCGCCTCCGCGTATTCCTCGCCGCCGATGCGGAAGAAGCCGAGGTCGAGCAGGCGCACGGCGGTGGCGAGGGCGCGCTCGCGCGGCATCCCCTCCGACTCGATGTCGCGGCGCACGACGCGCCGCAGCTTCGGCAGCTCGGCGGCGAATTCGCGCATCTTCGTGTACTTGCGGGACGCCCGTTTCTGATCCCAGCGGTCGTGGTAGCGGTACTGCTTGCGGCCCGCTTCGTCGAACCCGGTGGCCTGGATGTGGCCGACCGGGTCGAGGCAGATCCAGACGTCCTTCCAGGCCGGCGGGATCGCCAGCATCCGGATCCGCTCCAGCGTCTCCTCGTCGGTGATCGTGGTCCCCCGCGCGTCCTCGAAGGAGAACCCGCGCCCGCGCTTGCGGCGGTGGATGCCGGCCGCGGAGCAGTCAGATCGCCTCAAACGCGCCATCGGCGCGAAGTCCCCCGCGGCTCGCGCGACTAAACGGCGATGCGGAGGGGCTCGGGCCGTCCGGGCCGGAGCTCGATCACTTCACCCTCGGCGGCGTAGACGGGCTCGAAGCCCTCGACCCGCAACTCGACCAGCCCGTGCCCACACTCGCAGGCGACGGCCTCGACCTCTCCCAACTCGTCGACGAGCAGCGTCACCTCCGCGTCGCAGCGCGGATCCGAGCAGACGAGTTCGACCTGGAACATGGGACGGATGGTCCCGATGGCATCAGACGGAAACGTCCGGCAGGTCCTGCTTTTGGCTCAGGAGCGGGGCGTAGAGGTCGCCTTTTGCAGCGATCCTTGCGCGCAGGTCGTCGATGGTGAAGACGAGGGAGTCGGCGTCACCAGACTCGGCGGCGGCCTCGACCTCATGCCATTCGAGCGGCGTCGAGGCCGTCGGGCGTTCTCTCGCGCGGATCGAGTAGACGCCGGCGGTGATCTTGTGGCGGTCGTTCTGGCTCCAGTCGATGAGCACACGGCCGGTACGTTTCGTCTTCGTCTGACGGGAGACGATCTCGTCGGGGAAGCGGGCCTCGAAGGTCTCGGCGACGGCCTTGGCGAAGGGGCGCGACTCCCCGAAGGTGGCGGTACCACCGAGCGGCACATGGAGGTGGATGCCCTTCGAGCCGGAAGTCTTCGCGTAGCTGTCGAGGCCGAGCTGGGCGAAGAAGGCGCGCAGGCGCAGGGCGATCCCGGCACAGTCGATGACGTCGGCCGGCGCGCCCGGATCGAGGTCGAAGACCATCGAGTCGGGGCGGTCGAGATCGCCGATGCGGGCGAGCGAGGTGTGCAGCTCGATGTTCGCCAGGTTGGCCGACCAGACCAGGGTCGGCAGGTCCTCGATCAACGTGTAGTCGATCTCCGCCTTGTGGCTCTCCGACCAGATCCGCGCCGTCGCCACCCAGTCGGGGCGGTGTTTCGGGCTGCGCTTCTCGTAGAAGAATTTGCCGTCGACCCCGTCGGGGTAGCGCTTCAGCGTCACCGGCCGGCTCCGCAGGTGCGGCAGCAGGACCCCGGCGAGGTCGCCGTAGGCGTCGATCAGGTCGCCCTTGGTGAAGCCGACCGCCGGATAGAGGACCTTGGTGAGGTTGGAGACGGTGAGCTCGCGACCCTCGACGAGGAGGCGGGCCTTCTTCTTGTCGATCGGCTCGGCCGTCGAGGTGATGCCCGCGCGTGTCGGTCCGGCCTCGGCAGCGTCCAGCGCGCCCTCCGCACGTACGTGGAGCCACTCCCCCGTCCTGCGTCCCGGCGCGTAGAGGCTCGACTGCTTCTTGATCACCAGCCCGTCGACGCCCTGGCCGGCGGCGGCCGCCAGCAGCTCCTTGATCTTGGTCTTCGCGTTGGCCGGGACGCGCCACGCCTCGCCTCCGAGCCCGAGCCCGGCGAGCAGCTCGCGCCGGCGCCTGTAGGGCGTGTCGGTGAGGTCCTCGCCGTCGAGGAAGAGCAGGTCGAAGATCACGTAGGTCGCCGGGTTCTCACGGGCGCGACGGCGGATCGCGCTGTCTGAACCGTCCTTGGCGCGGCGCGCGAGGCGCTCGCGGTCGGGGCGGCCGGCCTCGTCGAAGACGACGAGCTCGCCATCGAGGACCGCGTCGTGGGCGCCGATCTGGCGGGTCAGGCGGTGGACCTCCGGCCAGCGCGCGCCGATGTCGGCGAGCTCGGCGTCGCGGAGGTCGAGCCGCCCCGGCCGGCAGCGCGCGATCGCCCGCACACCGCCCCAGGCGAGCTCCGCCGCCCAGCCGCGGGTCGAGGTCGGCATGACGCTCTCGTTGGCCAGCATCGGCGGCACGGGATCGGGATATGGATCCGGATTTCCCTCCACCGGATCCATCCGGTGGATCATCCAGTCGTTCGCCGAGCCCGCCTGGAAGAGGACGTAGCGCCCGCGCAGCCGGTTGCCTTCGAAGCTGAAGATGATCTCGTCGTCGCGCCACTTCTCCAGCTCGTAGGTGCCGCTGTCCCAGATCTCGACCGTGCCGGCGCCGTACTCGCCCTTCGGGATCTCGCCCGCGAAGGTCATGTAGTCGAGCGGGTGGTCCTCCGTGTGGACGGCTTTGCGGTTTTCGCTCGGGTCCAGCGGGATACCGTTCGGCACCGCCCAGGAGACGCCGACGCCGTCGTGCTCGAGGCGCAGGTCCCAGTGCAGGCGGGTCGCGTCGTGCTGCTGGACGACGAAGCGCGGCGCGCCTTTGCGCTTACCGCCGCCCTTGCTCGGCGCCGGCTCGGCGGTCTTGCCGAAATCCCGTTTGCGTTCGTACTCACTCAGCTTCGCCATCGCGCCCCCGACCGTACCCCGCCGCGAGGCTGGGTAACTTCGAACCGTGATCCCATCCGACGAGGAGATCCTGCGGGCGATCGTCGCGATCGCCGACGACGGCTTCGTCCCCCGCCACCAACTCGTGGCGCGCTTCCGCGGCCAAGGCGAGCGGGACATGCGCCGCGCGATCGGCCGCAGTGCGCGCCGCGGCCTGGTGCTCGAGCGCAAGGACCCGCAGGGCCGCAGCTTCGTCGCCGTCTCGACCGAGGGGTGGCAGTCGCTACGCAGCGGCGAGTTCGAGCCGCGGCGGTTGCGCCGTCGCGACGACTGACGCCCAGCTGTTCTTTATGGCGCTGTGGCGTCCATAAAGAACAGCTGGCGGGCTAGGACATCGCCCTCGCGACGAACTTCAGATCATCGACCAGGCTCGCGTATGCGTCCGCGCGGTCGTCTCCGGCGCGGAGCACCGCGGAGGGGTGGATCGTCACGGCGGCGATCGCAGCCAGATCGCTCTCCAGCAGGCGACCGCGGTCCTTCGTCACCCTCACCTTCGTACCGAAGAGGGAGCGGGTTGCCGTGGCCCCGAGGGCGACGATCGCCTCCGGGCCGACCGCCTCGACCTCGGCCTCGAGCCACGGCCGACAGGCATTCATCTCCCCCACCCGCGGCGTCTGGTGCAGGCGGCGCTTGCCCTGGGGACGCCACTTGAAGTGCTTGACCGCATTTGTGAGATAGACGTCGTCGACCTCGATCCCGGCCTCGGCGAGCGCTTTGCGCAGGATGCCCCCGGCGGGCCCGACGAACGGCTCGCCCGCCAGGTCCTCTTTGTCCCCGGGCGTCTCGCCGACCAGCATCAGAGGCGCCTTCGCCGGCCCCTCACCGAAGACGGCCTGGGTCGCGTCGCGGTACAGGTCGCAGCCGCGGCAGTCCTGGACGCCGGCGCGGAGCGCCTTCAGCGAGCGGCGAGACGGGAGGAACTCCTCGGCGCCGGGATCGGTCATGCGACCGGGTACCCGCTCGTCAGTCCGGCGCGGCCGCGGTCGGCAGCTCGCGGACGACCTCGCCCGCGTCCTTGTCGTCGCGCAGCCCGAGGTAGCGCGGGTGCCGGAGCTTGCCGTCGCGGGTCCATTCGCTGAAGCCGAACTCGCCGACCAGCTCGGGTCGGATCCAGGTGGCGTCGCGGGGTAGACCGGAGCCGGCGGTGAACGGCGTCTTCGCCTGGCGGAGCGCCTCCATCTTGTCGCCGAGCATCTCCAGCGTGCGGTGGTCGAACCCGGTCCCGACTTTGCCCGCGTAACGGAGGTCGCCGTCTTGGTGATAGCCCACCAACAACGCGCCGAAGCGCTCGCGCGAACCTTTCGGCGGGGTGAAGCCGCCGATCACCAGCTCCTGCTCGAAGGAGCACTTCACCTTCAGCCAGTCCTTCGAGCGGCGGTGCTGATAGGTCGAGTCGGCGCGCTTGGCGATCAGCCCCTCCCATCCTTTCGCGCACGCTTCGAGGAAGTACTTCTCCCCCTTCTCGTTGCGGTGTTGCGCGTAGCGGACGGGGCCGTGGAATTCGAGGCTCGATTTGAGCAGGGCCTTGCGCTCCCGTAGGGGTAGGCCGGTGACGTCACGACCTTCCAGCTCGAGGATGTCGAACACGTAGATGAAGACCTCGATGCCGGTCAGCCGGGCGAGCCGCGGGTCGCTGATGCCGAGGCGGCCCTGCAGCTTCTCGAAGCTGGTGCGGGAACCCTCGAAGGCGACGATCTCCCCGTCGACGACGAACTCCCCGGCGGACTCGGCCCCGAAGGCATCGGTCAGCTCCGGGTAATTGTCCATCCGGCGGCCGGTGCGGGAGGTGATCGTCACGCCCTTCGCGGTGCGGCGGACGGTCGCGCGGACGCCGTCGAGCTTGCGCTCGAAGACCCAGGCCGGGTCGGAGAAAGGGTGCGCCGTGAGCGTCGCCTTCATCGGCTCACCTTTGACGGGCATGGCGATGAGCGTACCCTCGCCGTGGGCGGGTTATGCTCGCGTCATGAGCGAACTGCCGGGCGAGAACCCGATCACCGAAGCGGCCGAAGAAGAAGTCGACCGCGATCCGGGCTTCAAGGAGGGCGACGAGGTCTGGGTCGAGGACGCGGACGGCAGGCGCCACCCCGGCGTCTTCGTCGGCCTGAACGAAGCCGCGGGCTGGTTCGGCGGTGGGCCGAGCGCCTATGTCGTCCACCCCGAGGGACACCAGGCCGAGGTCGTCGCGCTCTTCCGCATCACCCCGCGTTAGGGGCGGGTCGCCCCCGGGCGCCCACGTGAAATCGGCCCGCCGCGCCGAGGCGCGACGAGCCGTCAAGGTTCCGCCGAGAACGCCTCAGCAGGTCGGGGTTTTGGTGTTTTCGGGGAGGGCCGGCAGGAAGCCGCCGAGCACCAGGTTGAGGGCGCCGGTGAGTTCCGATACTCCGGCGGTCAGCTGGTTGGTGTGGGTCACGGTTTCTTTCAGCGAGCTGCAGGTGCTGGTGACTTTGGTGCCGAGTTCGCCGACCGATTTGGTCGCCGAGGCAGAGGCGGTTTCGGCGGCTTTCGCGATGCCTTCGACCGTCCCGACGGTGCCCTGCAGCGTGGTAAGCGCGGAGGCCGTGTTGCCGGCCGTGGCTTCGACACCGGCCACCGTGCTCTGCAAGGTGGTGACCGTCCCCGCGAGGCCGCCCACACCACTTTCCAAAGCGGTCAGGACGCTGGCGGTGTTGGTGACTTTGCCGCCCAGCGTTTCGACTTCTCCTTCCAGCGCTTCGATCGTTTCGCCCTGTTTGAGGATCGTTTCTTTGAGGCTGGTCTCGATCACCGCCGCGGAGCCTTTTTCACCCTGGGCTCCCGTGGCTCCGGTCGCGCCCGTCGCGCCCGTAGCTCCCGTCGCTCCGGCCGGCCCGGTCGCCCCCGACGGCCCGACCACGCCCCAGGTGAGCGGCTGTTCGCCGTGCTTCGTGTTGCACCTGGTGCCGGCGCTGACGACGTGGATCGTGCCGCGCTGGGACTTCTTTCCCTTCGTCTTCAGACAAGCGCGGATGACCCCGTTCTGGACCACCGGACCGGTTCCCGCCGCGGCAAGCGGCGCTCCCGTCAACCCGAGGACGAAAACGGCGGACGACATGAGGAGCAGCAGTCTGGTTCGCATGCCGAAGGAGTCGGCAGATTCGTTGTGAGCCGTGAATGAAGAAAGTAGGAGAACGGTAGAACCGGACGCGGGTATCAGCCCCCGGCCCGAAAAAAGCGGTACGGGTACGTCAACTATTTTCGGCGGCGCGGGGGCGGTACCGGTAGCCGACACCGCGCACCGTCTCCACCGGGTCGACGTCGGCGGCGGTGCCGAGCTTGCGCCGCAGGTAGCTGACGTAAAGCTTCACCTCGTCACGCTCGCGGATGCGGTCGCCCCAGACCAGTTCCAGGAGCTGGCCATGGCCCAGCACCCGGCCCGGGTTTTCGACGAAGGTCGCGAGCATCCGGAACTCGATCGGGGTCAGCGCCACCTCCTGCCCGAGGACCGTGACGCGGTGACGGACGCGGTCGATCTCGACGTACTCGTCGGTCAGGACCACCGGCCGCAGATCGCCCTGCCGCGGGCGTCGGAGCAGCGCTTCGACCCGGGCTTCGAGCTCGACCTGCGACGGGGGCTTCGACAGGCAGTCATCGGCGCCCGCCCGCAGCGCGGTCACCCGTCCCTCCTCCTCGTCCCCGCTCAGCGCCAGGACCGGGACGTCGGAGAGCGCCCGGATCGTCCCCAGGATGTCGAGCCCCTCGGCATCCGGCAGCTCGAGGTCGAGCACGACGAGGTCGGGCTGGCGCTCGTAGAACGCGCGTAGCCCGTCGTTGGCGTTTTCGGCACGGACCAGCTCAGTCCTGGCTCCGTCCGAGAGCCCTCGCAGTAGGCCGCTTCCTCCGAGGTCCCGCCCGATCGCCAGAACCTTGCGCCTTCCGTCGCCAGGCTCTCTCGATAGCGATTCCAATGCCTACTCGAATCTCACCCGTGGCCGACCCTTTGTCAAGTTTTTCCCGTCCACTGTGTCGAGGTCGAATCAGGTCCTGTCGATTTTCGCGGCGTCCATTCGTCCTGGAGGTGACAGGGTTGGTCTCGCCGATCGACCGGGTGAAAGAGAGAACGGAGCACCACCATGCGTTTCATGATGTTCATGTATCCCGAAATCGAGGAGTCGGAGTGGAATCCCTCGGCGGAGGCCGTGGAAACGATGTCCCGCTACAACGATGAGCTGCGTAAGGCGGGGATGCTGCTGGCGCTGGACGGACTGCGACCGCCGAGCGACGGGGCGTCGGTCAGCTTCAGCGGCGGCGAGGTGAAGGTCACCGACGGGCCGTTTGCGGAGGCCAAGGAGGTCGTCGGCGGGTACTGGATCATCCAGGCGCGCTCGACCGAGGAGGCGATCGAGTGGGCGAAGCGTTGCCCGGGTGAGAACTGCCGGATCGAGGTCCGCCCGATCTTCGAGATGGAGGATTTCCCGCCGGACGTACGCGAGCGGATCGGCTACGACCCCGGGCTCCATCCGGGCGAGTGATGGCGTCGGCGATCGATGCCAGGGCGGCGGTCGAGGCGGTCTGGCGGATCGAGTCCGCCCGCCTCGTCGCCGGCCTGGCGCGGCTCGTCCGCGACGTCGGGCTGGCCGAGGACCTGGCGCAGGACGCGCTGCTGGCGGCGCTCGAGCGCTGGCCGCGCGACGGCATCCCCGCCAACCCGGGTGCGTGGCTGATGGCGACGGCGAGAAACCGTGCGATCGACCTCGCGCGGCGGGCATCCACCTATGAGCGCAAGCGCGAAGAGGTGGCGCACGAGCTGGGGATCATGCTCGCCATGGACGGCGTCGACTTCGCCGCCGCAGCCGACGACGAGGTCGGCGACGAGTTGCTGGCGCTGATGTTCACCTGCTGCCATCCGGCCCTCTCGACCGAGGCGCGGGTGGCGCTGACCCTACGCCTCCTCGGCGGGCTGACGACGGCGGAGATCGCCGGCGCCTTCCTGGTCGGCGAGCCGACCGTGGCGCAGCGGCTGACGCGGGCGAAGAAGACGCTGCGCGAGGTGCGGGCCGACTTCGAGGTACCGGTCGGGAGCGCGCTGCGGGCGCGGTTGCCCGACGTGCTCGAGGTCGTCTACCTGATCTTCAACGAGGGCTACGCGGCGAGCTCCGGCGAGCGCTGGGTGCGGAGCGAGCTCTGCGAGGAAGCGCTGCGCCTCGGGCGGATCCTCGCCGCACTCGCGCCGGCGGAGCCGGAGGCGCACGGGCTGATCGCGCTGCTCGAGATCCAGGCCTCGCGGCTCGGTGCCCGACAGGGACCCGAGGGCGAGCCGATCCTCCTGCTCGACCAGGACCGCTCGCGCTGGGACCCGCTGCTGATCGTGCGCGGCGTGGCGGCGCTGAAGCGCGCTGAAGAGCTGCCGGCGCCGCTCGGCCCCTACGGCCTGCAGGCGGCGATCGCGGCCTGCCACGCGCGGGCGCTGGAGGCCGACGACACCGACTGGGTACGGATCGCGGCGCTCTACGAGGCGCTCGCCGCGATCGCCCCGAGCCCTGTCGTCGAGTTGAACCGCGCGGTCGCCGTCGGCATGGCTTTCGGCCCCGAGGTCGGCCTCGCCCTGCTCGAACGCATCTCCGCCGACCCCGCGCTCCGCGATTACCACCTCCTCCCCAGCGTTCGCGGCGATCTCCTCTCTCGACTGGGACGCGACGAGGAGGCGGCGACCGAGTTCCGCCGTGCCGCCGCGCTCACCGGCAACGAGAGCGAGCGCGAGCTTCTCCTACGCCGCGCCGGCGCCGCCGAGCGCTGAGGTGAACGTCATTCGCCGGCGGCGAGGCGGCGGATGCCGTCGACCTCGAGGCGGTGGATGAGCCAGTCGTCGAGGGTCGCGGCGCCGAGCTTCTCGTAGAAGCTCAGCGCCGGTTCGTTCCAGTCGAGCGCGACCCACTCGAGGCGGACGTTGCCACGGGCCTCGGCGATGCCGGCGAGGTGCTCGAGGACCTTGCGACCGACGCCGCCGCGGCGATGCTCGGGCTTCACGTAGACGTCCTCGAGCCAGATGCCCGCGCGGCACTCGAAGCTCGAGAAGGTCGTGTAGAAGAGCGCGTAGCCCACGACCTCACCCGCGGCGGACTCGACCACGAGGGCCTCGGCGGCGCGCTCCTCGAAGAGGGTGTCGCGGAGGATCTCCGGCGTCCCGACGACCTCATCGCGAAGTTTCTCGTAGGTCGCCAACTCGCAGATCAGGTCGAAGATCAGCTGGACGTCGTCTTCGGTCGCGGCGCGGATCGTGGGCTCGGGCACGGCGGGGAATCTACCCTCACTCCACCAACCGCAGCCGCGGGTTCGGCCGTAGCTCGCGACCCACCTTCCCCGCCGCCCGGCCCTCCAGCTCCACCACATCCGCGGTGAAGTCGAAGTTCCCGCGGATCAGGGAAGAGCCGACGCCAAAGGAGTCGACCGGGGCGTCGACGGCGATGAAGCGCTCGATCTTCTCCGCGTCGAAGCCGCCGGAGACGACGATCTTCACGCGCTGGTGGCCGGCGGCGTCGAGGCCGTCGCGGACGGCGCGGGCGAGCTCGGGGGTGACGCCGTGGAGACGGTCGGCGTCGGGGCGGTCGGCGAGCGCCTTGTCGACCAGCTTCTCGGAGGTATCGAGCCGCACGCCCCAGAGGTCCTCGCCCAGGGCGTCGGCCACCTTCACCGCCTCCCCCACCGAGTCATTGTGGAAGTCGACCAGGCAGATGACGTTGGAGCTCGGGGCGTACTTCGCCGCGTAGTCGCGCGCCGCCGCCACCGTGTCGCCGCCGTATACCGCGATCAGAGCGTGCGGGATGGTGCCGATGCCGCGGCCGCCCCACCAGGAGGCGTTGGCGTCGGTGGAGACGCCGATCGCGCCGGCCACGTGGGCCGCCCAACCGTCTCCGGTCTGCACCAGCCAGTGGTCGTGGCGGGCCGGGAAGAAGAGCACCGACCTGCCGTCCGCGGCGTCGACGACGCGGCGGACGTTCGTCATCACCAGGGAGCGCCGCGCGAGGGTCCCGAGGTAGACCGTCTCCAGGTGGGCGAAGAGGCCGTAGTCGCCCTCGATCGTCATCACCGTCTCCCACGGCTCGATCGGGTCCCCCTCGTCGAGCGCGCTCACGCGGAGCGCCGGCCAGCCGTCCTCCCAGGTCCCGTCGGCGAGGCGCCGCCCGGAGCAGAGTCGCAGGACCGCGATCGCCTCGTCGATCCCACCGAGGAGGCCGGCGCGCTTGGCGAAGACCTGCACCGACACCCGCGGGTGCTCGTCGCGCGCCTCGAGCAGCTCCTTCGTCCGCGCGAAATAGGTGTCCGAGTAATAGGCCGAGCGGATTTTCCCGACCGGCAGCCGGAAGGTCTCCGGCGCCAGTCGCTCGCGGGGTGCATCCGGCATCGGCCGATCATGCCGGCCGCGGGATGCGCGACCGCCGGCGCGCCCCTCGGGGACGCGCTAGGCCTTGCCCTCGAATTCGAATTCGCGCAGGAAGCCCTCGAAGAGGCGGCGGTGGCCCTGCTCGTCTTTGAGGATCGCGATGACCATGTCCTGGGTGACGTGGTCGACGCCCTCGGTCTCCTCGATGATCCGGGTGTAGTGCTCGATCGCGCCGGTCTCGGCCTCGATCACCCCGCGGATGATGTGGACCAGGTCGGTCTGGTGCTCGGGCGGCTGCAGGAAGGTCTGTTCCGGGGAGAACTCGGCGGAGCCGGGGACGACGCCATAGAGCTCCTTGATCCGATCGGCGAACTGCTGTGCGTGGCCGAGCTCCTCCTGGACGTCTTCGGCGAGGGACTCGCGGATCTCCTGCGCGCGGATGCCATCGACGTTGACCGAGTTGGTGATGTAGTTGATCACCGTCTCGATCTCCATCCAGTACGCCTTCTGGAGCAGCGCGACGATCTTCTCGCGGTCCTCCTTGTGGTCGCTGCTGAAGATGCCCTTGCTGTAGGTCGTGTCAGCCATGCCGGGGAGTACCCGCCGCAAACACGGTCAACCCGGGCGGTAGGGTCCGCGCCATGTCCGTGATCGACGAGCTGGTAGCCAACAATCGGGCCTTCGCGGCCGAACTCGAGCCTCGCCATCTGGCGGTCGAACCGAGCCGTCACCTGGCGATCGTCACCTGTATGGATTCGCGACTCGACGTCTTCGCGGCGCTCGGGCTCGGCGACGGCGAGGCGCACGTCCTGCGTAACGCCGGCGGTGTGATCACCGACGACGTGATCCGCTCGCTGGCCCTGTCCCAGCGCAAACTGGGGACGCGCGAGGTGATGCTGATCCACCACGACGACTGCGGCCTGCAGAAGGTGTCAGACGACGGCTTCCGCGACGAGCTCCGCGAGGCGACCGGAGTGGCGCCGGCGTTCGCGATCGAGTCCTTCGTCGACGTCGAGGCCGACGTCCGCCAGTCGATCCTCCGGGTGAAGCGCTCCGACTTCCTCCTCCACCGCGACTCGGTGCGCGGCTTCGTCTACGACGTCGACACGCACGCGCTGCGCGAGGTGGTCGTCGCCAACTCGCCCGGTGAGGACGTGGTCTGATGGCCGAGGTCGCCCCTTACGGATCCTGGCGCTCCCCGATCACGCCCGCCGACGTGGCGCGCGGCGGCCGCCGGCTCGGCGGCGCGACGATCGCCGCCGACGGCGCGGTCTGGTGGGCGGAGGGTCGGCCGACCGAGGGTGGGCGCAGCGCGCTGATGCGGCGCCCTGCGGGCGGCGAGCCGGAAGAGGTGACGCCGGCGGGTGCCAACGTCCGCACCCGCGTCCATGAGTACGGCGGCGGCGCCTGGAAGCTGCTCGGGCCGGAGCTCGCCGTCTACGTCGACTTCGCCGACCAGCGTGCCTACCGGCTGGAGCTCGGCGCTGAGCCGGTCGCGATCACGCCGGAGCCGGAGGAGCCGGCGGCGCTGCGCTACGCGGACTTCGACCTGCACCCGGACGGAAAGACTCTCTACTGCGTCCGCGAGGTCCACGATGGTGGGCCCGAATCCGAGAACCAGATCGTGTCGCTGCCGCTCGACGGCTCGAAGGCGCCCGAGGTGATCGCCGCGGGGCGCGACTTCTACTCCTCCCCCCGGGTGTCGCCGGACGGGCTCTGGCTCAGCTTCATCTGCTGGGACCACCCGAACATGCCCTGGGACGGCACCGAGCTGTGGGTGACGCCGGTCCACGACCCGGGCTCGGCGCGGCCGCTGGCGGGCGGCCCCAAGGAGTCGATCTTCGCCCCGACCTGGGACTCCCACGATCGACTGCGCTTCCTCTCCGATCGCGACGGTTGGTGGAACCTCTACCGGACGATCACCGACCTCGGCGCCCCCGACGCGGCCGAGGACCTGCCCGCGCTGGAGCAGCTGACCGCCGAGCAGGTCGACCTCGGCCACCCCCATTGGGTCTTCGGCCTGCAGACCCACGCGGAGCTGGACGACGGGTCGATCGTCGTCATCCGCACCGAGAACGCGACCGAACGCCTCGCGGTGCTCGGCAAGGGGGGTGGCGCGGTGCGCGATCTCGGTCTCCCCTTCACCGCCTTCGCGCCGGCGCTCTCGGCTCGCGGGGGCAAGGTGGCGTTCGCGGCGGCGACGCCGACGAAGGAGTCCGAGGCGGTGGTGGTGGACGTCGCCTCGGGTGAGGTGGAGACGATCCGCACCTCGACCGAGGAGACGGTCGACCCGGCGCTGGTCTCCGAGCCGCGGGCGATCGAGTTCCCGACCGGTGACGGCGACGTCGCCCACGCCTTCTACTACCCGCCGACCAACCCGGATTTCGTCGGGCCGGAGGGTGAAGTGCCGCCGCTGATCGTCGAAAGCCACGGCGGGCCGACCGCCCACGACACTCCGTCCCTCGACCCCGGTTTCCTCTTCTGGACCAGCCGCGGCTTCGGTGTCGTCGATGTCAATTACCGGGGATCGACCGGCTACGGCCGCGCCTACCGCGAGAAGCTCAAAGGCACCTGGGGAATCGTCGACACCGAAGACTGTGTCAACGCGGCCCGCTTCCTCGCCGAGACCGGTGAGGCCGACGCCAGGCGCCTGGCGATCCGCGGCGGCTCGGCGGGCGGCTACGCAACCCTCTGCGCACTGGTCTTCCACGACGAGTTCGCCGCCGGCGCGAGCTACTACGGCGTCGCCGACGCCGAGGCCCTCGCCCGTGACACCCACAAGTTCGAGGCCCGCTACCTCGACGGCCTGATCGGCCCCTATCCCGAGCGCGCCGACCTCTACCGCGAGCGCTCCCCGATCCACTTCGTCGAGAAGCTCACCTCCCCGGTGATCCTTTTCCAGGGCCTCGAGGACGAGATCGTCCCGCCGAACCAGGCCGAGACCATGGTCGCCGCGATGGCCGCCAACGGCATCCCCCACGCCTACCTCGCCTTCGAGGGCGAGCAGCACGGCTTCCGCAGGTCCGAGACCGAGATCCGTTGCCTCGAAGCCGAGCTCTACTTCTACGGCCGGATCCTCGGCTTCGAGCCGGCGGACGAGCTGCAGCCGGTGGATATCGAGAGCTGAGGGCGGCCGGTCCGGCCGAGACGGCCGGGGTAAAAGAACGGTGGAGGAAGTGCGACGCCGTCCCGGGAGACGTGCGGGAGATGCCACGAAGTCCACGCCTCCGTGCGTGAGAGCGTGGGAACTCCTGAATCCGGTGCGTGCTGCACAACACCGAATTCAGCGCTGCATGCATCGACACCCCTATAGGGGCCCTAACTCATGCAGCGCTTCTTCGAGCGATGTGGAACCGTCACGGAAGTCTGCGGATTCCGACCGAAGGCGCGCGGAAGCGTGGAGTTCCCGCCGTCTTCGTCGCCGGATCGGCCGAGGTGTGGGTTCTCACGCACGGACCTGCGGAGAAACACCGCACTCCTCAGGTCCCGGGCGTCTCATGGAGGTCACAGCCTGCCAGGACCTCCATGAGACGCCCAGGACCCCAGACTCCTACCGTTTCGTTTTCGTCCGCGTTTTCGCTTTCGCTTTCGTCGCCGGTTTTTTCGTAGCGGTGCGTTTGGTCGCTGTGGGGCGTTTCGATTTCGTGGCCGACCTGCGCAGCCTCGCCGGGACCTCGTCCACTGCCGTCGCGCCGGCGAGTTGGCGGATCTGGCCCTCGAGGAATCTGGCCATCCGTTCCTCGTCTTTGCGGATGCTGCGGGCGAGTTTCGCCGTCTCGGAGTCGCCGACTTTCGTCGCGAAGACCTCGAGCGCGAGGTAGGTGGAGATCTCCTCCTGCTCGGCGGTGTACTGGGTCTTGGCGTTCTTCAGCATCTTCTCTTGCCGGCCGTCGCCGCGGACCACGTGCAGGGGGCCTTTCGCGATCGCGGTCGCTTTGCCGACCAGGGACGGCACCGTCTGTCCCCCGCCGCCGAGCTTCTTGATGCGTTTGTCGAGTGCTTTGGCGTGCCCTTTCGTCTCTTTGAGGTGTTCTTTCAGGCGTTTTTTGTACGGGGCCTTAGAGGTCAGAGCGATGTCGACCTGCAGGGCCATCTCGAGCTCCCGCTCTTTGCCGTAGGCCTCGCTCATGTATTGGATGAGCTTCGCGTCTCTTTCATTGGGATCAGCCATGACCCCTCGTTACCCGTTCGTCAGCTGACGACGCAGTCGGCTCCGCCGGGGGATTCGCCTTTGGCGGGGAAGGCGTGCGCCAAGGCATGGGCGATCAGATCGGCGCGCGCGGCGTAGCCGGGCGAGGTGAAGTGGATGCCGTCGCTGATGAACCACGCGTCTTTGACGTCGGCCGCCCAGTCATAGATGCGCATGTTCGGATAGCGAAGGCACGCTGTTTCGAGTTCTTTGTCCCATTTCGCCATGCCTTCCTCCGAATAGAATTCGGTCGCCTCGGGAAGGGTCTTGACGTTCACCCAAAGGGTCGGTTCGCCGCCGATGATGTTCATCATCTTTTCGATGCGTTCCATCAGTCCGACGTTCGAGCCCGCCGCCACGTCGGCCGCCTCGTTCGTCCCCAGAGCCAGCACCCAGCACCCTTTGTAGCCTTCGGCCTTCCACGCCTCGGCCACTTCCTGGGCGTTCGGTTCGCCTTCGAATCGCTCTTCGATCGAGCGGGCGCCTTGGACCTCCATGTGCGTTTCTTTCACACCCACTTCGGAGTAGCGGTTTTCGATCCGGTCTTTTGGGTTCGGCAGGTATTCCGGCGAATCGAGGCCCTCCGAGGTCGAGTCGCCGATGTGGACGACGCGTTTGCAGGAGGACCGCTGCGAATCGGCGGCCTGTTTCGGGGTGAGTGGGACCGGCCCTTTCGTCCCCGCCGCCGTCGCCTCCTTGACCCGGATCTGTTCGCCTTCCGCAGTCGCCTTGTTGACCCCTGCCATCCCGGCGATCGCGACGACGAGGAGCACCGCGAGGCCGACCAGTACGACCCGCCCCTCGGTGGTGAACGTCGACCAGCTCCAGCCCACTCGCCGACGCCGGGCGAGCAGGCGGCCGATCGCCCCGTGGCGGATCGGCTCCTCGACGAATTTCCAGGAGAGCGCCGAGATGCCGAAGATCGCCGCCACCTGGAGGAGGTCCCGCAGCAGGTTCTGGCTGTGCGGGCCCTGGGGTGAGGTGAGGACGATGATCGGCGTCTGCCAGAGGTAGATCGCGTAGGAGCGCACGCCGATCCAGCGCAGCGGCTTGCAGCCGACGACGTTGCCGAGCCTGCAGGCCGGGTGGGCCAGCGGCATCAGCACCATCACCGTCGCCAGCGAGAGGACGACGAAGCCGCCGCGGTAGAGGAACTGGGAGAACTCGCCGGTCCGCCAGATCATGAACGCGATGATCAGGAGGCCGACGCAGCCGAGGATGTCGAGGTTGCGCCGCGCCTGGAAGGTGATGCGTTTGCTGAGGCGGCGACTCGGCCAGACCATCGCCAGCGCGGCGCCGAAGAGGAGGCCGGCGGCGCGGGTGTCGGTGCCGTAATAGACGCGGGAGGGATCGAGGCTCGGGTGGTAGAGGATCGCCATCTCGATCGAGGAGACGATCGCCAGGGCGAGCGTCGCGAGGGCGAGCTTGGGACGCAGGCCGTTGCCCCCGCGGTCGCGGATCAGCTTCAGCCCGAGCAGCAGGATGAACGGCCAGAAGATGTAGAACTGCTCCTCGACCGACAGCGACCAGAGATGGTTCAGCGGCTGTTCGGGCGCGAAGCGTGCGAAGTACGACACGTTCGCGGCGATCTGTTGCCAGTTGTTGACGTAGAAGATCGCCGAGACGACCGCCTTGCGGAACTGGTCGGGCTGGGCCGGGCCGAAGATCGTCACCCAGGCGATCACGACCAACACCATCAGGAAGAGCGCGGGCAGCAGGCGGCGGGCACGGCCGAGCCAGAAGCGGCCGAGGTGGATCGCCCCTTTGCGCAGGTACTGGCCGAGCAGGATGTCGGTGATCAGGTAACCCGAGAGGGTGAAGAAGATCCCCACCCCGAGCAGCCCGCCGGGGGCCCAGTCGAAACCGAGGTGGAAGAAGATGACGGCCAGCACCGCGATCGCGCGCAGGCCATCGAGCCCAGGCATATAGCGCTCCCCGCGCGTGATCGGTTCTGGCATGGGAGCGATGCATGGTAGGGACGGGCGAGGCTGATAGTTTTCCCCGCCTTGTGCAGGCCCTTCCTGGAATCCACATTATTTCCCGAAACGAACCGCGGCGAAGCAGCATCGCGCTGATCGCGCTCGGCGCGCTGATCGCCCTCGTGGCGTTCGCGATCGCCGTCCGCCCGGCCGCCGCCGCGCCGAAACCGGTGCCGGCGTCGAAATCCTGCCCGAGCTTCCAGGTCCTGCACAACGACCGGATCGGCGCCGCGGTCTTCCCCGCCGGCAACTACACGATCAACCTCGAAAGCACGACCCTCGACTGCAAGAGCGGCGGCGAACTCTTCGCCCGCTTCCTCGAGGACTTCGACGGCAACCTGCCGGCGCCGTGGAAAGTCGTGGCGGAAGGCACCGGAATGGCCTCCTTCCCGCGCGGATCCCAGCCCGGCTTCTCGGTCGAACTGACCAAGAAGCAGTCCAGCGGCGAAATCGAAAAAGAAGGCGCGACGAACCCCGACCTCGGGACGCTCTGCCGCAACCCCTTCACGGTCAACCACACGACGACCCTGCGCCCACTGCGCTTCACCAAAGGTCAGTTCCTGATCTACCTGCCCCCGGGCTCGACGATCAACTGCGAACAGGCCGTCTCCCTCTTCCAGCGCTTCCTCGGCAACAGCCCCAACGTGCCCGCGCCCTGGAAGCTGGACAACCAGACGGCGACTTTCTACAAGCCGGCCAGCCCGAAACGCTCCGCCTTCCGCATCGAACCGCTCGACGGCTCCGGCCGCTCGTAGCCCGCGTAGACACGCCGCTCGCGCAAGGCGCGAACCGTTTGCCCGCGATCGGGCAAGTAAGGGTGCGGGCGAGAACCGGACCGACGGCGAGGCGATCGCCAAGCTCGCGGTCGAAGCGAACCCGATCTGATCGACGTCCTCTTCGAAGGCAGGCCGTCACCGCGGCTGCAGGCGGCGATCTTCGACGCGCTCGCGGAAGTCCCCGGAGTGAGGCTGTTCACGGCGACCGACTCGCTCGGGCGCCACGGGGACGCGATCCGGTTCGGCCGAAGGCGAAGGGCTAGCGCTGCTCCAGCGCGAACGGCGTCCCCTCTGAGTCGCGGCAGATCGACCAGCGCTCGCCCGGGTGGACGAGGGAGCCGCCGAGGTCCTCGACCTTGCGCAGGGCGCTGGTCATGTCAGCGACGGGGAAGTAGGGCAGCGAGGCGGTGTCGCCGGGGCCCCGGCCACGCTCGTGGACGCCGACCCGGACGCCGCCGGCGTCCGCGACCCAGCCCGCGCCTTCGCCCTCGCGCCGCTCGGCGAGGTCGACTTCGAGCAGGCCGCTCCAGAAGCGGCGGGCGCGCTCGGAGTCGTCGGCGGGGAACTCGATCAGCGCCGCCAACGCCGCCACCTGGACGCCCGCCCACTGCCGTCGGAGCTCTGGCCGGGGAGCACTTCGTCGTTGCCGAGGAAGGAGGTTTCGCGGCCGAGCAGCTGCTCGAACTCGCCGCGGTCGAGAAAGATCCCGTGGCACTTGCTGCACTGCTCGATCGTCACGCCATTACGCCGGTTCTCGCGCATCTCCCCGCCGCATTTGGGACAGGTCATCGAGAGTTCGGTCGCGTCGCTGTCGGTGGTCGCTTCGCTCATGAGTCCCCCTCGGCCCTACCCTCGATCAGGGTCGCGTAGGCATCGGGGCGGCGCGTGGTGAGGAACGGGAAGAGCTCCAGCCAGTCAGCGCGCTGGTCGAGGTCGAGGTCGGCGACCAGGACGGCCGCCTCGTCACGCGGCGCCTGCACAAGCACCCGCCCGTAGGGATCGGAGATGAACGAGGAGCCGTAGAAGGTGAGCGGCGACTCGGAGCCGAAGCGGTTGACCGCGACCATGAAGGTGCCGTTGGCGATCCCGTTGGCGACGATGACCCGCTCCCAGAGCGGCTGCGTGTCGAAGTCGGGATGATCGGGCTCGGAGCCGATCGCGGTCGGGTAGATGAGGATCTCGGCGCCGGCGAGGCTGTAGGCGCGGGCGAGCTCCGGGAACCATTGGTCCCAGCAGGTCGGCAGCCCGAGGCGCGCCTCGCCGAGCGCGACCAGCGGGAAGGCGTCGCCCTCGTCGGCCGGCCCTTGGCGGAAGTACTTGTCCTCGTGGTAGCCGGCGGTGACCGGGATGTGGAGCTTGCGGGTCCGACCGAGGAGGCTGCCGTCCGGCGCGACGACGATCGCGGTGTTGAAACCGAGGCCGCCGTCGGGAGCCCGCTCGTACAGCGAAGCGTGCACGTAGATCCCGGTCTCGGCCGCCATCGAGGCGGCGAACTGATAGGTCGGGCCACCCGGCAGCTCCTCCGGCTCGACCCCGACGCCCTCCGGCCCGGACGGGTCGACGGCGAAGTACGGCGAGAGCGTCAGCTCCTGCAGGGCGACGAGGCGCGCGCCCTGCGCCGCCGCCATGCGGATGCCGGTTGCGAGCGCCTCCCGGTGCTCGTCGGGATCGGGCCGCCAACGCTCCTGCACGGCGGCGATCCGGAATGGCTCGCGCCCCGGCGCGCGCTTGCGGGCGTGCGACTCCTCCGCCCCGGTCTTCTGGATCAATCTCGGCTCGGTCATCTCCTCGACTGTAAGCGGTCGGACGGGCCGGCCACAATAGGGACCGATGGTCTCCCCACTCGACTCCACCCCGGCCGCCGACGGCTTCCGCATGCCCGCCGAGTGGGAGCCCCACTCCGGCTGCTGGATGGCCTGGCCGGAGCGTCCCGACAACTGGCGGCTCGGCGCCGAGCCGGCGCAGGACGCCTACGCCGCGGTCGCGACCGCGATCGCCGCGTCGGAGCCGGTGACGATGGCGGTCTCCGACGGGCAGTACGAGCGCGCGCGGGCGGCGCTGCCGGAGTCGGTGCGGCTGATCGAGCTCTCCACCGACGACGCCTGGCTGCGGGACACGGGGCCGACGTTCGTCGTCGACGGGAAGGGCTCGCGGCGGGGCGTCGACTGGCGCTTCAACGCCTGGGGTGGCCTCGAGGGCGGCCTCTACTTCCCCTGGGACCGCGACGAACGCGTGGCGTCGAAGGTGCTCGAAGTCGAAGGCGACGAGCGCTACGCGGCGCCGCTGGTGCTGGAGGGCGGCTCGATCCACGTTGACGGCGAGGGCACGGTGCTGACCACCGAACAGTGCCTGCTGAACCCCAACCGTAACCCGGAGCTCGATCGGGCGGCGATCGAAGCCGCGCTCCACGACCATCTGGGCACCGAGAAAGTGGTCTGGCTCGGCGACGGAGTCTTCAACGACGAGACCGACGGCCACATCGACAACCTCGCCTGCTTCGCCCGGCCCGGCGTGGTGCTCCTCACCTGGGTCGACGACCCCGGCGACCCCCAGCACGCGATCTCCCGCGATGCCCTGGAGCGCCTCGAAGCCGCCACCGATGCCTGCGGTCGCTCCTTCGAGGTGATCAAGCTCCCGGCTCCCGGGCCTCTGACGACGACCGACGAGGAGGCATCGAGCGTCGAGGTCGTCGAGGGCACCCGACCGCGCCGCGGCGGCCACCGCATGGCCGGGAGCTACGTCAACTTCTACCTCGCGAGCTCCCGGGTGGTCTACCCGCTCCTCGACCCGAGCCACGACAAGGAGGCCGGCGCGATCATCGCCTCCGCCTTCCCCGACCGCGAGGCCGTCGGCGTCCCCGCCCGCGAGATCCTCCTCGGCGGGGGCAACATCCACTGCATCACCCAGCAGGTCCCGGCGGTCGGCTGAGCGGCGGTTGCGGGGTTTCGGGGGACGTGGCTCAGATCACACACGGACCCTCGGAGAGACACCGCACTGCCTCCGTCCTGGGCGTCTCATGGAGGTCACGGCCTGCCAGGGCCTCCATGAGACGCCCAGGGCACCGCACCTCGGACGGCCGCCCCCTACGCCAACGTAGTTTCCGCCGCACCCTCCCCGGGGGCGCGGACCGCTTTCTCGACCAGCCTGCCTTCGCCTTCGCTGAAGCAGAGGCGGACGATGTGGTCGGGGGCGTCGCTCAGCCTCCAGAAGTTGCAGCTCGAGCCACCCGGGGGCGGTGGGAAGAGGTGGAGGTCGTCTTCTTCGACTTCGTCTTCGTGGAGGCCGGTGCTGCCGAGCGCCTTGAGGACAGCCAGCTCGCCCTCGCCCTTACGGAGCTGCCGGTACTGGTCCGAGGTCATTTCGTAGGTGAAGAGATGGATGGTGGGCGGCGGGGCCGACTTTTCGTCGCCGCCGAAGACGATGCCGAGGACGACCAGGGCGGCGACGACGCCGAGCGTCCCCCAGGCGATGAGCGCGCGACGACGCTGTCCTCGCCGGTAGCGCTTGTCGTCGGCCGTCGCGTCCACCTTCTCCCGGCAGGATCGCAGACGACAACCGCCCGCTTTCGCTAGCTTCCACCCCATGAGTGGAGACACGGATTTCCGACGCGAACTTGGCCAACAGCTGCGGGTTGATTCGATCCGCTCCTCCGATGCGGCGGGTTCGGGTCATCCGACCTCCTCGATGTCGGCGGCGGACCTCCTGGCGGTGATGATCGACGGGCACCTGAAGCTCGACTTCGGCACGCCGGACGACCCCCGCAACGACCACCTGATCTTCTCCAAGGGCCACGCGTCACCGCTCTACTACTCGGTGCTGAAGGCGGTCGGGGCGATCGAGGACGACGAGCTGCTCACCTTCCGCAAGCTCGGCTCGCGGCTCGAAGGCCACCCGACTCCGATCCTGCCCTGGGTCGACGTCGCCACCGGCTCACTCGGCCAGGGCCTGCCGATCGGTGTCGGCGTCGCCACCGCGGCGCGGATGGAGCGCATGCCCTCCCGCGTCTGGGTCCTCTGCGGAGACTCGGAGATGGCCGAGGGATCGATCTGGGAGGCGGTCGAGCACGCCGGCAAGCAGAGCCTCGCCAACCTGACCGCGATCATCGACGTCAACCGGCTCGGCCAGACCGGCGAAACGATGCACGGCTGGGACCTCAGCTCCTACTCCCAGCGCGCCCAGGCGGCGGGTTGGAACACGCTCGAGATCGACGGCCACGATGTACAGGAGATCGAGGACGCCTACGCCAACGCCGCCCAGTCGGCGGACCGGCCGACGATGATCGTCGCCCGCACCAAGAAGGGCAAGGGCGCCAAAGAGGTCGAGGACCTGAACGGCAAGCACGGCAAACCGCTCTCCGACCCTGCGACCGCGATCGAGGAACTGGGCGGCGAACGCGACATCCGGGTCGAGGTGGCGAAGCCCGAGGGCGAGGCGACGATCCACCGCTTCGACACCCCCGGCGGCGAGATGCCGACCTGGGAGAAAGGCGAGGAGGTAGCGACGCGCAAGGCCTACGGTGAAGCACTGGCGGCGCTCGGCGCGCGGCGTGACGACATCGTCGCGCTCGACGGCGAGGTCGGCAACTCGACCTACTCCGAAGACTTCAAGAACGCCTTCCCGGACCGCTTCATCGAGGTCTACATCGCCGAGCAGCAGATGGTCGCGTCGGCCGTCGGCTTCCAGGTGCGGCGCCACTGGACGCCGTTCGCCTCGACCTTCGCGGCGTTCCTCTCGCGGGCGTACGACTTCGTCCGCATGGCGGCGATCAGCCGCGCCGACATCCGCCTCTGCGGGTCCCATGCCGGCGTCTCGATCGGCGAGGACGGCCCGTCCCAGATGGCGCTCGAGGACATCGCGTCCCTACGCGCCATCCACGGCTCGAAGGTCTTCTACCCGAGCGACGCGAACTCGACCTCGGCCTTGGTCGAAATCATGGCCGACACTGCAGGCATCTCCTACATGCGCACCACCCGCGCGGCGACGCCGGTGCTCTACGACAGCTCCGAGGAATTCCAGGCGGGCGGCTCGAAGACGGTGCTCGACGGGACCGACGTGACCCTGGTCGGCGCCGGGATCACCCTGCACGAAGCGCTGGCGGCCGCCGAGCGGCTGGCCGGCGAGGGCATCTCCGCCCGCGTCATCGACCTCTATTCGGTGAAGCCGATCGACTCCGACACGCTCGTCAAGGCGGCGCAGGAGACCGGCGCGATCGTCACCGTCGAGGACCACTGGAAACAGGGTGGGATCGGTGAGGCGGTACTGGCGGCACTGGCCGAGCACGGCGCCCACGCCGCGGTCCGCGTCATGGCGGTCGAGGACATGCCAAGTTCGGCGACGCCCGCCGAGCTGCTGCGCGCCGCCGAGATCGACGCCGAGGCGATCTACGACGTGGCGACGGAGCTCGTCAAGACCAAGGTCGAGATCTCTTAGAGCGCGCGGTCGGAGGCGGGGTCCGCCCCGCCTCCACCGAGCACGAAGATGTCGACGGCCACGTCGGGGTCGACGTGGATCGTGCTCATGTGGGCCTCGACCGGGCATCCCAGGATGCCTTCCATCCGCGCCTTGTAGATCTCCTCGGTGGCGGCGCGATGGATCGCCCGCGTCTCGCGGACCCGCGCCTCCTGGCCCGCGTCGATCAGCGTCCGCTCCAGCGGCGTGAAGACATCGGTGAGGACGCAGACGATCAGGTTGTCGGTGACGTGGGTCTTCGCCGCCCCCGGACCGCGGCCGAAATGCTCGCGATGGAGGGCGACAGCGGCGTTTGAGATGTCGGTGAGCTGCGGGCGCCGGACGACGGCACCTCCGCCCACGGCGTCGGTCATCTGAGGCTCCTTCGGTGGCCCACCGGCCGAAATTACTACGCTAAATCCTGCAACCGTCGCAAACTCGACTGAGCGGTTTACCGTCTCTCGCTCGGGTACCTACGGCCCATCGCCTCCGACACCGAAAAGCGGCTCCTCTCCTACCTCGCCGACATGCACTCGGTGGAGTGCCAGGCGCTGGTCCAGATGCAGCTTGCCCCGCGGCTGGTCGGCGGCGGCATGGCTTCCGACTTCATTCGCCATCGGGCCGAGACGCAGGGCCACCTCGATCTCGTCGGGGCGAGGCTGCGGGCGCACGGCGCCGAACCGTCGGCGGCCAAGGACGCGGTGGGTTGGGCCGGCGGCGTCGGCATGGCACTCTTCGCCCGCGTCCAGCCCGACACCCCCGGCAAGCTCGCCTTCCACGCGCACTCCTACGAGCACATGGAGCTCGCCGCCTACCGCCTGCTGGAGCGGGTCGCCGAAGCGGCCGGGGACGCTGAGACCGCCGCCGCGGCACGCCGGATCGGCGACGAGGAGGAGGCGATGGCCGAGCGGATCGCCGGGCGCTTCGACCAGGCCGTCGACGACTCGCTGCGGACCACCGGCGGCGACGCGGCCGGCCACCTCGACACCTACCTCGCCGACATGCACGCGCTGGAGGCACAGTCGACCCGCTTCCTCGAAGCGGCGCGCAGAGTGGCGGAGGCGCCGCCGCTGGTTGCCGTGTTCGAGGCCCATCTGGAGGAGACGCTCGAGCAGCGGCGGCGGCTGGAGGAGCGGATCGCGGCCCGCGGCGCCTCGCACTCACGGATCAAGGACACCGCGCTCGGCCTCGGCGGGGTCAACCTGGTGGGCTTCTTCGCCGCCCAGCCCGACCCGCCACCCAAGCTGGCGGGCTTCGCCTTCGCCTTCGAGCAGCTCGAGGTGGGCGGCTACGCGCTGCTCGCCCGGGTCGCGGCGCGGGCCGGGGACGAGGACACCGCGGCCCTCGCCGAGGAGTTGGGACGGGAGGAGCGGACCGCCGCGGCCGCCGTCGCCGGGGCCTGGGACGCGGCGCTGGCGACGCTGCCGGACCTCGAGCCCGCGATCGCGCCCACTGCCGGCGCCTAGGGGTCCGGCCTCGGCGCGCCGAGCGACCGGGATTCCGGCGGGCTCGCGCGTAAGCTCCGCGCATGGGCGATGACCGCGCACCGTTCCTGCTGGCGCAGATCTCCGATCCCCACATCGGGGCGCAGTGGAACGGCGCCGACCCGGAAGACGGCCTGCGGCGCGCGGTCGTGGCGATCCAGGCGCTGCCCGACCGGCCCGACGCCTTGCTCGTCTCCGGCGACCTCACCGACAACGGTGCGCCGGACGGGTACCGGCGGGTCCGCGAGCTGCTCGCCCCGCTCGAGCTTGTCCCCCACGTCCTCCCCGGCAACCACGATCTGCGGGAACCGCTGCGCGAGGAGTTCGGACTGCCCGGCCAGGGCGAGGAGCCGGTGTCGTACGTGACCGATCTTGGGCCGATTCGCCTGATCTGCCTCGACTCGATCATCCCGGGGGCCGAAGCCGGTTCCCTCGACGGTGGCCGGGTCGAGTGGCTCGACCTGACGCTCACGAAGGACACCGAGAAGCCGACCGTTGTCGCCCTCCACCACCCACCGCTGCGCACCGAGATCCCGACCTTCGAACGGATCGGCCTGGCCCCGGCTTCGCGCGATGCCCTCGCCGAGGTGATCGCCCGCCATCCGCAGGTGACGCGGATCGTCGCCGGCCACGTCCACCGCGCGATCGTCGCCGAGCTGGCGGGACGAGCGGTCGTCACCGTCCCCAGCACCTACCTCCAGGCGGCCCTCGACTTCACCGCGCCGAAACTGCACATGAGCGCCGACCCACCCGGCTTCGCGATCCACGCCTTTCGCGATGGAGCGATTACCACCCACCTTCAGTGGATCGGGAGCCAGGGGTAAGGGACGCGAGGTCTTGCGGCCAGCCCGGCCGTCCCGGGAGACGTTCGGGAGATGCCAAGAAGCCCACGCTTCCGTGCTTGCCCCGCGACGCCTCCGGAGCGCCCGGCACTCCTGACCCAACACACCCCGCAACGCCCCGGGCGCGTCCTCCGACACCATCTCCCCATGCGCCGTGAGGACGAGCTCGACCGGCAGGTCGAGCGCCGGCGCCAGCGCCTCGCGCAGCGTCGCACGGCTACCTTCACCCCCCATCCAGTCCTCCGGGGCCATCTGGAGATCCTCGCCCTCTTCGCCGTCGCCGAGCGGGCGTGAAAGTGGATCGTCAGCAGCACGTCCAGGGCGGCGCCGCCGCGCAGCTCCGCCAGCGCGTCCCACTGGTCGCCGACCAGCAATGCGTCGACCAGCACCACCCGCCCCGGCCCGACGATCGCGAAACCGCGGACGTCCTTCTTCCACTCCTCGTGGTGGGCGGTCCAGCTTCGCAGGCCGGGGCGCAGCTCGGCGCCGAGCACATCAGTACCTGAGGATCGCGGCGACGCCTTCGGCCTCGCCGAGCGCCGCGGCCGCCGGGCCGTGGACGACGGTGACCTTTGAGCTGCCCTTCAGCGCGCCGCGGATCAGCCCCTCGGAGCCATCGAGGCCGGCGCCGACGACGAGGCGCTCGACCCGGCCTTCCTCGATCGCCTCGCCGATGTCCTGCGGCCCGCTCGCGCCACGGCTGCCGCCGCGCACCTCTTCGAGCACCGAGGCGACCAGGCGCGACTCGCGCTCGGCGTCGGCGTTCTCGACCGCGGCGGCGACGGTGTCCCGCAACTGCCCGGTCGGAACCGAGATCAGGTCCGCCTTCTCCGCCACCGCGAGCTTCACGTTCGGCGCCTTCATCCCGTGCTCGAAGCTCTCCAGGTCGACCGCCGGACCGAAGGCCAGCGCCCGCCCGATCTTCCGCTCTTCCAGCTCGCGACCGACCAGCGCGCCGGCCTCGCCGAGGAATCGGTGGCGGTTGTGGTCGAGACGGTCGCCGTATTCGTCCTTCCCGGAGGAGGCGACGCCGTGGGCGGGCCCGCCGCTCTGCGCCTTGCGCTCGCGCCAGTCGAGGCTCGTCACCTCGAGTTCCCAGTCCTCCAGCTCGCTCAGCTGCCCTTCGGCCCAGCTCAGCAGGCGGACGCGCTCCAACGCGACGATCGCGATTCCGCGCTCCTCGCCGCGGCAGGCGAGGTCGACCAGCGGCGCCAGGGCCGGGCGCTCGCCCAGCTCGACGCAGGCGGACGACTGCGGCGCAGCCCCGGTCCCCCACCAGTGTTCTTCGCCGCCCTTCTCGGCGACCTCGACGAATCCCGCTTCGCCACGCGGCGGCGGCCGGTGGTCGCCGTCTTCGTAGCGGTCCATGATCCGTTTGGCGACGGCCCTGAGGGCGACCCGGCGGTCGTGCTCAGAGTCCTTGGCCGCCTCCAAGAGGGCGTCGAGGCCGTTGCGCAACTCGGTGCGCCAAGCGCCGCCGCGATCCGCCGGGTCGAAGGCCAGGTAGACCGAGACGACCCCCAACGGGGGCTGCCAGTCACCGAGACGGCGGGCGTCCTCAAAGGTCGGGTGGGCCATCGACTCTCCTCTCGTCGTTTGATCGGGGTCGCCTACCCCCGAGTCCGTTCGGTGGAACCTATCGGTCGCGGGCGATCCGAAAGCCCATGTTTCCGGTCGAGCTGTCGGGGGTGTTGAAGCTGCGGGCGGCGACGCGGTAGCGGTTGCAATAGGAGGCATGGCAGAGGTAGGAGCCGCCGCGGATCGCCCGGGTCTGGCGGTCGAAGCGGTCGGCGCACCATTCCCAGACGTTGCCGCTCATGTTCATCATCCCGTGGCCGTTCGGCTCGTAGGCGTCGACCGGCGCGGTGCCGAGCCAGCCGTCCTCGCCGGTGTTCTGGGACGGGAAGACGCCCTGCCAGACGTTCATCGCGTGGCGTCCGCCGGGTTCGAGTTCGTCGCCCCAAGGAAAGCGGGCCTGCTCGAGGCCGCCGCGGGCCGCCATCTCCCACTCCGCCTCGTGCGGGAGGCGGGCGCCGGCCCAGGCGGCGAAGGCTTTCGCGTCGTTCCAGGAGACCTGGACGACGGGATGGTCGAGGCGGTCCTCGACGCTAGTCGCCGGGCCCTCGGGGTGGCTCCAGTCGGCTCCGTAGACCTGGCGCCACCAGGGCGCGTTGGCGATCCCGCGGGTCGGTTCGAAGTCGTCGGGGAGGAACGCGCCGAAGACGAAGGACCAGCCCGCCTTCTCGGCATCGGTGCGGTATCCGGTCGCGTCGACGAACTCGGCGAAGCGGGCGTTGGTCACGGCGACCGGGTCGATCGAGAAGGGCGGCAGGTCGATCTCCCGGATCGGGCCCTCCCGGTCCTGCGGGAAGCCGTCGGCGTCTTCCGTCCCCATCAGGAAGCTGCCGCCGAGGTCGACCATGCCGTCGGCGGATGCGGATCCGCGCTCGGGGGCCCCGTCGGCGCGCGCGCCCTCGCGCTCGGGCGCCCGCGCGGGCGGCGCCTCGCCTTGGCGCGGGGCGACGCCGGGAGCGCAGCAGGCGTGTCCTTCGTTCTCCATTTCGCCACCAGTGCGTTCGTCCATCTCGTCAGAGTCTGCCGAACCCGTGGCAGGGGACGGTCCCCCGCCGCCGAATTTGGCACCGTAAAGCGGTTTTCGTCCCCCCGGACGGGGTTCCACCAGAGCAAAGGAGACAGACGTGGAAGTGAGAGGCGAGGCGCGCGCGATGTTCGCCGCCATCCTGTTGGTGATCGCCGGAGTGCTGAACGTGATCTACGGCATCGCCGCGATCAGCAGCGGCGACTTCTTCAGCCAGACGTCCTACGTGGTCTTCGGGCTCGGCTTCTGGGGCTGGGTGACGCTGATCATCGGCCTGGTCCAGCTGACCGGCGGCTACTCGCTGTTCAGCGGTGGCGTCTACGGCCGCACGATCGGCATCATCGCCGCGACCCTGGGCGCGATCGAGTCCCTGCTCTCGGTCGGCGGCAACTACCCCTTCTGGTCGCTGGGCATCTTCGCCCTCTGCCTGATCGTCCTCCACGGCCTGATCGTCTACGGCGAGCCGCTGGAGCACTGAGAGCTCCTCACCGGCTGCCGGCCCCGGGGCCGGCAGCCCCTTCGCCCCGCTCCACCGCCCCGCTTGGGCTCGCGCGGATGTAGTGGTTCCAGCCTTTGGAGCACATCTCCTCGCAACCAAGGCCCGCGAGGCCCTCGTGAACGAACTCGAGATGGGTGCGCCTGCCTTCGTCGAGCGGCTCCAGACGGAAGTGGATGCGGGTCCCGACCCACTCGTCGGTCGGGTCGAAGTGCTCGATGTGCTGGGCGACGCAGGCCCATTCGACCTCGCGGTCGGGGACCAGCTTCTACACGCTCAGCTCGGTCCATCCGGCGCCAAAGGACAGTCGGCTGACGCCGCCGACCGACTCGGCGACGTCGCCGTCGGTCCACCAGGACCGCACGCCGTCCGCCGTCGCGATCGCCTGGTAGACGCTCCCGGGCGGAGCCGCCAGCTCGATCTCGATCCGCTCCCTCGCCGTCGTCTCGTTGTCCATCTCGCTCCTCTTCCACTAGATCAACGTACCGCTTATATAAGCATATGATTGAATAAGGCGGTGAGCGCGAGGGACAGCCAAGTGTTCGACGCCGTGGCCGAGGGTTCTCGCCGCCAGATCCTCGACCTTCTCGCGGGTGGGCCGCGGTCGGTCGGGGAGATCGCCGAGGAAGCTGGACTCAGCCAACCGAACGCCTCGCGGCACCTACGCATCCTGCGCGAGGCGGGGCTGGTCGAGCCGCGGGTCGAAGGACAGCGGCGGATCTACGAGCTCCGCCCCGCCGGCCTTGCCGAGCTGATGGCGTGGGTCGCCCCCTACCAGCGGCTCTGGCAGGGCAGCCTGGACGCGCTCGAGACGCACCTTGACAGCGACGAAGACGAGACGAAGGAGTAGCTCCCATGCCCGACAAGTACGCCCGCCTGGAAGAAGTCGACGGCCGCCCGGCATTGCGCTTCGAACGGGTCCTCCCCCACCCGCCCGAGCGCGTCTGGAAGGCGCTCACCGACACCGGCGAGATGTTCGCCTGGCACCCCACCCCGGCCACCTTCGAACCGCGGGTCGGCGGGCGCGTCGACTGGCATCCCGACGGCCACGTCGCGGACATGCCCGTCAACGAGGTCACCGACTGGGACCCGCCGTGCCTGCTCGGCTACACCTGGGCCAAGGAGGGCGATCGCCCCGACCACCTGCGGTGGGAGCTGCGCCCGCACGACGAGGGCTGCCTCCTGGTACTGACGCACTCCTTCGAGGACCGGCTCAAGGCCGCCCGCGACGGTGCCGGATGGCACATCTGCCTCGACGCCCTCGCCGCCGATCTCGACGGCGGCGGCGAGCGGCCGAGCGCCGAGCACGAGGCGGGCCCCTGGCCGGAGCTCAACGACGAATATCAGGGCCGCTTCGGCATCTCGCCCTCGGAGGCGACCCCGCCCCCGGCCCGCTAGCGGCGGACCGGGTAGCGCAGGTGGAGGACCCGGTCGCCCTGGATCACGACGTCGGGGTCCTCGAGCATCGCGTGACCTTCGGCGAAGGCGCCGAAGTACGGCTTGCCGCGACCGAAGACCACCGGCACCAGGTCGACCGCGACGTAGTCGACGAGCCCGAGCGCCAGCGCCTGGCCGCCGACATCGCCCGCGCAGACGGTGATGTCGCCATCGCCCGCCAGCTCTTTCGCCCGTGTGAGGGCCGCCTCGACCGAGTCGACGAAGTGGTAGGAGGCCTCTGGGTGCCAGCCCTCCGGCTTCGGTCGATGCGACACGACCACCGCGTGCTCGCATGCCGGCGGACGACCTTGCCAGCCGTCGGTGATGTCGAACAGGTGTCGACCGAGAACGATGACCGACTGCCGCGACCACAGTCCCCGCACGTAGTCGGCCGAGGCGACGGAGACGCGGAACGGCTTACCGCCGTGGTGCTCGACATCCTTGTCGTCGACGATCGGCCGGTCGCCGTTGTAGTACCAGTCGAAGAGCGGACCGGGGGCGTCGTTCTCTTCGCCGATGTAACCGTCGAGGGAGGCCACCGCGTGCAGATAGACGGCCCCCACGCTCACTCGCCTCCCCAGTTGCCGGCATTCGCGTACATCAACGAGCCCGGGGTGGTCAGGTCGTCCCCGGTCTCCAGCAGGGTCTTCAGGCCGGAGAGGATCATCATCCAGCCGCCGAAGAGTTGGCTGTTGGCGTCATCGCCCATCTGGTCGTGGGTCACCTGCAGCCGGCAAGAGTCGTCGCCGACCGGCTCGATCTCCCAGGTCACGCGGGTGGTGCCTTCGCGCTTCACGTCCTCGCTCCAGAGCGCGGTGAAGGTCTGGACGAGCCGCCGGGGCGGGTCGACCTCGACGTTTTCGCCGCGGGAGATGTCGACCACGCCGGGGACGCCGGCGCGGTACTCGGACCCCTGCGTCCAGTCGGACTCGACCCCGACGCCGAAGCTGTAGCGCTTGCGCATCTCGCCGTCGGTGATCGCCTCCCATAGGCGCTCGGGGCTGGTCTTGATGTAGATCTCGAACGCGGTCAGCGTGCCGCGCCCGCCGACCACCGCGTAGAGCTGCTCGTCAGTCATCTTGGTTCTCCTTCTCGAGGTCTCGCTTGAGTTCCGTCAGTGCCGAGGCCCAGGGCTCCGCGTACTTGCTCACCCAGCGGTCGTGGACTTCGCGGATCGGCACCGGGTTCAGAAAGTGCAACTTCTCCCGCCCTCGCTTCCGCGTCGTCACCAGCCCCGCGCCCTCCAGCACCTTCAGGTGCTTGGCGACGCCGAACCGGGACATCGGCAACCGCTCCTCCAACGCGCTCAAGGACTGCCCGTCCTGCTCGAACAACTCGTCGAGCAGCCGACGGCGGGTCGGATCCGCCAAGGCCTTGAACACGTCATCGATCATGGGCTGGATAATACGTGACTAAATGGTCACATGTCAACTGGCGGGCGAGCGAGCGGCCGGCCCTGCCATCCTCTCCTCGGTGACGGAGACCCCGACCATCCATGAGTGGGGCGGTGGAACGGAGGCCTTCCGGCGATGGCTCGAGCGCTTCTACGACCTGGTCGAAGAAGAGGGGACGCTCGCGCCGCTATTCGGCGGCACGGTGAGCCGCGAGCACCGCGACCACGTCGTCGCCTGGTGGGTCGAGGTCATGGGTGGCCCGGCCGACTACACCGCGAGCCACGGCGGCTACCCCACCATGCTCGCTCACCACCGTGGCCTTGCGATCACCCCCGACCAACGCCGCCTCTTCGTCAATCTCCTGAGCCAGGCGGCCGACGAGGCCGACCTCCCCGCCGACCCGGAGTTCCGCGCCGCCCTCATCGGTTACGCCGAGTGGGGCTCCCGCCTCGCCGTCCATAATTCGGATCCGGACGCCGACGACATCGTGCCCGAGGCTCCCGTCCCCCGTTGGGGTTGGGGCGTGGCGCCGCCGTACCAGCCTTAGGAGGCAGGCGCCGGGGAAAGGGACGCAAGGGCCTGCGGCGATGAAAGGTGTGTAGAAACTGCGACGCCGTCGAGAGAGAGGCGCGGGAGACGTCACGAACTCCACACACTTCCGCGCAGCCCCCGTGCGCTTCGTGCGCCTTCCGGCCCGCCCCCGGATGTTGATGGGCGGAAGAACCACGATATAGCGGGGTTTTCGGCCCATCGACATGGGGGTGTCGGGGAAGCGTGGCGAGGGGACGCCCGGGACCGACATAGGACTGCCGGGGCGGCCGGCACGACGCCGCCCCTACCCGTCTACCGCGACGGCCGCCGCTTCAGCGGGGCCCGATGCGGCGGCTGGTGCACCGGCTCAGGGGGCGGTTCGACCGGATCGGCGGGGCCGAACTCGAGGCCCTCGGACGTCAGCTCGACCTCCTCGTCGAAGTGGTGGAACGTGACGGGGTCGCCTTCGAGGAGCGTGTACACGGTGCCCTCGTGGGTGACCTCGACCATGATCCGGCGGCCGCGGAAGGAGAGGCGAAAGGCGAGGCGGTCGAGGCGCATCGGCAGGCGAGGGGCGAAGCGCATGATGCCGTCCTGGTCGCGGAGGCCGGCGAAGCCGCAGATAGCGGCGATCCAGGTGCCCGCGAGGGAGGCGATGTGGAGGCCGTCGCGGCTGTTGTGCTCGAGGTCGTCGAGGTCCATCAGGGCCGCCTCGCCCATGTAGTCGTAGGCGAGCTCGAGGTGGCCGGTCTCCGCCGCCAGCACCGCCTGCACGCAGGCCGAGAGCGAGGAATCGCGGACCGTCAGCGGCTCGTAGTAGGCGAAGTTGCGGGCCTTCTGCTCGGCAGTGAAGGCGTCGCCGCGGACCAGCATCGCCATCACGAGGTCGGCCTGCTTGACCACCTGCTTGCGGTAGAGGTCGAAGTAGGGGTAGTGGAGGAGGAGCGGGTAGCTCTCGGGTCCGGTGTCGGCGAAGTCCCAGCGGTCGTGGTCGGTGAAGCGCTCCGCCTGCGGGTGGACGCCGAGCTCGGCGTCGTAGGGAATCGTCATCCCCTCGGCCGCGTCCCGCCATGAGGCGATCTCCTCGTGGTCGACCTCGAGCGCCTCGGCGGCGTCGCTGTAGCGCTCGGAGAAATCAGCCGCCGCCCTGAGGTTCCGCTGTGCCAAAAGGTTCGTGTAGACGTTGTTGTCGGCGACCGCCGAGTACTCGTCAGGCCCGGTTACGCCGTCGATGCGGAAGGCGCCGTGCGCGTCGTGATGCCCGAGCGAGCGCCACAGCCTCGCCGTTTCCACCAGCAGCGGCACGGCGACGTCGCGCTCGAAGTCCGTGTCGACGTTCAGGTCGCAGTACCGGCAGACGGCCTGAGCGATGTCGGCGTTGATGTGGAAGGCGGCGGTTCCGGCGGGCCAGTAGGCGCCGCACTCGGCGCCGGAGATCGTCCGCCAGGGAAAGGCAGCACCTGAGAGGCAGAGCTCCTTGGCCCGCTCCCGCGCTTTCGGCAGGGTCGCCAACCGCCAGCGCAGCGCCTCGGCGGCAGCCTCCGGCACCGCGTAGGAGAGCATCGGCAGAACGTAGGCCTCCGTGTCCCAGAACGTGTGGCCGTCGTAGCCCGGCCCGGTCAGCCCCTTCGCCGGGATCGCCCTGCCCTCACCGCGGGCGCTCGCCTGCAGCGCGTGGAAGAGGCCGAAGCGGACCGCCTGCTGCAGCTCGGCGTCGCCGTCGAGCTGCACGTCGGCCCGCTCCCAGAAGTCGTCGAGGTACTTCCGCTGCGCCCGGCAGAGCTCCTCCCAGCCCGCGTGCCGCGCCTCGGCGAGCGCCGCGCTCACCTGGTCACGCATCGCCGGCACCGAGCGCCGCGCCGACCACCCGTAGGTGACGAACTTGGTGATCGTCAATGGTTCGCCCGGTCCCGGCGTCGCGTTGACCGTCAGTCGCCCGAGGTCCTCCCAGGCCTCCGCCTCGTCGGGCTTCGTGTCCTCGGGCCCTTCGATCTCATGGCCCATCGCCGCCGCGGCTCGCAGCCTCGACTCCTTGGTCATGTGGACCAGAACGGCGCGGTGGTCGTCCCCCGCCCACTCCTCGGCTTCCAGCGGCGCTTCGAGGGCCGCCGCCGCCCGCGGGTCTTTGGAGATCGCCGGGCGCGGCTCGTTGGCGATCAACTCCGACTGGACGACGACGCGGGTCGGCGCCGCAGTCGGCTCGACCGTGTAGCGGATCGCCATCACCGCGCGCTGGGAGAAGGAGACCAGGCGCTCGGAGGTGACTCGCACCGTCTTCCCGGTGGGGGAGCGCCAGAGCACGACGCGACGCAGGATGCCGGTGCGGAAGTCGAGGCGCCGCTCGTGTTCGATCAGCTCGCCGTAGCGGATGTCGAAGGGCGAGTCGTCGACGAGCAGGCGGATGACCTTGCCGTTCGTCATGTTGACCACGGTCTCCCCCGCCTCCGGGTAGCCGTATCCCGCCTCGGCGTAAGGCAGCGGCCGCGCCTCCCAGAAGGCGTTCAGGTAGGTACCGGGGAGCCCGTAGGGCTCGCCCTCGTCGAGCGTCCCGCGGATGCCGATGTGGCCGTTGGAGAGGGCGAAGACCGACTCCGACTGCGCGAGTTGCTCGAGGTCGAGGTGCGTTTCGCGGACGCCCCAGGGTTCGACCGTGTAGCGGGGGTCGTCGATCACGCCGGTGCCCTTACCCGCCGTCGTCCTGGATCAACTCGGCGAGGTCCTCGACGACGACATCCGCCCCGTGGGCGCGCAGCGCATCGGCATGGTGGACGCGGTCGACCCCGACGACATGGCCGAAGTGCCCGGCGGCGCCGGCCTCGACCCCAGACACGGCGTCCTCGAAGACACAGGCGGCGGCAGGCTCGACCCCGAGCACCTCCGCCCCGGCCAGATAGGTGTCCGGCGCGGGCTTGCCTTTCAGGCGCTTCTCGTCGGCGACGATGCCATCGATCCGCGCCTCGAAGAGCCCGTCGATCCCGGCCGCCTCCAGCACGTCCTTGCAGTTGGCGCTGGAGGAGACGACGGCCCGCCGCAGCCCCGCCGCCCGCGCCGCCTCGACGAAGTGCACCGAGCCCTCGTAAGGCTCGACCCCCTCCTCCTTGATCAACCTCAGCACCAGCTCGTTCTTGCGGTTGCCGAGGCCACAGACGGTTTCCGCGTCCGGCGGATCGTCCGGATCTCCCTCCGGCAGCTCGATCCCGCGCGATTCGAGGAACGAGCGCACGCCGTCGTAGCGCGGCTTTCCGTCGACGTATTCGTTGTAGTCGGAGTCGGGATCGAACTCGTCGAAGCCTTCGCCCGACTCATCGGCGCGCATCGCCAAGAAGCCGTCGAAGGTCTGCTTCCACGCCTTATCGTGGACGACGGCGGTCTTCGTCAGCACCCCGTCAAGATCGAAGAGGAGCGCCGTGATCGAATCCGGCAGGTCGAGCTTGGGAGTGGTATCCGCCATCGCGGGGACCCTAACGGCCGACCGGGCAGCTGACGTTCACAACACCGTCGCATCTCGCCAACGGTCGTTTAACAACATCCGTCGTGCCCGCTCCTAGCCTGGCGCCGTCTGGGGATCCGATCGTCTCGTCCACGTGTGTCCTTCCCTCGAACGATAGGAACCAGGAAAGATGAAACGGCTTCCCGTTGTGCTGGCCGCGCTGGCGGCCCTCTCGGCGCTCGTCACCTCGGTCGCACTCGCCTCCCCCGGTGCGTCGGCCGAAGGGCCTGCCGCCAATCAGCAGGTGATCGCCCTCGGCGGCCCGAAGACGCCGATCACCCACGTGGTCGAGATCTTCCAGGAGAACGTCTCCTTCGACCACTACTTCGGCACCTACCCGAACGCCGCGAACACCGACGGCCAGTCCTTCAGCCCGATGCCGGGGACGCCCGCGGTCGACGGCCTGCCGCCCGCAACCAGCCCCAGCCTCCCGGCGAGCCTGCGCCACACCACCAACCTGCTCACCGCGAACCCGAACGCGGCGCAGCCGAAACGACTCGACAGCAGCCCCACCGGCCTGCCCGGAGGCGCGGGGGGCCAGCTGACCTGTGATCAGGACCACAACTACTCGGACGAGCAGAAGGCCTTCGACAGCGGCAAGATGGACAAGTTCATCGAGAGCCTCGGCACCGGCGGCGGCTCCTCGCCGTTCGGCGCCCCGTGCAACAAGGAAACCGTCATGGATTACTACGACGGCAACTCGGTGACCGCCCTCTGGAACTACGCCCAGCACTACGCGATGAGCGACAACTCATACGGCACCACCTTCGGGCCCTCGTCGCCGGGAGCGATCAACCTGATCTCGGGCGACACCGGCAGCGTCGACATGACCCACACCGCCAACAACCCTTCGATCTCCACCCCGACCAGCCCGAACGCCGACCTCACCGCGAACGGTAAAGGCGGCTACGCCTTGACCAGCGACGCCCAGCCCTACTGGGACGATTGCTCGACCCGCGATGCGGTGGCCCTCTCGGGCAAGAACATCGGCGACCTGCTGAACGAAGCGGGCCTCTCCTGGGGTTGGTTCGAGGGCGGCTTCCGGCCGACCACGTCCTACCAGGCGGCGCTGGAAGCAACCGGTCACGCCGGCCAGTCGACCAGCACCTTCGTCCCGGACGAGTTCAAGCCCGCCGAACTCAACAAAGCGGTCCCGCACTCCAGCAACCAGGGACTCTGCGACGCCGTCTCGCCGATCGGCGAAGGCCTCGGCGGCACCGGCCAGTGGGGCTACAAGGACGACTACATCCCCCACCACGAGCCGTTCCAGTACTACGCCTCCACCGCCAATCCCCACCACCTGACCATCCCGACGAACGGCAAGGGCCGCGACACGCTGGCCGGCCTGTCGACGATCGGCACCGACACGCAGTCCTACGTCAACGGTCAGCCGCAGTTCAACACCCCGAACCACAACTACGACACGAGTGATTTCGACCAGCTGATGTCGGCGATCACCAATCGCGAACTCCCCGCCTCGGCGATGCCCGCGGTCAGCTTCCTGAAGGCCCCGGGTTACCAGGACGGCCATGCTGCCTACTCCGACCCTCAGGACGAGCAGGAATTCCTCGCCCACACGATCAACGAGATCATGAGCTCGCCCGACTGGAAGCACACGGCGATCGTGATCAACTACGACGACTCGGACGGCTGGTACGACCACGCCAACCCGGGGGTGCTGAACCCGTCCCTGTCGGCGGCCGACAACCTGACCAACACGACGCTCTCCGGCGCCACCTCGGGGCAGTGCGGGCCGAGCCCGCAGACGACGGCCCCGCTCGGCGGCGAACAGGGGCGTTGCGGCCTCGGCCCGCGTCTGCCGATGCTCGTGGTGTCGCCGTTCGCCAAGAGCAACTCGGTGGATCACAACCTCAGTAACCAGGCCTCGACGATCAATTTCATCGAGTACAACTGGGGCCTACCGGGCATCTCCGGATCCTTCGACCAGGCACAGGCGAACATCGATCGGTCCGAGCACGTCCCGTTCGACCTGGCGGGGATGTTCCAGTTCAGCGAGCACACCGCCCCCGCCGTGCCGCTGAACCCGGTGACCGGCCAGCCGGTCGAAACCGAAGAAGAAGAAGGCTACGAAATGCCTCGCGGTGGCGGTGGCCACCCCGGCTGGGGCCACGGCCACGGCAGCTGGGGCCACGGCTGGTAGGCCGTTTCCCGGCGGGAGCAGTGCACGGGCGCCCGCGGGCGCCCGTGCACGTCAACCCAGGGCCTCCTCGACCGCCGCGAGAGCCTTTTCGACGCCGGCGCGATCGACGTCGAGGTGGGTGACGGCGCGAACACGGCCTTCGAGGAGGCTCATTTCGACTCCTCGCTCGACCAGCTTCCGGTCGAGCGCCTTGGCGTCGGGGACGTCGAAGATGACGATGTTGGTTTCGACCGTGGTCGGGTCGAGCTTGACGCCGGGGAGCTCGGCGAGGCCCGCGGCGAGGAAGCTCGCGTTCGCGTGGTCCTCGGCGAGGCGCTCGACGTTGTGCTGGAGGCCGTAGCGGGCGCCCGCGGCGACGATTCCGGCCTGGCGCATCGAGCCGCCGAGCATCTGCTTGTAGCGGCATGCCTCGGCGATCAGCTCCGACGAGCCCGCGAGGCAGGCGCCGACCGGCGCGCCGAGCCCCTTGGAGAAGTCGATCCAGGCGGTTTCGAAGCCGGCCGAGAAGGCGGCGGCGGGCCGGCCGGAGGCGACCGCGGCGTTCAGGAGCCGGGCTCCGTCGAGGTGGGTGCGCAGGCCGAACTCCTTCGCCACCGCGAGGACCTCGTCGATCTCCTCGCCCGGCCAGACGCGGCCGCCGCCGAGGTTCGTCGTCTGCTCGACCATGACCAGGCGCGAGCGCGGTTCGTGGCTGTCGGACGGGTCGCGCATACGGTCTCGCAGCGCGTCCGCGGTGAACATCCCACCTTCGCCCTCGAGCGGCATGATCATCGCTCCGGAGATCGTCGCCGCGCCGCCGGCCTCCGCCGTGATCGGGTGGGCGAGGCGGTGCAGGTACATCTCGTCGCCCAGTGGACGGATGTGGAGGCGGACCGCGATCTGGTTGCACATCGACCCCGACGGGAGGAAGACGGCCGCCTCCATCCCGAGCAGCTCGGCGACTTCCTCCTCCAGCGCGATGACGGTCGGATCGAGGCCGCGCTGTTCGTCGCCGACCTCGGCGTAGGCCATCGCCTTGCGCATCTCCTCACTCGGCTGGGTCTGGGTGTCTGAGTACAGATTGATCACGGAATCGGGCATAGATCCGCAACTTATTGGACCGCGTACGTCGGCCTTCCACCGCGCCTAAGGGGTCCCCTTACGCAACTAAGGGGTCGCCCCTCCAAAGACTAGGAATTCGCCCGATGTGCGGGCCTTTTCTCAGTCGTACCTTGGAATGGCACATCAAGCGAAAGGCGATGGCGATGAACCCCAACCAAATGAATATCGCGAAGGCGATGGTCGCCCAACACGAGTTCCTCGAAGAGGCTCGTCGGTCGCGCCTCCAGGCCCAGGCCGAGCGCCGCGAGGCCGAGACGACCCGCCCGCGCAAGAGCTTCTACGCGCACCCGCTCGGCGACCTGTTCGGCCTCGGGTTGCCAGGACGGCGATAATCGCCGGGTGGCGACCCGGGTAAGTGCCAGTCGGCTGATCGGGCGGGCCGCGGAGCTCGCCGAGCTGGAGGCCGCGTTCGACGAGGCCGCCTCCGGGGCGGCCTCGTTGGCGTTCCTCGCGGGCGAGTCCGGCGTCGGCAAGTCCCGCCTCCTCCACACCTTCCTCGACCGTGCCAAGGAAAAGGGCGGCTGCGGGATCGGCGGCGAGTGCGTCGAGCTCGGTCGCGACGAGCTGCCCTACGCGCCTCTGGTCGCCGCCCTGCGCGGCCTGGTCCGCGAACAGGGCCGGGCGCTCGACCGCCTCTCCTCCGCCGGCCGCCAAGGGCTCGCGGCGCTGATGCCGGAGTTGGATCCCTCCGCGGCGCCGGCCGACCCCGACGACCACTACCGACCCTTCGAAGGTCTGCTGGGACTGCTCGAAACGATGGCCGAGGAAGCGCCGATGGTCCTCTGGCTGGACGACGCCCACTGGGCCGACAATGCGACCCGGCACTTTCTCTTCTACCTGGCCGCGAACCTGCCTGACCACGTGCGCCTGCTGACCGTGATCGCCTACCGCTCCGACCAGCTGCACCGCCGCCACCCGATGCGGTCGCTGCTCGCCGAGCTCGGCCGCGGGCGGCGCGTGCGGCGGCTTGAGCTCGAGCCGTTCGACCGCGGCGAGGTCGCGACCCAGCTCGACGACATCCTCGGCGCGGCCCCCGACCCGGAGGTGGTCGAGCGCTTCTTCGAGCGCGGCGAAGGCAACCCGCTCTTCACCGAGGAGCTGCTCGCCGCCGGCTCCGACGGGCGCGGCCGTCTCCCCACGACCCTGCGCGACGCGCTGCTCCTGCGGATCGAACGGCTGGCGGAGACGACGCGCGGCCTCCTGCGGGTCCTCGCGGTCGGTGGGCGCCTCAAACACGATCATCTGGTCAGCGTCTGCGATCGCGACGAGGACGAGTTGGCAGCGGGGCTGCGCGAGGCGGTCGAGGCGCAGGTGATCGTCGTCGGCCGCGACGACCGTTACGGCTTCCGCCACGCACTGCTGCGCGAGGTCATCTACGACGACCTCCTCCCCGGCGAACGCGCCGAGCTGCACCTCGGGCTCGCGCGCGCCCTCGAGGACGGGCTGAGCGGCACCGACCCGATGCCGATCCGCGCCACCGCCGTCGCCCATCACTACAGCTCGGCGGGGGACCAGCCGCAGGCGCTCCGCACCGCGGTCGTCGCCGCCCGCACGATCGAACGGGGCGGCGCGCCCGGGGCCGCGGCGGCGCTCTTCGATCGCGCCTTGGCACTGTGGCCGCGGGTCGCCGAACCGGAGACGCTCGCCGGGGTCGACCACACCACGCTGGTGACGCTCGCGGCTCGCGCTCACGGGCTCGACGCCGACGAGGCGCACGCGATCAAGCTCTTCGAGCAGGCGCTGTCGCAGATGGACGAGGCGGTGCAGCCGCACCGGGTCGCGGGCACGCTCGCCGAACTTGCCGCGGCGCGCTGGGCGATGGGGCGAGCGGAGGCCGCGCGCGCCGACCTCGAGCGCGCGCTTGCGCTCCTGCCGGAGTCCGAGCCGAGCCCGGAGCGCGCCGTCATCCTCGAGCAGAAAGCGCGCTTCCTCCTCCTTCAAGGCAGATTCGCCGAAAGCCGCGACGCCGCCGACGAAGCGCTGCGGGCGGCCGAGGCGGCCGGGGTCGAGGACACCAAAGCGCTGATCCTGAACCGACTCGGGCTCGCCCTCTTCCTGCTCGGCGAAGAGGAGCGGGGCGAGCCGGCGATGCGCGAATCGCTGGAGCTGGCGCGGCGTTCGGGGTCCAACGACCAGATCGCGACCTGCATCGTCAACTTCGCCGACGCGCTCCACATGTCCGGCCGCGGTGAGGAGGCGGCCGAGCTGGTGAAGCAGGGCGAATCCGAGATCACGCCGGGGGACCGCTCGATCCTCTGGCTGATCTGCGCGCGCTCGGAGATCCTCTTCTACCTCGGGCGCTGGGACGAGGCGGAATCGATCCTGCCCGACCGCACCAGCGGCGAGAATTGGACCGCGACGTTCGCCAACGTGTTGCTGCGCCGGGCCTCTCTGATGCTGGGACGTGGCGAGATCACCGGCGCGCGCAAGATGATCGACCAGGCGAGCGCCTGGCTCGCCAACTCGGTCGAGCCGCAGTACATCGCCCCCGCCGGGGCGCTGCGGGTCGAACTCGAGCTGCGCTCCGGCAACGTCGAGGCGGCGCGGGAAGCGGCGGAGAAGGCGATCGACCAGCTCGAGTTCTGCAGCGACGACGCGGCGCGGATGGCGCTGATCTCGGCGGCGGCGACGGCGGTCGAGGCGGTGGGCGCCGAACGGGCGCGGGACCTCGGCGACGCGGCCGAGCTCGAGGCCTGCCAGATGCGCGCGGAGCTCGGCGCGGCGCGGACCGCGGCGGCGGCCGAAACCACCGGCCGCGCGCTCGAGCTCGCCTACCAACTGACCGCGGAGATGCATCTCGTCCGTGCCCGCGACGACGCCGACGCCCCCGACCGTGCCGCCGCCGCGGCCGAGGCCTGGGAGCGTCTTCCCCGTCCCTACCAGGCGGCGATGTGTCGCCGGCGCGAGGCCGAAGCGCGCGCCGCCCACGGCCAACGCGAGGCGGCGGGCGCCGCCGCGGCCGAGGCCCTGGCGACGGCGGAGGAGCTCGGCTCGGAGTGGCTGGCGGGCGAGGTCGCCGGCCTGATCGCGCGGGCACGCCTGCCGGTCACCCCCACCCCGGGCGCCGCCGGCAACGGCAGGCGCGACGGTGACGGCGCGTCGGCCACCGACGAGGACCCCTTCGGCCTCACCCCCCGCGAGCGCCAGGTCCTGACGGCCCTCGCCGAAGGAGCGACCAACCGTGAGATCGCCGCCGACCTCTTCATGGCCGAGAAGACCGCGAGCGTCCATGTCTCCCGGATCCTTTCCAAGCTCGGCGTCCGCAGCCGCACCGAGGCCGCGGCGGTGGCGCACCGCCTGAACTTGGCGTAGGCGCGGCGGCGGCTCTTTCCTGGCGCCCTTAGCCCCCGTCGGTCGCCCGCAGGAACGCCAGCACCGCGAGGACGCGACGGTGGTCATCGCCGGCGGCGCTCAGGTTCAGCTTCGAGAAGATGCTGGAGACGTGCTTCTCCACGGCGCCGGGCGTGACGACAAGTTGCTCGGCGATCGCGTTGTTGGTGCGGCCCTCGGCCATCAGGGAAAGGACCTCGCGCTCGCGGGGGGAAAGGGCGTCGATCGGGCTCTCGGCCTCGGCGCGGCGCTCGCCGACCAGCTCGGCGACGACCTCACGGTCGAGGGCGGTGCCGCCGTCGGCGACGCGGCGGATCGCGTCGAGGAAGGCGGGGATGTCGCCGACACGCTCCTTGAGGAGGTAGCCGACGCCGCCCTCGCGACCGGCGAGGAGCTCGGCGGTGTAGACCGGCTCGACGTACTGGGAGAGGATCAGGACGCCCATCTCCGGGCGGCGCTTGCGGGCCTCGACCGCGGCCCGGATGCCCTCGTCGGTGAAGGTCGGCGGCAGCCGCACGTCGACGATCGCGAGGTCGGGCTTGTGGCCGCCGACGATCCGCAGCAGCCCCTCGCCGTCTTCAGCCTGGGCGACGACCTCGATCTCACGTTCGCGCAGCAGCGCGACCAGCCCCTCGCGCAGGAGCAGGTTGTCCTCGGCGATCACGACCCGCATGGCAGCCTCACCTCGATCCGGGTGCCACCCGTGCCCGGGGAGACGATCCTCATTTCGCCGTCGAGGGCCGCCACCCGACGGCGCAGGCCGTCGAGGCCACCGCCCTCGCTCACCTCCGCCCCACCCGGGCCGTCGTCGGCGATCGTCACGTCGAGCATCTCGCCATCCAATCGCAACACCACCGTCGCGGCAGCCCCCGGGGCGTGCTTGGCGACATTGGTGAGGGACTCGGCGACGACGAAGTAGGCGGCGCTCTCCACCACCGGCGGCGGCCGTCGGGTCAGCCCGGCGGATTCGACCCTCACGGGGATCGGGGCGCGGGAGCCGAGCGCCTCGACCGCCGCGGCGAGGCCGCGGTCGGTCAGCACCGGGGGCGCGATCCCGCGGGCCAGGTCGCGTAGCTCGGCGTTCGCCGCGGTCGCCTCGGCGCGGGCCTGGCGCACCAGCGCGGCGATCTCGGGACGGTCGGCAAGGCCCTCCTCGGCTCGGCCCAGCTGCATCGACAGCGCGACGAGTCGCGCCTGGGCGCCATCGTGGAGGTCGCGCTCGATCCGACGTAGCTCCGCCTCCTGGACGTCGAGGGCGCCGCGCCTCGTCTCGGTCAGCGTCTCCACCCGCTCGGTCAGCTCGCGTTCGCGCTCATCGCCGTAGAGCCGGCGCCACGCCAACTGCGCCAACAGGACGACGACGAAGATCACGATCAGCCCGAGAATCGTCCAGATCGGCCAGAAGGTCCCGAAGCCGGCAAGCGCCCAGACCGCGATCGTGACCCCGATGAGCACCACGGACACGGTCGCCAGGATCGCCAGGCCGCGTCGTTCCGGGTGGTTCCGGACCGCCTCACGCAGGCCGAGGTGGAGGCTCAGCGGGATCAGCAGGCCGAGCCAGACCCAGGCCGGCCAGTAGTAGCCGCCGCCGGTGGCGCCCCAGACCGCGGTGGCGAGGATGCCGACGAGCGCCGAGATCGCGGCGTGGACCGCCAGCGAAAGCTCTCCCTCGGGGAGCATCCGACGGACCCGGTCGGAGGAGAGCGGCAGGGTCGGCGAACCGCCCCCGCGCCCGTCGGCGGCGGACGCCTGCTCGCCGTCGAGCAGAAGTTCCGCCAACCAGAGCTCGGCCATCGCCATGCCGCGGTCGACGAAGTAGGTGAGGACCGCCAGCGGGAACGCGGCCACCATCACCGCCAAGGCGAGCGGCAGGGTGTGGACGTTCAGGCCCGCCCATTCGACGCCGCCCGGGATCGACCAGTACCAGAGCGGGATGGTCAGGGACGCGACCACCGAGGCCACCAACGAGACGGCGACGACGGCGAAGGTGAACCCGAGCACCGAGTGCACGACGAGCCAGGCCAGGTCCTTCCACGTCTGGGTGTCGCGCGAGGTGCTGCCGAGGCGGGCGAGGAAGCTCTCGCCGCGATGGTCCTTATATGTGGCGCGCAAGGGCCGGCCGCGGACCAGCGCCGCGTTTCGCCGATCGAGCTCCGCCGTCCAGCGGAAGGCGATCACACTCAGCAGGTAGATCGGCAACCCGATGATGAAGACGATCAGGGACAGCGTCACGCTGACCGCCGTCACCCAGACGCAGAACGCGACGATCGCGGTCAGCCCGCCGATCGACAGGTAGGCGAGGTCGAGCCCGGCGCGGCGGGCGAGGCCGGCGAGTCGCTCGCCGAACCCCGCCTCGCCGACCGCGGAGGGCGCCGCGTTCATGCGCCGGCCTCCGTGGTCGCGGGGCGCCGCGTAGGGCGCGTCCGGCCCGCCTCGTCACCCTCCGGCGCGCCGCCGGCCATCGCCGGGGCCGGGCCCTCGAGCCCGACCCGCGGCAGCCACTCGAGCGCCCGCGGCAGGTACCAGTTGCGCTCGCCCAGCAACTTCATCGTCGCCGGGAGGAGCACCCCGCGGATGATCGTCGCGTCGATCAGGATCGCCGCCGCCAGCCCCACGCCCATCTCCTTGAATTCGAGGAAGGAGAGGGTCGCGAAGATCGCGAACACGGCGACCATCACCGCGGCCGCGCTGGTGACCACTCCCGC
>JAFDWG010000039.1 GCA_018268605.1 Actinomycetota bacterium | reverse complement strand
CCGCCCACTCGGTGGCTATCGCGCCGCCCGAGTAGCCGATCATCCCGATCTTCTTCGTCGACGAGAGGCCCGTGGCCGAGGAGGCGAGCGCGGCGCGCAGGCTGTCGAGCGTGTTCATGCCGTACTCCGGGCCCGCGGCGAAGTCGGCGTTCTCGCCCTCGGTGTCGGCGATGACGACCGTCCGCCCGGCCAGCAGCTCGGGCCCGATCAGCGCCGACTCGACCTGGGGGATCGCGCCGCCCAGGGCGAGGCCGCCGGAGATCGCGTAGGAAGGCTCGTCGACCGGGTTCAGCGAGTCATAGAAGGACTGGTACGCGACGACCTGCGGGGTGCCGATGCTGAGCGGCGGCTTCAGCACCGAGGTGACGTTGACGGTCGGTTCGCCGAGCTGGGAGGTAGAGCGGTAGAGCAACTGCACCGTCTTGACCGGCAGCGGGATCCCGGCCACGTGGTAGCTCAGCGTGCGTGATTTCAGGACCGTCCCCGGCGCGATCGCGGACAGAGGGGTGGCGCCCGCGTAGTCGTAGAAGGAGTCTTCTTCGGGAGTCGGCGGCGCCGCCTGGGCCATCGACACCGCGACGAACATGGTCATCGTCAACAGCGACAGCGCGACGAACGTACGTCGCAGGACTCCATTGGACATCTCCTCGCCTCCCGAGCTTGGTGACCCTCTGCCAAGTGGAACGTTACTCAGAATTGTGTAGAGAAGCAACCGCCCGCGGTGCGACATCGAGCGGTACCCAGAACGCCGTTAAAGGAATGGTCGATCCGCGCCGAATAAGCAAGCGTTGGCGACTGTCAGAAACATGTTCGTACTGGTTGTTACGTGCGTCTGCGTCGCCGTCGGATTGGCTCTCCCCGCGAGCGCCGTGGCCGAAGGCACCCCCGACATCAGCCTCGAGATGAACACGCCCGCCCAGGCGCTCCTCGGCACCCGGCAGCCGGTCCAACTGGTCGCCAAGAATCCGCTCGGCCAGGAACGTGGCTACAACCTCACCTTCCGGGTCGAACTGCCGCTCGGCGTCGCCTACGTGCCGGGCTCGGCCAAAGTCGCGCCACGGATCCTCGAAAACCAGCCGGGGGTCGGCCGGACGACGCTGATCTTCGAAAACCTCGCCGACCTGAGCGCCAACTCCGAATACGTCCTCGGCTACGAAGTGGAACCGTCGACGTCCTTCTTCAAATTCACCGGCACGCACGAATACATCAGCAAAGCCGAAGCCTTCGTCGACGAAAAACCGCGGACCAAGCCGCGCTTCGGCGAAAGCGGTGAAGTCGAACCGGCCTCCTACACCGGCAGGGGTGTCGCCCAGGCGACGACCGAACTGACGGCGATCGAAATCGAAAAGGCGGAGCCGAGCCCGGAGGGGGAGATCCTCCGCGGCGTCCACGAACACCAGACCGTCTACACGCTGAAAATCCGCAACAACAAAGTCGGGCCGACGCAGGGAGTGGCGGGCGCCGGGCCGAACGGCGAAACCGGGATCGTGATCGAAGACTGGCTTCCCGCCGGGCTCGAGTTTCTCGGCTGCGGCAAAGTCGACAACACGACCGACGCCGGCAGCAACCCCGGTTCGGCGGAAGAGTACCCGGGCTCCGGCGCGATCGACCCCGGCAACGCGCCGGCGGCGCCGAACTGCGTCGAGCCGTTCTTCGTCGAAACCGAGAAAGTCGATCCGCCCGGCCCGCAGCCGGAAGGCATCTACACCTACGTCAAATTCCTCGGCCCCGAAGCGCTCGCCATCGGCCAGGAGATCCAACTGCAGTACGTCGCCGCGATCCCGATCCGCGCCAACGCCCTCACCTGGAACGGCGCCGGCGGCAAACCAGACGCCACGAGCCTCGGGCAGATCGCCAACCTCGACAACAACAACGGCCCGGAAACGTTCGACGAGGAGCAGCTGACCAACGTCGCCCAGGCCCACGGCGTCTACGAATCGGTAGCGGTGCAGGACACCGACGAAATGACCCGCACGGCCGAGGACCTTGCGATCCAGAAGTCGGTCGACCAGCCGAAGATCTTCGACGGCGCGCTCAGCACCTGGAGCCTGCGGCTCGAGGCTTCCGAGTACCGCCGCACCGAACCGGTGTCGATCACCGACCAACTGCCGAACGGCCTCTGCCCGCGGGGGCCGAAGAATTACGAAGGCCCGGCCGGCGGCCCGATCACCCAACCGAAAGCCGAATGCGAAGCGTCCGGGACCCTGCACCCCTCGGTGAAATATCTCAAGGGTGGCCCGGCGGGCAAAGCCGGGACCGAAGAAGCGATCGAATACACCCTCGCCGAAGAGGAAGCCACCGGTGGGTTCAAACTCGAGTTCGACGCGCCGGAAGTGGCAGCGCTCGATCGCCTCGAACCGTCCCAGGAACTTCTGATCACCTTCCCGACGACGACGCGGACCTTCTACCAACAGAACTTCGAAGACGCGAGCCCGGTGCTGACCGGGGACACCTGGACGAACGACGTCACCACCGAAGGCACCGCCTTCTCCCGCTGCATCGTCGAACCGGCCACGCCCGATCCGAACTGCGAAGGCGAAGGGGCGAAGAAGATCGTCGAAGAACCGGTCGGCGGGACGAAAGTCACCGACCTCTCCTCGGCGAGCCAGGAGGCTGAATCGGTCGAAATCGAAAAGACGGTTCGCGGAAACGACTTCCAGACCGTGCCGACGAACTGCGCCGGGCCGAGCAGCGAATACGTCAAGGGTATCGCCGCCCCGTTCCCCCAGTACAGGCCCGGAGACGAAATCTGTTGGCGCCTGGTGGTGAGGTTCAACTCGAACCTGTACGCGGGCACGCCGATCGTCAGCGACTTCATCCCGCCCGACGAGACCTACGTGCAGGGCTCGGCGGTGGCAGGCCCCGAAAACACCGCCGAAGCGACCTTCAACACGAAAGCCGCGGCAGAAGAAGAAGCGCTCGAATGGGCGGTCGGGAAACCGGGCGTGGAAACGGTCGAATCGAAACTCGTCTTCGAATGGCGCTTCCGGACCAAGGTCGACACCTCCTCGACCGCCGACCCTGGGGAAATCACCGGCAACCTGATGAAGTTCCTCTCCTCGAACACGGAAGGGGAAACCTTCCCGCTGCGCGATCGGGCCGAAGTCCAGCGCCAGGAACCGAACCTCTCGCTGGAAAAGACGATCACCGAAGTCGGCGGCAAATCGATCCCGAAACCGAAACCCGGCGAAAACTCGAATGCCCTTGCCGGTGGCGGGGAAATCGTCAAGTACGAGCTCGACCTTGAAAACTCCGGCAACCTCGGCGCCGAAGAAGCAGAAGTCTGGGACATCCTCCCGACCGGGATCGAATGCTCCGACGTGATCCAACCGGCGCAGACGCCGCCGCAGACCATCGGGTGTTCGGAAGGCATCGTCAAATGGACCGGCGTCACGATCCCGGAAGGCGCGCTCACCGCGCTCACCTATGAAGTGGAAGTGCCGAAGGACGTCGCGCCAGGCCACCTGTTCGTGAATCACGCGGGAGTCCGTAGCTACAGATCGCAGACCAACACCACGCCGGAAAAATTCGACTACATCCCGGCGAAAAACATCGACAAATCGATCACCGAAGCGGAATCGAACACCGGGCCGCTGCTCGACGAAGCCGAACTGAGGACCACCGGCGCGACGCTGGAAAAGAAGGCGACCACCGAGGTCAAAGGGCCTGGCAACTCGGAAAGCCAGGCGACGATCGGCGAGATCGTCGACTACACGGTCACGGCGAAGATCCCGGCGGACAGCAAGATCTACGGCACGCCGGCGATCAAAGACGTCCTCCCTTCCAATGTCCAACTGATCGGCGGCACGCTGGCGGCGCAGATCGACGGCGAAGCGTTGCCGACGCAGGGCCTGACGCTGGAACCGCTGGCCAATGGCTTCGAAGTGCAGTTCAACGGCGACTACCCGGCGACGGTCAGCGCGACCGAACACGTCGTCGTCGTCACCTTCAAGGCGCGGGTCCTGAACATCGCCGCCAACGGACGCGGCAAAACGATCACCAACACCGCCTCCTTCGAATTCGAAGACAACCTGGAAGCGGGACCGAAAAGGATCGAAAGATCGAGCGCCACTCCGGTGGTCGAGCCCGAAATCGTGGTCCGGAAGAAGAACCTGCTTCCCGCCGGCCAGACCACCGTGGCCCCCGGTGAAGTCGTCAGATACGAATCCGAAGTCGAAGACAGATCGGGCGCCTCCACCGCCAACGAAGTCACGGTCGTGGACACGGTCCCGCCCGGCATGAAAGTCGTCGGCACCCCGACACCCGCCGCCACGGTGGAAGGAAACACGATCACCTGGCACCTCGGCGCCATCGTTCCGGGATCGACGCAGTCCCTCTTCTACGAACTCGAAATCGAAAAGCCCGCGAAAGCGGCCTCGACCTTCACCAACCGCGTCGTCGCGACGACCCAGAGCCTGCCCGAAGGCGAAGGCGGCGAACCCTCCCAGATCCGGACCGCCTCGTCCGGCATCTCCGGTTACGAATCGAAAGCGGCAGACACGGTCAAGCTGATCGGCGCGACGGTGAGCAAGGAAGTGACGCCGACGGAAGGCACGATCGGTAAAGAGCTCACCTACACGCTGCACATGAACCTGCCGCCGGAAATCAAATACTTCAACACGACGATGGTCGACTGGCTGCCGAACGGCGTCACCTTCGACGAACTCGTCAGCACCAAATGCGAATTCGAAGGCGGCGAAGGCTGTGGGTCGGGCGAAATGGTCGGCCCTGAAGTTCGGCCCGACGGCACCACCCTGATCGGCTGGTACTTCGGCTTCTTCGAAGCGGGCAAAGCGCGCGAGCTGACCGTTCAGTTCAAAGCCCACATCGACGACGTGAAAGTCGGAGGCGGCGCGGAAGTCAAAGCGCCGGAAACGCTCACCAACCAGCTCGTCGGCCTCTACAACGAAACGGAAGGCACCAAACCGACCACGGTCCCGGTGCCCGGCTCCAACGGCTTCGGTGAAGAAACCGAAAAAGCCGAAGCGACGACCAAAGTCGTCGAGCCGAACGTGACGCTGGCGAAGAGCGTGGTCGCGGAACCGGCTCTGGCCGGCGGGATCGCGGCGCAGCCGGGCAGCAAATTGACCTACTCGCTCCTCGTCGGCAACGCCGGCACCTCGACCGCCTACGAAGTCGAAGTCAAAGACGTCAACACGACCGGCAACCTGCGGAACGTCACGCCGGTCGCCGGGGCCGAATTCGTCAAATCAGCACCGGGGGCCCCGCTGGTCTGGGTCCTGCCGAAAGTCGAAGCCGGCAAACCGGTGACGCTCACCTACACCGCGGAACTGCCGCCGTCAGCCGAACTCAAAGACAAAGAGGAAGTGGACAACGCGGCGGCGGTCCCAACCTATTTCGGGCTCGAAAGATCCGAGCGTGAAGCGGCGAGCACCTTCCGCACCTACGAAGGGCCGAAAGCGACGAAAGACCTCGAAGTCGCGCTGCCGAAAATCGGCGTGGTGAAGACGACCGGCGTCGGAGGGCTCCCCGATGAAGCGAGCGCCGAAGTCGGGAAAGCCTTCCCCTGGCGCGTCGTCGTGACCAACGAATCGACGCTTGCCGGGGCGCAAGCGGTGACGGTCGAAGACGTGCTGCCGCCCCACTGGGCATACGTCTCGGGGAGCAGCGAATTCAAATCGCTCGGCGGCGCGGTCGTGCCATCGTCCAAAGTGGAGCCGACCGAAGCCGGGACCGAAACCAAGACGTTGACCTGGGCGAACATCGCCGCCCTGCCGCCGGGCGCCTCGGTCGAAGTGCTCTTCAACGCCAGCCCGACCGCGGCGGCGATCGCCAACGCGGGTGGGGCCAAACAGACCAATGCAGCGACCGGGTCCTTCCAGGATCTCTCCGGCGCGAGCGGTAGCGAAGCCGGTCCCTACAGCGCCGAAGACAAAGCGTTCGCCAATCTCCTGTCGCCGGAACTGGCGATCGAAAAGACGCCCGACGGCGGCGAAACCGTCGCCGGGACGAATGACCGATACGAGATCACGGTCTCCAACGGCGGCACGGGCACGGCGCACGAAGTCGAAGTGAAAGACGTGTTGTCGGCGGGCCAGGAATTCGTCGGACCGGCGACTGCGGAACCGAGCACCGGCTTCGCCCAGAAATCGGTCGAAACCAACACGCCCGGTGCCGGCGAAACGACGATCGTCTGGACCATCGCCGAAGTCGCGAACGGCACGCCGGTGAAAATCACGGTCCCGATCAAGACGCCGCCCTCGGCCGAAGACGGCGACGAAGTGACCGACCTGGCGACGGTGCGCTCGCCGCAGCAGTCGAAAGAACCGAGCGACCCGGGGTCCTTCGTCATCGAACGTGAAACGAACCTGCGGATCCTGAAGAAGGCGGTCGAGCCGTCCGTCAACGCGGGCGAAGACATCCACTACGAAGTGGAAGTCGAAAACGAAGGGCCCTCGGACGCTTCCGGCATCGTCGTCACGGACCAGCTGCCGGCAAACACGATCTTCAAAGCCGCCGACCCGGAGTGCATGGAAACGGGCGAAGTCGTGACCTGCGAACTGCCCGAGCTCAAACTTGCCGAAAAGCACGTCTTCAAATTCACCGTCGAAGTCGAATCCGGGACGACCGAAACGATCAAAAACACGGCGCAGGTCGAAGACGACCAGGGCGGCACCGGCGAATCGACGGTCGAAACGCCGATCGGCGGCCTCGCCAATCTGAAGATCGAGAAGACCGGGCCGGACAAACCGGTGCTGCTCGGCAGTCAGTTCACCTACGAAATCCGGGTGGAAAACGAAGGGCCCTCAGACGCGGTCGCCGCGACGGTTGAAGACACGTTGAAACCACAGGTCAAATTCCTCTCGGCGACCACCACGGTCGGGACCTGCGACGAAGCACCGGCCGCCCTCCTCACCTGCGAACTCGGCCGGATGCTGCCGCACGCCGAGGCGACGATCGTGGTCACCGTGGAGGCCGCCGATGTCGGCACCTCCACCAACGCTGCGACGTTCGACTCGAACACCTCTCCGGAACCGAAAGAAGCCGAAGCGCCGCCGACCGTGATCCTCCCGGCCGCCGACCTGGCGATCGTCAAGACCGGCCCCGCGACGGTGGCGCCGGACGGCGAAATGACCTACGGCCTTCACGTCTCGAACCTGGGGCCGTCGATCGCCCACAAGGTCTTGGTCACCGACCCGCTGCCGAAGGGCGTCGACTTCGTCAAGGCCGGTGAAGGCTGCAGTGTCGCCGCCGGGGTCGTCACCTGCGCGGTTCAGCCTGCCGACGAACTCGAAGTGGGCGGCGAAGCCGACTTCCAGGTCACCGTGCACGTGCCGTTCGGCCTCGGTGGCGCGGCGCTGGTGAACAGCGCGAACGTCGCCGCCGAAGAGGCCGACCCCCACATCGAAAACAACTCCAGCACCGTTACCACGACCGTCGGGCCCGCCGCCGACCTCTCCATCGCGAAGACGATGGGCAAGGCGCAGGCCGGGCAGCCGCTCGTCTACACGCTCGCGGTCACCAACAAGGGCCCGTCGGCATCGAGCGCGGTGACGGTGAAGGACACGCTGCCGGCCGGCACCACCTTCAAGTCCGCGGCGCCGAGCCAGGGCACCTGCTCGGCCTCGGGCCAGTCCGTCACATGCGGGCTCGGCGCGCTCGCCTCGGGCGGCTCGGCCCAGGTGTCGATCACGGTAGAAATCGCCGCCACGGCGACCGGCTCCCTGCGTAACACCGCTACGGTCGAAGGGCCCGAGCCCGACCCGGACAAGTCGAACAACGAGGCTTCGGTCGAAGGCCCGGTCTCACCCCCGGTCCCGACCGACCCGAACCTGAAGGTCGTGAAGACCGCCGACACCTCGAGCCCACAGGTCGGCTCAGCGTTCGCCTACGACGTCGAGGTCACCAACATGAACGGCGGCGAAGCGAAGAACGTGAAGGTCGTCGACACGCTGAACGGTCCGGTGAAGGTCGTCTCGATCGAAGCCGAAGCGGGGAAGTGCGGCGCCCAGGGCTCGACCATCACCTGCACGATCCCGGGCATCCCGGTCGGCAGGAGCGTCCACATCACCTACTCGGTGATCGCCGAAGCGTCCGGGCCGCTGAAGAACGCGGTCAGCGCCCAGGCGGCCAACGGCGAGAAGGTGCCGGGCAACAACCGCGCGGTGAAGTCGGTGCGGGCGAAGGTTGCGCAGGGCACCTTCTCGCTGACCAAGACCGCCGCGCGGACGGTCGTGCCGGGCGGCAAGAAGGTCGGCTTCACGATCGCCCTGCGCAACGGCGCCGCGGCGCTCACCGACGCAAAGATCTGCGACCGGCTGCCCGCCGCCCTGGTCTTCGTCAAGGCGGCCGGCGCGCGCTTCGTCGACGGTGAAGCCTGCTGGACGAAACCCTACGTCGCCGCGCACCGGACCGTGCGCGTCCACCTGATCGCCCGCGCCGTGAAGGGCTACGCGTCGCGCCAGGCCCGCAACGTGGCCACGGCCCAGGCCGACAACGCCTCGCGCCGCAGCGCCGCGGCGACGGTACGGGTGAAGCCGGCCTTCGCGGGCAAGCCCGGTGGCGTCACCGGTTAGGCGCGGCGTCGTCCTGCTGGGGATCGGCGTCGCGCTCGCCCTCCCTTCGCTCGCCCCGGCCGCGGCCCCTTCCGATCCCTACGCGCTGACCCCGAAGCTCGCCCACGTCGCCCGGGTCGTCGCGCCGACCTGGGCGCGGCGGGAGCCGGGGAGGGTGCCCGCGGTGGCGAAGGTCTCGCCGCTCGCCGAATGGGGCGGGGGTGAGGTCCAGTACCTGGTGCTGCACTCGCGGCTGGTCGAAGGGCGGCGCTGGCTCCGCGTACGCCTGCCGGAACGGCCGAACGACGCCTCCGGCTGGATCCCCGCCGACGTCACGCGCGACTCGACCACGCCGTGGCGGATCGTCGTCTCGACCGCGAAGGCCCGAGTCACGGTGCGACGCGCCGGCCACCGCGTCGTCAGCTTCTCCGCCGTGGTCGGCAAGCCCGCGACCCCGACCCCGCACGGCCTCTTCGCGATCGACGAGCCGATCCGCCAGCCCCCGGGCTCCGAACTCGGCCCCTGGGCCCTCTTCCTCACCGCCCATTCCCGCGTCCTCGACGACTACGGCGGCGGCCCCGGCCGCATCGCCATCCACGGCCGCGCCGGCCCGCTGCTCGCGAATCCCCTGGGCACCGCAGCGTCCCACGGCTGCATCAGGGTCCCGAACGCGAGGGTCCGGTGGCTGGCAAGGATCGCGGTGAACGGCACGCCGGTCGAAGTGGTGGGGTAGGGGTCGGGACTCCGGGAAAGGGACGCGAGACGGCCGGGTTATGAGGGGAAAGCCCGTCGGACCGGGTCGTACGCCAGGGGATAATGAACAGCGGCAGATTTCTGACCGCGCGAATCTCGACGGAACCCTCACGTCCAGGGCACCGACCCTAGGACTGTTCCCCTCAGGTCAGTTCGAAGACGACGTGCACCGTTGCCTTGACCCGGGACGTGCCGGGCTTCGTCGGCGGCGTCGGGGCGTCCTTGGCGACGGGGGCTGCTTCGGTCCCGGCGCTTTCGAACCGTGGCCCGATCAGTTCGGCGCCTTCGCCTTCTTCGATCGTCAGCGCCTGGCCGAGCTTGGCGCCCGCCTGGCCGGCGAGGATGCTTGCGCGTTCCTTGGCCTTTTCGAAGGCGGCGGCGAGGGCCTTGGCGAAGGCCTCTTCTTCGTTGCCGACGGTGAAGGTCGGGCCGCTGACGCCGGTCGCTCCGGCGGCGAGACCCTTCGAGATCAGTTCGCCCGACTTGTCGGGTTCGTGGAGGGTCACCTCGATGCCCTCGGTGGCGCGGTAGACGGTCGCCTTGCCCTTCTGGACCGGGCGGATGTTGATCCGGCCGGTCTTGATGTCCCCTTCGCCGACGCCGGGGAAGGCTTTGGCGGCGGCGATCACCTCGCGCAGGCCGGCGGCGGTCGCCTGGAGGGCGGCGGTGCGAGTCTTCCTTTCCCGCTTCACGCCGAAGGCCACCATCGCGGTGTCGTTCGGAACTTTGATGTTCGCCGAGGCGGTGACGGCCACGGTGCGGCCGGTCGCGGCTCCGGCGGCGGCCGGGAGGAGGAGGGCGCAGGACGCCAGGGCCGCGGCCAGGGACAGGAACAGGGCTGATTTTCGTGACGAAGACATATTCATGTCCTCACTACCCCCGAGCTACGGATTGATCACAATCTTGCCGAGCACGTCGCCCTCGGCGAGCGCCTTCAGGCCCTCGGCGACGTCGGCCAGGGGGAAGGTCTTGTCGACGCGCGGGCGGATACCGGTCGCGTCGATCGTCGAGACGAGGTTGCGCAGGTCCTCCAGCGTGCCCATCGTCGAGCCGACGACCTCCAGCTCTTTGAAGAAAATCCGGTTTAGTTCGGCGGCGGGGTCGTGGCCGCTGGTGGCGCCGGCGATGACGACCCGGCCGCCCGGACGCAGCGAGCGCAGCGTGTGTCCCCAGGTCGCCTTGCCGACGGTCTCGAGGACGACGTCGACCTTGGCGGGGAGGCGGGCGCCGGACTCGAAGACCTCGTGGGCGCCGCACTCGAGCGCGAAGTCGAGCTTGCGCTGCTCGCGGCTGGTCGCCCAGACGCGGAAGCCGGCGGCGCGGGCGAGCGCGATCGCGGCCGATGAGACGCCGCCGCCGGCGCCCTGGACGAGGACCGTCTGCCCGGGGCGCAGGCCGGAGCGGTCGAAGAGCATGCGATAGGCGGTGAGCCAGGCGGTCGGCAGACAGCAGGCTTCCTCGAAGCTGAGCGACTCCGGCTTCGGCACCAGGTTGCGGCGCGGCACCGCGACGCGCTCGGCGAGCGTGCCGGGGTGGAGCTCGGAGAGGAGCGTGCGGCCCGGGTCGATGATTTCGCCGCCGGGGAACTCGGGGTCGCCGAGCACCGCGTGGACGATCACCTCGTCGTCGCGATCGTCGATCCCGGCGGCGTCGCAGCCGAGGATCATCGGCAGACGCTCCTCGGGCAGGCCGATCCCGCGCAGGGACCAGAGGTCATGGTGGTTCAGCGAGGTCGCCTTGATCTCGACGAGGGCCCAGCCCTCGGGAACGTCGGGCTCGTCGACCTGGCCGACCTCGAGGGCCGAGAGCGGGTCCTCCATCGAGGCGGAGACGGCGCGGGCGGCAAGCACGTCCTGAAACTTATCTGTCAGGGCGATGTGACGCCGGTCACCGAGTGAGCGCGGTCACAAACGCCTGTTCGTGCCTTGCCGATACTTGTATACAAGCCGCAAGCAACACGGAAGAGATTCAAAATGAGCAAGACCTGGAACGTGACCCTGTACCGCGATGGCAAGCCCGTCAGCGAGCGCCACGGTGTCAGCGAGGCCGACGCCGTCAACCAGATTTACATGCTGAGCCGCTCCGCCGCTCCGCTCCACGTGATCGAGGACGAGATCACCCCGGAGACCGGCGAACTGCAGCTCGCCGCCGCCTAATAGGCGACTCGACTCCGCGGAGCGCCGGCATCCGGCCGGTCGCTCCGCCCGCTGTTCTTTATGGCGCCCAGAGCGCCAAGAGGAACAGGTGACCGCCGGCGGGAGGCCGGCGGCAACAGCTTCGGGCAGGGGTGCCCCCTAAGACGCCGGTAGCTCGGCGCCGCGCCTGGCCGCCTCGGCCATGGCGCGCTCGACCGCGTCGACATCGCGCACCGCGCCGGTGTCGGCGGAGGTCGCCATCGCCGCGTAGGCCCGCAGGGCGGGGGAGACGACGCGCTCCCGGTTCGCCGGGACGTAGCCGTTGCCGGCCAGGAGCGCCTCGCGTCGTTCGTCGAGCACGGCGTCCTCGACGCAGAGCTCGATCGAGCGGCTCGGGATGTCGATCGCGATCGTGTCGCCGTCCTCGACCAGGGCGATCGCGCCGCCCGACGCTGCCTCCGGCGAGACGTGGCCGATCGAGAGTCCCGAGGTCCCACCGCTGAAGCGGCCATCGGTCAGCAGCGCGCATTTCGCGCCGAGCCCGAGGCCCTTCAGGTAGGAGGTCGGGTAGAGCATCTCCTGCATACCCGGTCCGCCCTTCGGACCCTCGTAGCGGATCACGACCACGTCGCCCGCGGCGATGTGGCCGCCGAGGATCGCCTCGACCGCCTCGTCCTGGGACTCGAGCACGCGGGCGGGGCCGCGGAAGGTGAGGATCGACTCGTCGACGCCTGCCGTCTTCACCACGCAGCCGCGCTCGGCGAGGTTGCCGTAGAGGATCGCGAGGCCGCCGTCGGCCGAGTAGGCGTGGGCGATGTCGCGGACGCAGCCCTCGGCGGCGTCGAGGTCGAGGGACTCCCAGCGCTCCGACTGCGAGAAGGCGGTGGCGGAGCGAACGCAGCCAGGGGCCGCGTGGAAGAGCTCGACCGCCTCGTCGGCCACCTTGGCGCCGCCGCGCAGGTCCCAGTCGCCCAGCCACTCGGCCATCGAGTCGGCGTGCACGGTGTGGACGTCTTCGTTCAGGAGCCCGCCGCGGCGCAGCTCGCCGAGGATCGCCGGGATGCCGCCGGCGCGGTGGACATCCTCGACCAGGTAGTCGCCGTTGGGCGCGACCTTGCAGATGCAGGGCACGCGGCGGGAGAGCTCATCGATGTCGGCCATCGTGAACTCGACCTCCGCCTCCTGGGCTGCGGCGAGCAGGTGTAGCACGGTGTTGGTGGAGCCGCCCATCGCGATGTCGAGGGTCATCGCGTTCTCGAAGGCCTCGCGGGTGGCGATCGAGCGGGGAAGGACCGTGTCGTCGTCCCCGTCGTAGTGGCGCGTGCAGAGGGCGACGACGGCGCGCCCGGCGTCTTCGTAGAGCTCCTTGCGGGCGGTATGGGTGGCGAGGGTGGTCCCGTTGCCGGGGAGCGCGACGCCGAGCGCCTCGGTCAGGCAGTTCATCGAGTTGGCGGTGAACATCCCCGAGCAGGAGCCGCAGGTCGGGCAGGCCGCCTCCTCGATCCGCTCGATGTCCTCGTCGGAGACCTCGGTCGCGACCGCGTCGGCGATCGCCGAGATCAGGTTGACGCGCTTGCGCACGGTGCCGTCGACGAGGGTCGCGGTGCCGCCCTCCATCGGTCCGCCGGAGACGAAGACGGTCGGGATGTTCAGCCGCAACGCGGCGTTCAGCATCCCCGGCGTGATCTTGTCGCAGTTGGAGATGCAGACGAGCGCGTCGGCGCAGTGGGCGTTGACCATGTACTCGACCGCGTCGGAGATCAGGTCGCGCGAGGGCAGCGAGTAGAGCATCCCGCCGTGGCCCATCGCGATGCCGTCGTCGACCGCGATCGTGTTGAACTCGCGGGGCACCCCGCCCGCCTCACGGACGGCGGCGGCGACGACCTCGCCGACCGGCTGCAGGTGGGTATGGCCGGGGACGAACTGGGTGAAGGAGTTGGCGATGGCGACGATCGGCTTGCCGAAGTCGTCGCGCTCGACGCCGGTGGCGCGCAGCAGCGCGCGGGCGCCGGCCATGTTGCGGCCATGGGTGACGGTTCGGGAGCGGAGTTCAGGCATCCCCTGATGGTAGTTGGCCGAGGCGGGTGGCTCAGCGCAGCGCAGCTGCCGGCTTCGACCAGTCGTCGGCCGGGCTGCCGTCGCCGCCGATCGTCGTCCCGAGCCCGGCCTCCTCGGCCGCCCGCGCCGCCGCGCCCGCCTCGTCCTTGCCGATCCGTCTATATGAGGTCCAAGCCCCCGTATTTCCCGAAGTCCATGTCAGGAGCCTGGGAGGTCGGATCGCCGGCTCTTTGGACCGCCGCCCGCGTGTGCTTCAATCGTCAGACCAGAGAAAGGAGGTGGTCCTAATTTTGAGTCACATGCTTGAAGGGACTCTGGAGGTGCAGGGCCGCTAGGCGCCGCACTGGGGCGCCCGGCGGAATCCACCCCGGGCACCGGCATGCACGTGGAGGTCGGACCTCGTCCCGCCCGACCGCAGTGTCACGAGCACGTTCAGCTGCACCAGTAGAGGGCCGCCCTTCGGGGCGGCCCTCTTGCTCTTTAGGGCGGCTCGTGGCGGTAGGGTCGGCGCGGTGAGTGCCGATCCGGGGACCATCTTGGTGCTGCGGCCGGGGTCGGTCGGGGACGATCTGGACGCGGTGGCGCCGGTGTTGACCGGAGCGTTCGTGGCGGCGCGGGAGGGGCTCGAGGCCGGGCGGCGGGTCGCGGTGGTGGTGGACGCGCGGGATCTGCTCGGGCAGGGGTCGCCGGTGGACGCGGCGGTGGCGACGGGGCTGCTGGGGATGGTGCGGGCGCTCGGGATCGAGGGCGTCAAACCCGGCTGGAGCATCAACGTCGTCGCCGGGGGCGAGGGCGACGAGGGGGCGGTCGAGGAGACCGTGGCGATGCTCGCGGGGTCCTCGTCGATCACCGGTCAACTGGTCCAAGTCGGGGGCGCGAACCTCGGGAAAGTGGTGCCGTGATGGCGGGTGGGACGGCGATCGTCACCGGCGCCGCAGGCGGGCTTGGCGGCGCGATCGGGGAGCGGCTCGCCGCCGCCGGCCACGAGTTGCTGCTGGTCGACCTCGACCAGGCCGTGGAAACGGTCGCCGCGGCGGCGGGCGCTCGTTCGCTGGTCGCCGACCTGACCAAGGCCGAGGGCGTCGAGGCGGTGCTGGCGTCGGCGGGCGGCGACGTCGCGGTGCTCGTCAACAACGCCGGGATCACCCGGGACGCACGCGCGACGAAGATGGAGGAGGCGGCCTTCGCCGCGGTGATCGAGATCAACCTCGTCGCCGCGATGCGGCTGACGCTGGCGCTCGAGCCGCGCTATCGCGACGGTGCCGCGGTGATCAACATGAGCTCACGGGCGTCGCTCGGGAACTTCGGCCAGGCCAACTACTCGGCCTCGAAGTCGGGGCTGGTCGGGTTCGGCCGGGCACTCGCCCAGCGGTGGGCGCCGAGGGTGCGGGTCAACGCGCTCGCCCCGAGCCTCGTCGACACGCCGATGACCCAGGCGATGCCACCCGAGGTGCTGGAGAAGATGGTCGCCCGGATCCCCGCCGGGCGGATCGGCAGTCCCGACGACGTCGCCGGGACCGTCGCCTTCCTCGCCTCGCCGGAGGCGGCCTACATCACCGGCCAGGTGGTCTTCGCCTGCGGCGGGCGCAGCGTCGCCCCCTGATCTGGGGCGTACCTATAAAGTCCCCGTCCGTTTGAGGACTTTTACGCCAGTGCGGAGGTGGTGACGACGGCCGAGGTGCGGGAACGGGGCCGGCAGCGTCGCAACCGTAGTCAGGACGTCCTCGAGGCGGCGATCCGAGTCTTCCACAAGAAGGGCTACGCCTCGGCCTCGATCCAGGACGTCGCCGAAGAGGTGGGCGTCCTCAAGGGGAGCCTTTACCACTACATCGACTCCAAGGAAGACCTGCTGGCGCGGATCTTCGAGGACTCGGCCGGCCACTTCATGGAGATGCTCGACGAGGCGAGTGGCCTCGACGAGCGCCCGGTCGAGCGACTGCGCAGCTTCGGCCGCTCCTGCTCCTTCTGGTACCTGCGCAACATCGAGCGGGTGGGGATCTATGCGACCGAGTGGAAGCACCTGACCGGCAAACGGCGTAGGGAGGTCGTGCAGATCCGCGAAACCTACGAGAGCCGCCTGGCCGGGCTGATCGGCGAGGTGAAGGAGGCGGGCGAAGCGGCTCCGGACCTCGACGTCAACTTCGCCACCTACTTCATCTTCGGGGCCCTGGACGGCCTCCCCGACTGGTACCGCCGCCGCGGCCCCGACCCGGCGGAGAAGATCGCCGACGCCTATGCGGACCAGATCGTGAACACGGTGATCGGCGGCGCGCGTTAGGTCTGCTTTTCCGCCGCGTCGAGGCTCTTGGAGGCGAGCTTCCAGCGGTGTTGGAGCTTGCCTTCGACGTCGCTCGCGGCACAGCCGGCGGTGGCGGCGCATTCGCCCCAGGCGTTGGCGGCGCGGAGATATTCGTTGAAGGCGTCCTCGGCATCGGCCGCGGGGCCGCTGACGCACGCGGCGCCGAGCTTGTCGACGGGGACGGCCTCGTAAGCGTCGCGGATGGCGCGGACGCGGAGGACGTATTCGTCGTAGCTGAGCCCCGCCAGGAGGGCCTGCCGGAGGTCCTTCATCCGGGCGACGAAGTCGCCGAGGCGGGTCTGGCAGGCGTCGCTACCCGCCGCCTTCGGCGCCTTGGTGGCGACCGGCCTGGATTCCTGGGAGGCGACCGTCTTCTCGGCGACCCCGGTGGAGGCGGTCGTCGACCCGCCTCCCCCACACGATGCGAGTGCCAAGACCGTGACCATCGCCACCGTCGGGAGCGCCGTGCGGTACAACCCGCGTCGATGCCGAAACGCAGGGGAATCGTCGCGGCGCTGATTGCCGCTCTGCTGGCCGTCGCCGCGATCGCACCGGCCGCGCGCGCCGACCCGCTGGGGGGCCGCGTCCTGGTCGTCGGCGACAGCCTCGAGGAACTCACCGCTCCCTACCTGCAACGTCTTCTCCCCGGCGTGCCGATCACCGTCAACGCGGTCGGCGGCTCCAACAGTTTCCAGATCTTCGATCTGTTCCAAGAAAGCTAC
>JAFDWG010000038.1 GCA_018268605.1 Actinomycetota bacterium | reverse complement strand
AGAGGGCGGCGGTCCCGACGACGATGACGGTCGAGGCAGGCCACTGGAAGCCGCCGGTCGCTATGTGTCTCTTCTCCATCACCCAATTCCCGTAAGTCAGCGCCTGAGCGCAACGAGAAATTAGGAGCGAGTTGAAGGCACCACGTGTCTCATTGTTGTACACACGGGCCAGGAACGATGCGACCCGTGGCCTGTCGCAAACTGAGACACGGCCTCCGAAACCTGAGTCCTACCTTCCGATTCCACTGGGCTGCGCAACTGCGCCGCAACTGGCGAAATCACCATTCGGGCTACGCGACCCAGATCAGATTCGGGAAACCAATTGGATACAGGTCAAGGAGAGATTCGGGTATGACTCAGCTGTATCGGAGTTCGCTGGACGACTACGCACAGAAGTACAGCGCATTCATGAAGTTTCGGCGCGAGGACGGCATCCTCGAGGCTCGTCTTCACACGGACGACGGCCCGTTCCAATGGGGCCTCGACGCGCAACGGGGCTTGATCTCGGTGATGTTCGACATCAACAACGACCCCGAGACCGAGTGCCTGATCATCACCGGCACCGGAACGTCGTTCCTCGATGAGAAATTCAACGACGAGGACTGGAGACGTCACGGCCTGAAAGGTCCGTTCACCTCCGCCCAAGGCTACGACATCTTCTACTACGTCCAGACCCGTGAGCCCTCTGCGTTCATCAACATGAACATCCCGGTGATCGCCGCCGTCAACGGCCCGTCCGTCATACATGCAGAGATCGCCCTACTGAACGACATCGTCATCTGCTCCGAGGAAACCTACTTCTCGGATGCGCACTGGGCAGGGATGGGAATCGTTCCCGGGGACGGCGTCCACATCTTCTGGCGCGAGCTTCTTGGCCCTAATCGTGGCAAGCACTTCCTCCTCACCGGACAGAAGATCGAAGCCCAGGAGGCACTCCAGCTCGGGATCGTCGGAGAGGTGCTTCCGCTGGACAAGCTGAATGATCGCGCCTGGGAGATCGCCCGCGACGTCTTCATGAACAAGGACCGCATCCAGCGGCGTCTGACCAAGGGCCTGCTCGCCCAACCCTGGAAGGAACTGTTTGCGAAGGAGCAGGCCTCGGGCCTCGCCCACGAGTCCCTGGCGTGTATGGAGCACTGGCCTCTGGATGAAACGGCGTCCTAGGCGCCGAGAGTGGATTCGAACCACCGGCCTGTCCCTTAGGAAGGGGGACCATCCTTGGGCGGGATCTCGAAACTAGTATGGTAGATCGTTCTTGGCGAATTCATCCCAACCTTTGACCGGGGGGTCATGACGAAAGCCGTTACCAGCCCCGCTTCTAAGACGACCTCTGTTTCACGGTTCTGGCATCCGTTCTCCAATATGGCGGTGACAAAGAGCGCCGAGCTCGTCATCGACCGGGGTGAGGACGTGTGGGTCTGGGACGAGGAGGACCGGAAGTATCTGGATGCGACGGCCGGTCTCTGGTACACGAACGTCGGCCACGGCCGGACCGAGATCCAAGACGCCGTCAAGACGCAGATGGAAAAGTTGGAGGCGTATCCGACCTTCAACGACCTGGCGAATCGGCCCGCGCTCGAACTGGCCGATCGGCTGGCGGCGCTGGCCCCGGTCGACGACGCTCGGATCTTCTTCGGCAGCGGCGGCGGCGACGCCGTCGACACGGCGGCCAAGCTCGCCATCGCCTACTGGGAGAAGCTCGGCCAATCGTCCAAGAACGTGATCATCTCGCGTCAGAACTCCTACCACGGGACGCATGGTTTCGGCACAAGCCTCGCCGGCATCGAGCCGAACCGCGTCGGTTGGGGGCCGTTGATCGAGCACACCGAGCGGGTCCCGCATGACTCGGTCGAGGCGACGGCCGCGGCGATCGACAGGATCGGCGCCGATTCGGTGGCAGCGATCTTCGTCGAGCCGGTGATCGGGGCCGGAGGCGTGATCCCGCCCCGCCCCGGCTACCTGGAGGGCATCGCCCAGCTCGCCCGCGACCGCGAGGTCCTGCTTGTACTCGACTCCGTGATCGGCGCCTTTGGCCGGCTCGGCACCTGGTTCGGGGTCGAGCGCTGGGACGTGCAGCCCGACATGATCGTGTTCGCCAAGGGCGTCACCAGCGGCTATCTACCGCTCGGCGGCCTGGTCGTCTCGGGCCGGATCGCGGAGCCGTTCTGGGGAGTCGAGGGGAACGTCTTCCGCCACGGGGCCACCTACGCCGGCCATCCGACCTGCTGCGCGGCGGCACTCGCCAACCTCGATCTCCTCGAAGCCGGAGGTCTGCTCGCCCGTGGCCGCGAGCTGGAGGTCCCGCTGCTCGAGGCCCTGGCGCCGCTCGCCGAGTATGAGGACATCGTCGAGGTGCGTGGCGGCACCGGTCTGCTGGCCGCGGTCGAGCTGTCACCACGTCTCCTCTCCTCGCTCCCCCAGGGCGCACTCAGCTTCGCCCAGCGGATGCGCAGCGCCGATGTCCTCGTCCGCCCGCTGGTCAGTGCGATCGCGATCTCGCCCCCCCTTACCGTCACCGAAGAGCACCTGCGGCTGATCGCCGAGGCGATCGCATGGACGCTTCGCGAAGTCGATCGATGAAGGTCGTGAAGCGACGTCGGGCTTCGCTCATCGTTCCCGGCTCGGCGGCGGACAAGATCGAGAAAGCCAGGAGTATCGAGGTCGACGAGATCGTCATCGACCTCGAGGACGCGGTCGTCGCGGGCGCGAAAGAGGAGGCCCGCGCCCGTGCGGTCGAGGCGATCTCGACCGGCAACTGGCTCGCCGAGGGCATCAGCATCCGCGTCAACGGCATTGGCACCGAGTGGCACGATGGCGACCTCGCTGCCCTCGCCGACTGTCACGGGCGCCTCGCCTCGGTCGTCTTGCCCAAGGTCGAGTCCCCGTCTACCGTGGCGGCCGTCGACTGCGCTCTGTCCGGCCACGATGATCGCGGCGAGATCGGTCTCCAGCTCCTGATCGAGAACGCCACCGGCCTCCTCTCGGTTTCCGAGATCGCCGCTGCCTCCGATCGGGTGCGGTCCCTGATCATCGGTTACGCCGATCTCGCCGCGTCGCTGGGGAGGAGGAAGGGGTTCGATCACTCCGGCTGGGCGACGGCGCGGGAGCTCGTCCTCGTCGCCGCGCGGTCGAACGACCTCCAGGCCATCGACGGCCCCCACCTCGGGATCAAGGTCGACGCGGACCTGAAGGCCGGGGTCGAGGAGGCGCGACGGAGCGGCTTCGACGGCAAGTGGGCCATCCATCCGGCGCAGCTCGCCACCTTGACCACCGCCTTCACGCCCGACGAGGACGAAGTCCGCCATGCCCGCGAGGTTCTCGATCAGTTGGCTCGCGCCGAGGCCGAAGCCGGGCAAGGGGCCGTCGCCCTCGACGGCCAGATGCTCGATGAGGCGGTCCGCCTCTCGGCGCTGCGCATTCTCGCGGCAGTAGGAGAGCCAAGTTGAGCGGGGGAGGACGGGTTCCGGTCCGCTGCGTCGCGGGCCCGTTCTTCGACGAGCTAGAGCTGGGTCGACGCGTCGTCGATGCACCGAGCATCACCCTCGACGAGGGGTTGGCGGCCACCCACCGCTCGATCCTCGGGACTCGCTTCAGGCTCGCCCTCGACCGGAACCTGGCCCGCCGGGTCACCGGCGAAGACCGTCGCATCGCCGATCCGTCCCTGGTCTGGGACATCGCGATCGGCCAATCGACGATCCTCACCCAGCGGGTGATCGCGAACCTCTTCTACCGCGGTCTCGCCTTCACCCGCATGCCCCGCCTCGGCGACACGCTCTCGACCACCGCCGAGGTCGTCGCCCTGAAGCAGAACGCCACCAAGGAGGGGAAGGCGGCGACCGGTCTCGCGGCGCTCCGCATCGTCACCACCGACCAAGAGGACCGGGCGGTCCTCGACTTCCATCGCTGCGCGATGCTGCCGCTTGCCGATCCGCAGGGTTCCACCGGGCATCGCGACGACATGTCCGCCGTCGGCCGGGCGGCCGACGGCGTCGGCATCGACGCGACCTCCGGCTGGGACCTGGGGCCTTTGCGTTCCCCTGCCGCCGACGAAGCCGGGCGGTTCGTCCCCGGCCGTCGGTGGGAGATCGCCTCCGGCGATGTCGTCTCCGCCGCGCCCGAGCTCGCCCGCCTCTCGCTGAACATCGCTGCCGCCCATCACGATGCCGCCGCCAACGCCCAAGGGCGCCGGCTGGTCTACGGGGGACACGTGATCGGCCTGGCCGCCGCCCAGGTGACCAGGGCGATCCCGGAGATTGCCGCGATCGTCGCCTGGCATTCCTGCGATCACCTCGCCCCGGTCGCCGAGGGCGACACCTTGACCAGCGTGGTCGAGTTGGAGGAGGTCGACCGGTCGCCGGCGGGGCAGTCGCTTTCGCTGCGCTCACGGGTCGAGGCGCGGGCGACGGGAGCCGCCGACCCGGTCGCGGTCCTCGACTGGCGGTTCGTCGCCCTGGTGCCGGCGGCCCGACACTCGGATAAGGTCGGTGGCCGATGACGGTCGTCCAGGGAGTGACCGAGATTCGTTGCCCGGACCGCTCGCGTCTGCTTGAAGTGATGGAGGAGGACTACCGGTACCTGCTCGAGCAGAAAGGCTTCATCTCCGGACGACTGGTCGAATCGAAGGCGGACCCGAATCGGTTCTTCCACATCACGGAGTGGGCCTCCGAAGACGACTTTGCCCGCTTGCGCGGCGACCTCAAGGTGCTCGAGATCCTCGAAGGTCTACCGCCGGGGACCGAGATGAATTCGACAATCTGTCGACCCGCCCTGGTGGCCGTGCCCGGCAGCGGCGTGACCGCGCCGCCGCCGGAGGCCTGACAGACAGGTAGGTGCGGCGCGGCACTCACTGCGGGGGCTCCTAGTATGGTAGTTCGCCCTTGAGTAGGCGTGTACCGCAGACGATCGGAGCGCTCGGCGAGTTTCGCTGCCTCGATGCTGTCGCGCTGAGCGCCGCGGTTGCCGCCGGGGACGTCGAGGTCGCCGCGGTGATCGACGCTTCGCTCGGCGAACTCACTCGGATCGAGGATTCGGTCAACCCATGCACGGTGGTGCTGGCGGAGGAGGCGCGTCGCGTCGCGGCGGCGATCGACGGCGTCCCTCGACCCGAACGGACCGCGGCGCCCCTCCTCGGTGTGCCGGTCGCGATCAAGGATCCGATCTGGGTGGAGGGAGCGGCGGCGACGATGGGGAGCAGGGCATTCGCCGACTTCGTCGCCCCGGCCGACGCGGCCTCGGTGCGCCGGCTCCGCCAGGCGGGGGCCGTCGTGGTGGCGAAGACGATCAGCCCCGAGTTCGGATGGCCCCCTTACTGTGGCTCGACCCTTCACGGCCTCGCCCGAAACCCATGGAATCTGGAGCGGACTCCGGGCGCCTCCAGCGGCGGCTCGGCCGCGGCCGTCGCCGCGGGCGCCGTGCCGATCGCGCTCGGCGCCGACGCGCTCGGCTCGATCCGCATACCGGCCGCCTACTGCGGCGTCGTCGGCGTCAAGCCGACCACCGGCCTGGTCCCGACGACGCCCGGGTTCGCGAACTACCGGACCACCGATGCGGTCGGCCCGTTGACGCGCTCGGTCGCCGACGCCGCCGCGGCGCTGCGGGCGATTGCCGGCTATGACCACGGGCGGCCCTTCGGGCCACCTCCTTCGTTCGAGCTCGGCCCGCTCGATGACGCGACCTCACTCGCCGGCCTCCGGGTCGCCTGGTCGGAGGATCTCGGCTTCGCCACGGTGTCCGAGCCGGCCCGCGAGTGCCTCCGGGAGACGGTCGAACTGGTCCGCGACCTGGGCGCCGAGGTCGAGCGCGCCCACCCTGATCGGCTGGATCACGACCCGATCGTCGACGTGGTCTACCTCGCCGAGCTCGGTCCGCCGCCGCCCTCGCTGGACGCGGTCGAGCACCCGACGGTCCGCGCGATGCTGGAGGCCCGGGCCGGGCTCTCGGCGGCCCGGCTGGTCGACGCCGAACTCGCCCGCGACCGGTATGCCGCGGCCTGGCAGGCGTTCTTCGACGACTTCGACATCCTGCTCACGCCGACGCTCGGCACCGCCGCCTTCGATGCCGATCCGCGCGGCGAGGTCACGGTCGACGGGCTCACCTTCCACGCCGACGAGTCCCCTTGGTATGAGCTTGCGATCCCGGCCAGCCTCGCGGGTCAGCCGGCCATCTCGGTGCCGATGGGCAGCGATGCCGAGGGCCTGCCGCTGGGCCTGCAGATCCAGGGTCCCCGCTACGCCGACATGCGTTGCCTCCGGGTCGCCGCAGCGATCGAGCGGGTCCGACCTTGGCCGATCCTGGCGCCGATCCCGAGTTGAATGGGACGCTCTGACCCCCGAACTGACGTGGTATGGTCGCCGCCTGCTGTCCAATCCAGTGGGCGACCGCAGACTTCCTCTTCGAACCAGTGGCTCAGGTCAAGACCGGCATCCGAGATGGCTCTGTGACCGACCAGGACGTCCCCGTCAAGCAGGCGATCGTCGCGGAGCTGCGGGAAGACATCATCTCGGGCGAGCTGCGTCCGGGAGAGAAGCTTTCAGAGGCTCGTCTTGCCCGTCGATTCGGCGTCAGCCGCACGCCCGTGCGCGAGGCCTTCAAGGAGCTCGAGAGCGAGGACCTGGTCACCATCGAAAGGCGCCGAGGGACCTTCGTCACCCGCCTCACCAGGGCCGAGGTGATGGAACTTTATACGGTGCGCGCGGCCCTCGAGGGCATGGCGGCGCGGCTCTGCGCCGAGCGCATGACGGACGAGACTTTGAAGGATCTTGACGAGATCATGGCCGGTCTCCAGGAAGCGGTCGACGCGGATGACGGACCGCTCTTCCTCGCTCGAGATAAGACTTTGCACGAACGAATCTTCGCCGGCGCCGGCAATAGCATGCTGACCCAGCACTACAGTCTGCTCTCGGCGCATATGCAGCGGGAGCGCCTCGGCTCGCTCGTCACCCGCCGACCCGGTCGGTTGGCGAGATCCTTGGCCGAGCATCAGCAGATCCTGCGGGCGATCGCCGACCGCGACGGTCCGTCGGCGGAGCTGGCGATGAGGATGCACGTGCAGCACGGTCGCGAGGAGCTCGCCGCCGCCCTCACCGAGCAAGGCGCTGCCGACAGCGTCCCCGCGGTCTAGCGCCACCCCCGACACTCCGGCGGAAGCGGCATCGGAACGCGGCATCGCCGAGTTCTTCGGCGACTCTCTGGTGAACTGGTATGGTAGATTTCCAAGTGCCGACGTCGTCATTTCACGTCCCCGGGAAAGGACGGGCCGTGAGCTTCCCCCCCTTGCGAGAGATGCCCCCATGGTGAAGGCTGCACTGCGACGCTTCGTCGTCGCGATCGCCACCCTGCTCGCCGTGTCCGCGCTCGTCTTCTTCGGAGTCGAAGCGTTCCCTGGCAATGCCGCCACGGCGGCGCTCGGCCAGCAGGCGACCCCTCAGCGGGTCGAAGCGCTGGAAGAGCGGTACGGCCTCGACGAACCCGTGGTCAAGCGCTACTTCGACTGGCTCGGCGGTCTGCTGCACGGTGATCTCGGCGAATCGCCCGCTTCGGGGCGCTCGGTGTCCTCGATCCTCGGCGAAAACGTCCGCAATACGGCGATCCTGGCCGGCTGCGTGATCCTGCTTCTGGTTCCGCTCGCGATCGGCCTCGGCATCCTCTCGGCGCTCTGGCATGACCGCGCCTTCGACAGTGGGGTCGCGGTCACCACCCTCACCTTCATCTCGACGCCGGAGTTCGTCATGGGATCGTTGCTGATCGTCCTCTTCTCCTCCTGGTTGGCGATCCTGCCCGCGTCATCGATCATCGATCCCTCGACCTCGGTGCTGTCCCAGTGGAAGCTCCTGGTGCTGCCGGTGCTGACCCTCACCCTGGTCTCGGCTGCGCAGGCGATCCGGATGATCCGCGCGGCGATGATCGAGGTGCTCCACTCGGATTACGTCCAGGCCGCGACCCTGCGCGGGGTGCCGCGCCGCCGGCTGATTCTTCGCCACGCGCTTCCCAACGCGCTCGACTCGACCATCCAGATCATCGCCCTCACGGTCGGCTACCTGGTCGGTGGCGTCGTCGTCACCGAGACGCTCTTCCAATATCCCGGCGTCGGCACGGCGATCACCCATGCCGTCGCCGGCCAGGACATCCCAACGGTGGTCGCCGCGTCGATGCTGGTGACCGCGGTGTATGTGATCGCAAACCTGCTCGCCGACCTGACGACCATCGCCCTCAATCCGAAACTGCGCCGAGGCCACGGATGACCGAGTCCGCCGACCTGGCCACCGGCTCCGAGATCGCCCTCGGGGTCGACCCCGCCGACATCGGACGGGCGCCTTCCTCGCTCCGCGTCTTCGTCGGCGGCGTCCTGCGCAGCTGGGGTGGTCGGATCGGGGTGGCGATCCTGTTGCTCCTCGTCCTCGTCGCCGTGATCGGCCCGCTCGTGCGGCCGCACTCGCCTGACGCGGTCATCGGCATCCCCTTCCAGCCGCCGGGTGGTGGGGCGCCGCTCGGGACCGACATCCTCGGCCGCGACGTATTCAGCCGGGTCCTCTCCGGTGGTTGGCTCCTCCTCGCGGTGGCGGTCTCTTCGACCGTTGTCGCCTACCTGGTCGGCGGCACGCTGGGGATCTGGGCGGGCTACCGGCGCGGCCGGCCGATCGATCTCGGGACCGTCGTCGTCTCCGACACTTTCATCTCGATCCCGCCGATCGTCTTCGCGCTGATCCTGGTCGCCGGGCTGGGTGCCGGGGCGATCGTCGTCGCCGCCGCGATCACCGCGGTCCAGATCCCGCCGGTGATCCGCCTCGTCCGGTCCTTCGCCCTCACCGTCACCCAGACCGAGTACGTCGAGGCCGCCGTGGCAAGGGGCGAGCGGACGCCGGCGATCCTGAGGCGGGAGATCCTGCCCAACCTCTGGCCGCTGATCATGGCGGACTTCGGGATCCGTCTCGCCTACTCGGTGATCCTTTTCGCCTCGCTCAGCTTCCTCGGCTTCGGCCAGGCGCCGCCGGCCGCCGACTGGGGGCTGATGATCAGCGAAAACCGGGGCGGGATCGTGATCCAGCCCTGGGCCGTGCTGGTCCCCGTGTTCGCGATCGCCGCTCTCGCGATCGGCACCAACCTGGCAGGCGACGCGTTCGCCCGCTCGGTCAGCCGGAGCGGCCGCCGTGGGTGAGCAGCACGAGACGATCCTGCGCGTCTCCGACCTGCGACTCCAGACCGACGCCGGGGTCGAGATCGTCTGCGGCGTCGATTTCGAAGCTCGGGCGGGGGAGATCCTCGCCCTGGTCGGCGAGTCGGGATGTGGCAAGACGAGTACGGCTCTTGCCCTGCTCGGCCATGCCCGGGTGGGGATGGGGATCGCCGGCGGGTCGGTGCGGATCGGCGACGCCGAGGTCCTGGCGACGAAGGCGGGCACCCTGCGCGGGATGCGCGGGGCCGATGTCGCCTACGTGCCTCAGGACGCCTCGACCTCCCTGAACCCGCGGATGCAGATCGGCCGGCAGATGGAGGAAGCGCTGCGGATCCACGGTGTCGACAGCGAGTCGGCGCGCTCCCGGGTCCGCGGGCTGATCGAGCGGATCGGGCTGCGCGACCCCGTGCGGATCCTCCGCAGCTACCCGTTCGAGCTCTCCGGTGGCCAGCAGCAGCGGGTGCTGATCGCGATGGCCGTCTCCTGCGAGCCGTCTGTGGTCGTCCTCGACGAGCCCACCACCGGCCTCGACGTCACCACCCAGGCGAAGGTCCTGGAACTGGTCACCGAGCTCGCCGAGGGAAGCCGGATGGCCTTCGTCTATGTCACCCACGATCTCGCCGTCGTCGACGAGATCGCCGATCGGGTGGCGGTCATGTACTCGGGTCGGATCGTCGAGCAGGGCGACTGCCGCGACGTCCTCGGACGCCCTCAGCACCCCTACACGGCGCTTCTCCTGCGTTCCGTGCCGAGGATCTCCGAGCGCCGTGAGCTCGCCGGCGTCGGTGGTCGAATGACCTCGCCCGACGCCCGCCCGAGCGGCTGCTCGTTCCGGCTCCGGTGCCCGCTGGCGACCGACCGCTGCGCCGCCGAGTTCCCACCGGTCATCGGCGAGCGCCATCAAATCCGCTGCTGGCATGCCGGTGACCTCGAGCAGACAGCCGGCGCGCTACTCGTCGATGCGACCGTCGCACGCGATCGCCCCGCCGTCCTGGAGGTTGAGAATCTGACCGCCGGCTACGGACGCCACGCGGACGCCCGGCCGGTCGTCGACGGCATCAGCTTCGCGATCGACGAGGGCGAGTGCGTCGCCCTCGTCGGTGAGAGCGGCAGCGGCAAGACGACCACCGGGCGGTGTCTCACCGGCCTCCACCCACCGATCTCCGGCAGCGTCAAGCTGCACGGCGAGGTGCTGGCACCGACCGCGCCCCGGCGGACGCTCGAGCAGCGCCGCGCCCTGCAGGTCGTCTTCCAAAACCCGGACCGCTCGCTCAATCCCAGCCACACGGTCGCCGCGGCGATCGAACGGCCGCTCTTGCTGTTCAAGCAGACGAAGCGCGGCGACGGTCGCCGTACCGTGGCAGGGCTGCTCGATCGCGTCCACCTCTCGGCGAAGATGCTGGACCGCTATCCCTTCGAGCTCTCCGGCGGCGAGAAGCAGCGGGTGGCGATCGCCCGCGCCCTCGCCGCCCGGCCGGAGTTGATCGTCTGCGACGAGATCACCTCGGCGCTCGACGTCTCGATCCAGGCCTCGATCGTGAACCTCCTGAACGAGTTGAAGGCCGATGGCCTCTCGATGCTCTTCATCACCCACAACCTCGGCGTCGTCAACAGCATCGCCGACCGGACGCTGGTGATGGCGACCGGGACGATCCGCGAGGAGGGCACCACGTCGCACATCCTCGGTCAGCCCCGTGACGCATACACGAAGCAGCTGCTCGAGGCCGCACCGGAGCTTCGCTCCGGCAGCGGCGACAACGCGATGGTGGGAGGCGAGGCATGAACACGGTCCAGACCAAACTGAAGAGGTACCAGCTGTTCATCGACGGGGAGTTCGTCGAGCCGTCGGACGGCAAGTATCTGAGGAGCGTCAACCCGACGACCGGCGAGCCGTGGTACGAAGTCGCCCGCGCTACGGCCACCGACGTCGACCGCGCGGTCGGATCCGCCCGGCACGCGTTCGAAGATGAGCGCTGGCGCTACATGCCACCGGCTGAGCGCGGCCGCCTGCTGCGTCGGATCGCCGACGGTCTCGCCGCGGCGGGTCCGCGGCTCGCCGAGATCGAGACTCGGGACAACGGCAAGTTGATCCGCGAGATGCGGGCGCAGCTTTCCCACCTCCCTGCGTTCTGGGAGTACTTCTCCGGCTGGCCCGACAAGCTCGACAGCAGCGTCATTCCTCCCGCCAACGCGACGACGCTCAACTACATGCGACGCGAAGCGCTCGGCGTGGTGGCCGCGATCACGCCGTGGAACTCGCCGCTGCTGGTGACGACCTACAAGCTGGCGCCGGCGCTGGCGGCGGGCAACGCGGTGGTGCTGAAGCCTTCCGAGCACACCTCCGCCTCGGTGCTCGAGTTCATGCATGTCCTCGAGGAGGCCGGCGTGCCCCCGGGCGTCGTCAACGTCGTCTCCGGGGACGGCGCGACGACCGGCGACGCGCTGGCCGCCCACTCCGGAGTCGACCTGATCTCCTTCACCGGCGGCAACCAGACCGGGCGACTGATCGCCGCGCGGGCCGCGACGGGCCCGGTGCCGACGATGCTCGAGCTGGGCGGCAAGTCCCCAAATATCATCTTCTCCGACGCCAACCTGCACAACGCCTCCCTCGGCGTGGTCGCCGGCATCTTCGCCGCCGCCGGTCAGTCCTGCGTGGCCGGGTCGCGCTGTCTGGTCGAGCGCCCGGTCTACGACGATCTGGTCGGCCTCATCGTCGATCGTGCCGGTGCCATCAAGCTCGGCGATCCTCTGGAAGAAGCGACAGAGGTCGGGCCGGTCGCCTTCGAGGGTCACATGGAAAAGGTGCTTTCGTTCGTCGACCTGGCCCGCGCCGAGGGTGCCGACATCCTGCTTGGCGGCGGCCGTGCCACCGAAGACGAGCTCGGCTCCGGCTTCTACGTCGAACCGACCGTGATCGCCGGAGCCACCAACGAGATGCGGGCGGTGCGCGAGGAGATCTTCGGGCCGGTCCTCTCGGTCATCCCGTTCGACGACGAGGAGGAGGCTCTGCGCCTGGCCAATGACAGCCCCTTCGGCCTTGCCTCCGGGTTGTGGACTCGGGATCTCTCGAGGGCGCACCGCCTCGCCCACCGGATCGAGGCCGGCACGGTCTGGATCAACACCTACCGAGAACAGACGCCGTCCTCGCCGATCGGAGGCTTCAAGGGCAGTGGCTACGGCAAGGAGAACGGGCGCGAGGTGATGGAGGAGATGACACGGCTGAAGAGCGTCTGGGTCAATCTCGACGACCGGCCGGTGCCCGACCCCTTCCGGATGTCCTTCGCCTCCGATCGCGACACCTGAGATTTCTTCGGTTCGTCTTGACGAACTTCCCAAAACTAGTATGGTAGATCTCCCGGGAATCTCTACAGCGAGGATTGAAATGGGCACTCAAGAAGGCCAGCCGCGGAACGTACGCTCAGGAATCGTCGGGGACACCGGGGGCGACTCTCAGTTCACCAGGGCGCAGGTACTCAAGGGCGGCCTCATGGCCGGTGCCGCGGTGTCACTGGGAGGTCTGCTCGCCGCCTGTGGGGGAGGCGGTAGCACCGGCGCCGGTGCCGCCGCGGCCACGACCGGTCAGTCGGCCTCGGCGAGATCGTCGGGTGCGCGTGGCGGTACGTTCAAAGTCGGGATCGTCGGCAACGGCACCGAAGAGACCTTCAGTCCGATCCAGGCCAATTCGGAGATCGACCTTGCTCACACCGTGCAGATCTTCGAGCCGGTCGAGCACTTCAATACCAGGGGCCTGATCGAACCCTTCCTCGCCGAAGAGGTCACGCCCAACGCAAGCCTCGATGAGTGGACCATCCGCCTCCGCCCGGAAGTCGAGTTCCACAACGGCAAAACGCTTTCCGCGGCCGACGTGATGTACACGTACAACTTCAACCTCGATCCGAAGAACGGGTCAGTGTCGACGAGCAACCTGCTCTTCATCAAGAGCATGAAGGTGGTCGACGACCGGACCTTGAAGATCACCCTGAAACGGCCGAACCGCTTCTTCGGCCCTTCGCTGGTCGACTTCCACCACGGCATCTTTCCGGTCGGCACGACGCTCCAGGACCTGGCCAAGAACCCGATCGGGACGGGGCCTTTCAAACTGGTCAAGTTCACCCCCGGACAGCGGGCCGAACTCGCCCGTCACGAGAACTACTGGCAGCACGGCAAGCCCTACGTCGACGCGCTCCAGATCATCTCCATCGACGACCCCGAGGCCAGGGTGAATGCGCTTCTGAGCCACCAGGTCGACGCGATCGCCGATGCGTCGCCGGTCCAGATTCCGTCTATCGAAAGCGCCGGCTTCCAGGTCCTCGAGAACAAGTCATCCGGCTGGATGGGTAACTCGATGTGGACCAGCGGCAAGGGCGCCTCGCCGTTCGATCAGGTGGAGGTACGCCAGGCGCTGCGTCTTCTCGTCGATCGTGAGCAGGTCAAAGAAAACGCCTTTCTCGGGCACGCTGAACTGGCCAACGATCTCTACGGGATCCAGGACCCGTTCTACCCTGACCTGCCGCAGCGGACATACGACCCCGAACAGGCGAAAGGGCTGCTCAAGAAGATCGGCATGGAAAACCTGACGGTCGACCTCTACACCGGCAACCTGACCAACGGCCTGCTCGAATTCGACACCCTGTTCGCACAGTCCGCCAAGGCCGGAGGGGTCACGATCAACCTGCACAGCGAAGAACCGGGAAGGTACTTCACCACCTCCTACCTGAAGCAGCCCTTCGGTTCGACCTACTGGTCGGGAAATCCCTACTACCAGACGGCCACCCAAACCCTCACCCCGGCCGCACCTCTGAACGAGACGGCCTGGCACGACAAGGAATGGGTGAAGCTGTTCGAAGAAGCAACCGTCGCCAAGAACGGGAAGCTCGCCGAAGAAATCCTTGGGAAAACGCAGGAAATCCTCTACGAACGTGGCGGCTACATCATCCCGGTGTTTCCCAATTTCCTCGACGCGGTAGCCCAGGGAGTGACCGGTACCCAGCCGTCGCCCGTCTACCCGCTGGGTTACTTCGACTTCCGCCAGGTAAGCGTGGGGTAAAGATGATGCGACCCCTGTACTGGTATGGTAGAACGCCCTGAGACGCAGTATCACCACGGAAGGACGGACGGATGAACCAGCCGCCTCGCGAGCCGCTCGACTACGGCTACTTCACCACCCTCGACAACCGCGACAACCGGCTGCCCTACCGTGAGGTGCTCGACAACCTCACCGAGCAGACGAAGCTGGCCGAGCAGCTCGGGTTCGGCACGGTCTGGACCGGCGAGCACCATTTCGGCCACGAGGGGATCGACATCCACCCGAACCCGATCATCACCGGGGCGCACCTCGCTGCGCACACGGAGACGATCCGAATCGGCTTCGCCGGCCTGATCGTCACCGGCTGGCATCCCCTGCGGATGGCCGAGGACGTGGCGCTGCTCGATCAGCTGACCGGCGGCCGGGTCGAGTGCGGCATGGGCCGCGGGATCGCCGTGCGCGAGCTGGTCAACATGAACCGCGACTCCGACCGCCGCAACGACAAACGCAACTGGGCGCTCTTCCGCGAGACGGTCGACATCGTCAAGAAGGCGTGGACCGAGGACGCGTTCACCTACGACGGGGTCTTCTATCAGTGGCCCGCCCGCGGCGTCCCTGATCACACCACCGCCTGGTACCCACGGGACGAGCGCTACCGCTCCGAGAGCGGCGAGTACATCGCGATCGACGTCGTCCCGAAGCCCTTCCAGAAGCCCTACCCGCCGCTCTGGAACGTGGTCGACGGGACCAGCGGCTTCCGCGTCGCCGCCGAACTGGGTCTGAAGCCCGCGGGTTGGCTGCGCAGCACCGCCGGGATGGCCGAGGCCTTCGAGGCCTACCGCGAGGGTGTCCGCGAGTTCCAAGGTCGCGAGCTCGAGCTCGGCCAGGAATGTGGGATGCTTCGCGCCGTCGTCGTCGCCGACACGATGGAGGAGGCACGGCGGATCGCCGAGGAGCCGGTCAGCTTCTACTTCGGCAGCTACGTAGCCGGGCATCGCGGTCGCAAGATCTTCGTCGAACCGGGCGAGGACGTCGACAAAAGCAACGAGAGCGACTGGTTCGACTTCCTCTCCGAGCGGGACCACATCCTCGTCGGTACGCCGGAAACCGTCGCCGAGCAGCTGTCGCGGATTCGTGCGACGACCGGCGTCGAGCATTTCCTCACGTTGATGACGATCCCGGGGATCGATCATCGCAACGTGATGCGCTCGATCGAACTCTTCGGCAGCGAGGTCAAGCCGCTGGTCGCGAAGCAGGACGCGCTCCCGGGCGCGGTCGCCTGATCGGCGCCCTCGCCGATCCGGAGCCGAGCGTGTCCTCGCCCGCGGCCAGTGAGCTTCGCGAGCTCTGGTCACACGTACCCGCGTCGGTCGCGGTCCTCTCGACCCTGTGCGACGGCGCCCCCTATGGGACGACTGCGACTGCGGTCCTGCCGCTCTCGCTGGATCCGCCGCTCGTACTGGCGGCGTTGCTTCGCGATTCGCGGCTCCTCGCGATGCTGCGGGAGTCCGCGGTTCTCGGCATCAGCTACCTGGCGGCGGAGCAGACCGACGTCGCACGCGCCCTGGCCCAGAAGGTGAAGGACATGGATGCGATCGAGTGGGCCGAGCTCGACGGCATCCCTTACGTCCGCCACAGCCGCCTCGTCGTGGTCGCCGAGGTCAGCGAGCTACGGACCTACGGCGATCACGACCTGGTGGTCGGGGCGATCCGCGGCGCCGAGTTGCTCGACGGGGCCTCCCACCCGGTCCTCTACTCGCGCCGCGGGTACGGGCTGCTCCAGGGCGAACTGCCGAATCCGGCGGGCTGAGCGGAATCAGCGCTCGTCGCGCAGGACGTTACGGCGGATCTTGCCGCTGGCCGTCTTCGGCAGCTCGTCGACGAAGTCGATGCGACGGGGGTACTTGTAAGGGGCGGTCGACTGCTTGACGTAGTCCTGCAGCTCTTTCACCAGCGGGTCGGAGGCTTCCCGGTCGCCCGTGAGGACGACCACGGCGCGGACGATCGAGCCGCGCTCGTCGTCCGGGGCACCGACCACCGCGACATCGGCCACCGCCGGATGCGAGATCAGGCTCGACTCGATCTCGAAGGGCCCGATCCGGTAGCCGGAGGAGATGATCACGTCATCGGCCCGGCCCTCGAAGTGGAGGAAGCCCTGTTCGTCTTCGGTGGCCCGGTCGCCGGTCCGCCAGACTCCCCCGGGCGTCGGCGAGTCCTCGCCGAGGTAGCCGGTGAAGAAGGTCGGCACGGTCTCCGGATCGAGTACCAGCTCGCCGTCCTCGATCCACGCCCGGATCCCCGGAAGCGGGCGACCCATCGAGCCGGCGGGCGTCCCTCCGGCGGGTGGCACGGTGGTGATCTGGCCGGTCTCGGTCTGCCCGTAGCCATCGCGGACCCTGATCCCGGTGGCTTCGCGCCAGGCGTCGATGATCTCGGCGTTCAGTGCCTCCCCGGCGGCCACGCAGCCACGCAGTCCGGGGATCGCGCGCAACTCGGTCCGCTTCGCGATCACGCGGTACTCGGTCGGCGCCATGCAGAGGACCTTGACGCCCTCGCGGGCAGCGATCTCGAGCCGCTCGGCGGGATCGAAGCGGCC
>JAFDWG010000037.1 GCA_018268605.1 Actinomycetota bacterium | reverse complement strand
GAACCTTCGTCCCTCCTGAAAGGGGTTTACAACCCGAAGGCCGTCTTCCCCCACGCGGCGTTGCTGCGTCACGCTTTCGCGCATTGCGCAAGATTCCCCACTGCTGCCTCCCGTAGGAGTCTGGACCGTGTCTCAGTTCCAGTGTGGCTGATCGTCCTCTCAGACCAGCTACCCATCGTCGCCTTGGTAGGCCGTTACCCCACCAACAAGCTAATGGGCCGCGAGCTCCTCCCGATGCGGAGGCCGAAGCTACCTTTAGAGACAAGGCTTGGGCCTTGGCTCATCATCCGGTATTAGCCCGAGTTTCCTCGGGTTGTCCCGGTCATCGGGGCAGATTACTCACGTGTTACTCACCCGTTCGCGGCTTTGCCCCAGACCGAAGTCTGGTTCGTCGCACCACTTGCATGTGTTAAGCACGCCGCCAGCGTTCGTCCTGAGCCAGGATCAAACTCTCCGTGAAATTTACTCACTGAGAGCCTGTCTATGACTACAAATGGCCGCCGAGTACACAAGTACGGCGACCGTCATGACGAGGTACTTCAACTTCTAATCATTCTTGAACCATCCGGCACGCTGGCGCACCGAATGGGTCGGGCTGAACATTCCGCAGGTCGATTGGATGACCCGCGGAGATGCACGCTGCTCAGTTTTCAAAGACCGTTGCGCCTCCGAGGCGGGACTCGCCTCTCTCAGACGCCGGGGCCCCACAAGGGAGCCCCAGAGGGCGACGGAATATAGCGCACCGTCAGACGCTTGTCCAGCCCCTCAGGCAGAAAGTTTCGCGAAGCGCCGCTTTCCGACTTGAAGCACCCGCCCGGCAAGGTCCCCGGCGGCGACGTCGAGAGTTATAGCGGAAACGGGCTCGCCGTCGAGCTTCACCCCTCCACCGGCGAGCAGGCGGCGTCCCTCGCTAGTGCTCATGCCGAATGCGCCGGCGATCAGACGGGGCAGGTGGACCTCGCCGTCGTCATCGCCGGTGTACTCGGAAAGGTCCACGGTCGGTATGTCGTCGGGGACGGCGTGCTGGACGAAGACTTTGTCGAATGCGTGCTCGGCCTCGGCGCCTGTTCCCTCGCCGTGGAACCGGTCGACGATCCGGCTCGCGAGGAAGCGCTTCTGGCGCACCGGCTCGGCCGCCGGTTTCTCCTCCTGGGGTAGCAGGAGGCGGAAGTACTCGTCCATCGCCTCATCGGGGATCGACATCAGCTTCCCGAACATCTCCGCCGGCGGGTCGGTCACCCCGACGTAATTGCCAAGGCTCTTGCTCATCTTCTGTACGCCGTCGAGCCCGACCAGGATCGGCAGCGTCATCACCGACTGCGGCGGCTGGCCGTAGGCGCTCTGCACGTCGCGGCCGAAGAGCAGGTTGAACTTCTGGTCGGTCCCGCCGAGCTCGACGTCGGCGTCGATCGCCACCGAGTCGTATCCCTGCATCAGGGGATAGAGCAGCTCGTGCCCGGCGATCGGCGCGTTCTCCGCCATCCGCTTCTGGAAGTCGTCGCGCTCCAACAGCCGCGCCACCGTCGTCGTCCCCATCAGCCGCAGCAGCTCGGCCAGGTTCATGTCCAGCCACTCGCCGTTGCGCCGCACCTCGGTGCGCGCCGGATCGAGGATCTTGTAGGCCTGCTCCTGGTAGGTGGTCGCGTTGGCCTCGATCTCCTCCGGCGTCGGCACCGGCCGCGAGGCCGAGCGCCCGCTCGGGTCCCCGACCCGGGCGGTGTAGTCGCCGATGATCAGGACGACCGTGTGGCCCGCCTCCTGAAATTCCGCCAGCTTGCCCAGCACGACCGTGTGGCCGAGGTGGATGTCGGCGGTGGTCGGGTCGATCCCGAGCTTGACCCGCAGCGGCCGGTCGAGCTTCAGCTGCTCGGCGAGCCGCCCCTCGGGCAGCACGTCGACCGCGTTTCGCGTCAGTTCCGGCACGGCCGCAATGCTAGACTCCGCGCCTCGCTCGACGGGTCCAGGTGCCCGGCCGGGCGCATTTTTTTGAGCCTGGACGTGTTCATTCGAAGATGGCCGTCTCCCTACTCAAGCGTCGACGCAGCAGCGACGGCGGAGAGATCCCGCCGGCGCCTCCGGCAGTGGCCCTCTCGCCCGCTGCGCCCGGCCCACCGAAGCGAAACAAGCCGCGCCTGAAGAAACTGCGGTTTCTGTTCGTGCTGCTCGGGCTCGGCATCCTGGCGGTGATCTCGATGATCTTCGGGATGATGGCCGCGGTCTCCCAGGACCTGCCGGCGATCTACAACTTCGCCCAGTACAAGGCGCAGAAAAACAGTGAGGTGGTCGACTCCAGCGGGCGGACGATCGGCACGCTTTCCTCCGACCAGAACAAGATCCTCCTCAACCCGGCACAGATCAGCCCGAACATCAAGAACGCGGTGGTCTCGATCGAGGACTCGCGCTTCTACGAACACGACGGCGTCGACTTCCGCGGCATCGCCCGCGCCCTCGTCGCCGACGTGATGTCCGGCTCGGCCCAGCAGGGGGCCTCGACGATCACCGAGCAGTTCGTCAAAAACGCGCTCGAAGCCGAAGGCAGCCGGACGATCCTGGAGAAGTTCCGCGAGGCGGCGCTCGCCTACAAACTCGAGAAGCACTGGTCGAAGGAGAAAATCCTCACCGAGTACCTGAATACGATCTACTTCGGCGAGGGCGCCTACGGGATCGAGTCGGCGGCGGAGACCTACTTCGGCGCCGCCCATCCCGGCTGCGGTGGCGAAGCGGAACCGTGCGCCTCGGTGCTCGAGCCCTGGGAGGCAGCGATGATCGCCGGGATCATCGCCTCCCCGTCGGCCTTCGATCCCAAGGTCAACCCGGAAGCGGCGCTGGCGCGGCGCAACCTGGTCCTGGAAAAAATGTACGCGCAGGGCTACATAACGCACGAGCAGTACCAGGAAGGAATCCATAAGGCGTTGCCCGCCCCGGCGGACATCAAACCGCCGACCTTGCAGTCGGCCGCTCCCTACTTCACCGCCTTCCTGCGCCAGCAGCTGGTCGAACGCTACGGCGCCGAGAAGGCCTACTTCGGCGGCCTCGAAGTCCACGCGACCCTCGACCTGCAGCTGCAGGAAGCGGCCGAAGAAGCGGTCAGCTCTTATCTCGGCTGGTCTCCCGCGACCGCGTCGATCGTCGTCATCGACAACCACACCGGCGGGATCAAGGCGCTCGTCGGCGGCTCCGACTTCGAAACGACGCCGTTCAACCTGGCGACCCAGGGACGACGCCAGCCCGGCTCATCGATCAAGCCCTTCACGCTGCTGACGGCGCTGGAAGCGGGGATCTCACCCGAAACCGAATTCCCCTCCGAACAGCGAACCTTCCACTTCGGCAAGAAGGGCAAGGAAGCCTTCACCGTCCACAACGACGAAGAAGGCTACCTGGGCTCCTGCTCGATCGCCTGCGGGCTGACCTACTCCGACAACTCGATCTACGCCGGGCTGGCGCTGGAAGGCCTGCCGGGGAAGACGATCGAGGACCGCACCCGATCGATCGCCAAAACGATCCACAAGGCCGGCTACACCGATCCGATCTCGACCAACCCGGCGATGGTGCTGGGCGGCCTGAAGGAAGGCGTCTCGCCGTTGGGCTGGGCCTACGCCTACTCGACGATCGGCAACGACGGCGACCGCATCTCCGGCAGCCTCGCCCCCCGCCCGGGCGACAGCCCACTCACCTTCACCGAAGTGACCAAGAACGGGAAGCCGATCAAGGGTGGCGAAAACAAACCGATCCACCACCAGGTCTTCGACCAGGAAACCGTCGAAGAGCAGAAGTCGATCATGGAAACGGTGCTCACCCAGGGTACCGGGACGGCGGCGAACACCGGCGGCCCGGAAGAGTGGGGCAAGACGGGCACGACCGAGGAAGAGGGCGACGCCTGGTTCTGCGGCGGAGTCGCCACCGAAGTGACCGCCTGCGTCTGGGTCGGCTACCCGGACACGACGACCCCGATGCTCACGCTCTTCAACGGCGGTCCCGTGATGGGCGGGACCTACCCGGCCCTGATCTGGAACCGGGTGATCACCGCCTGGGAAGAAATCAAGAAAGAACACCTGGCTGAAAAGAAAGCCAAGGAACGGGCCAAGGAAGAAAAGGAAAACGAAGGCAAGTCCGGCGAAGAAGCCGAAGAAGAAATCGAAGCCGGCGAATACGAAGAAGCCGAATACGAAGCGCCCGCCGAAACCGAAACCTACGAAGGCGAATACGAAGAAGAAGCGCCCGTCGAAGAAGTCGAAGAAGGCGGCGAAGAACCGGTCGAAGAAGAAGCCCCGGTGGAAGAAGTCGAAGAAGCGGCTCCCCCGGCCGAAGAAACGGCACCGCCCGAAGGCGGCGGCGCAGCCGCTGGCGGCGGGGTTACCGCGGGGTAGCGCCCGCTCGGAGCGAGGGGACGCGAGGCGTAGCGGCGAGCACGGCCGTCCCGTCCACGGCCCTGGCAGCCTGTGGCCGTGGCCGAGACGGGATCCTGCCTGGACCGAAGGCGCGAGGAGGCGTGGAGTTCCGGACGTCTTCGTCGACGGATCGGCCGAGGTGTGGCCTCTCACGCGCGGACCCTCGGAGGAACACCGCACTCCCTCGGACGGCCGCCTCCGCCGGCGCTACACGATCACCCCGGACGCGGCCGGGACACCCACCTACTCCCCGCCGCCGAGTAGCGCCAGGGCTTCTCCACGGCTTTCGTGATCCCGATGCGGGGGCTTGTCACCACCGGCGGCGGCTTCCCCTCCGGCGCGAGGAGCAGGAAGGGATCGCGGTCGAGGCGGGCGCCGTTCTGGGTCAGGGTGACGCCGATCGCCTCGGTCAGCTTGCCGGGGCCGGAGCAGAGGTCGAGATCGGCGCGGGCCTTGGGGCGGCGGGAACGCATCGTCTCGAGCTCCACCATCGGCTCCAGGGCGCGGATCAGGACCGCCGCCGCCTCGCCCTCGGGTTCGCAGACGAAGTTGAGGAGGCTATGGATGCCGTAGGAGAGATAGACGTAGGCGCGGCCGGGTGGGCCGAACATGACCGTGGTGCGCTCGGTCAGGCCGACGAAGGAGTGGCTCGCGGGGTCTTCGCGTTCGTAGGCCTCGGTCTCGACGATGGTGCCGCCCACACCTTCGTAAAGCAGGGTGCAGCCGATCAGGTCACGGGCGACGTCGTGGACGTCCCGATCGAAAAAGTCGGCGCCAAGCGCTCCAGCTGTTCCTTTCTTCGGAGGGGTCGGCAAAAGGAACAGCGGTCGGGTCAGGAGCCTGCGGTTTCGCGGAGCCCGGAGAGGGCGGTCCGCGCTTCCTCGATCTGGGCCGCCAGCGGCTCCGAGCCGGTGCCGCCGGCGATCTGCTTCGACTCGAGCCACGAGCCGCGCCGGAGCACGGCGTAGAACTCCTCGGCCGCGTCGCCGGAGAGGGCGTCGGAGACCCCCGCGATCTCCTCGCGGCTGAGGCCCGAGAGCGGCTTGTCGGCGGCGATCGCGGCGCGGACCAGCTCGCCGACGATGCCGTGGGCGTCGCGGAAGGTCACGCCCTGCCGGACCAGGAGGTCGGCGACCTCGGTCGCGGCCAACATCTCGTCGCCCGAGGCCTCCTCCAGCCGCTCCCGGTCGAAGACGATGTCCTCGAGGATCCCCGCGGCCACCTCGAGGCTCGACTCGACCGTGTCGATGGCGTCCCAGAGCGGCTCCTTGTCCTCCTGCATGTCCTTGCCGTAGGTGAGCGGCAGCGCGTGCATGACTCCGAGCAGCGTCTGGTGGGCGGCCATCACGCGCGGGCTCTTCGCCCGCAGGAGCTCGGCGGAATCGGGGTTCTTCTTCTGCGGCATGATCGAGGAGCCCGACGAGAAGCCCTCGTCGAGCTCGACGAAGCCGAACTCACTGCTCGACCAGATCACCAGCTCCGAGCCGAGCCGCGAGAGGTGCATCGAGCAGGTCGCCGCGGCGCTCAGGTAATCGATGACGAAGTCCCGGTTGGAGGTGCCGTCGAGGGAGTTCGGGGTGATCGCGGCGAAGCCGAGCTCGGCGGCGACGCTCTTGCGGTCGATCGGCCAGTTGACCCCGGCGAGTGCGCCGGAGCCGAGCGGCATCACGCCGGCCGAGTCGGCGGCGAAGGCGAAGCGGCGGGCGTCGCGCGAGAGCATCCAGAAATACGCGAGCAGATGGTGGCCAAGGTAGACCGGCTGGGCCCGCTGCAGGTGGGTGTAGCCGGGCATGGCCCAATCCTTATGGGTCTCGGCGAGGGCGAGCAGGCCCTCCATCGCCGCGGCGCAGAGGCGCATCGCCCGGTGCGAGGCCGCCTTGACGACCATCGCGATGTCGGTGGCGACCTGGTCGTTGCGCGAGCGCCCGGTGTGGAGCTTGCCCGCGACCGCGCCGACCTCCTCACCGAGCAGCCGCTCGATCGCCATGTGGATGTCCTCGTCGGACTCCTCGAAGGCGAAGCCGGGCGCTTCGATCCGCGCCAGGACCCGCTCGAGCCCGTTGGAGATCTCCTCCGCCTCGGCTTCGGTCATCACCCCGATCCGGGCGAGCCCGCGCGCGTGCGCCTGGGACTGGAGGACGTCGTAGGGAGCCAGCTGCCAGTCGAAGGGCAAGGAGCGGTTCATCCGCCAGAAGCGCGGATCGGGCTCCTTGCGGAACCGGGCCGGAGTGTCGCCGTCCTTGCCCTCGTTGCCTGGGAAGCGTGCCATCGGTGGGGCAGATTATGTTGGTTAGGTCGGTCCGGGGCGGCCGGCATCGACGGCGCTCGCCAGCACCGTGCACACCCGCTCCACCTGCTCCTCGGTCATCCCGGGGAAAAAGGGCAGCGCCATCGAGTGGGCCGAGGCCGCCTCGGCGACCGGGAACTGGCCCTCGCGATATCCGAGCTCACGGATGTGCGGGAAGAGGTGGATGCTCGGCAGGTAGTCCTTCGAGTCGATGCCGTGCTCGCGCAGCGTGTCGATCACCGCGTTGCGATCGATCGCGTCGTCCAGTCGCACCACGTAGACGAACCAGCTACGGACCTCGCGGCCTCGCGCGGCCATCGGAGCCGTCACCCCAGGGACACTCGCCAAGCGCTCCCCGTACATCGACGCGACTGCGGCGCGCGCCTCAAGCAAACGCGGCAGCTTCTCCACCTGGGCGAGGCCGATCGCCGCCGCCACGTCGGAGAGCCGGTAGTTGAAGCCGAGCCGGTCATGGTCGAGCCAGCCCATGTCGACCGCGCGGCCCTGGTTCCGCTCGGAGCGTAGGCGGGCCGCCGCATCGGCGTCGGTGGGGACGATCATGCCGCCCTCCCCCGTGGTCATCTGCTTGTTGGCGTAGAAGGCGAAGGTCGCGAAGTTGCCGCGGGTGCCGACCATGCGGCCCTCGGAGTCGACCGCGCCCAGCGCCTCGCAGGAGTCCTCGAGAATGCCGAGGCCGTGCTTCGCCGCCAGCGCCTCGAGCTCGGGCCATGCCGCGGGCCAGCCGAAGATGTCGATCGGCAGCAGGCCCTGGGTCCTGTCGGTGACGGCCGCGGCGGCGGCGTCCGGGTCGATGTCGAGCGTCTCGGGATCGACGTCGACGAAGACCGGCTTCGCGCCCTCGTAGAGGAGCGAGTTCGCCGAGGCGACGAAGGTGAACGGGCTGGTGATGACCTCGTCGCCCTCCCCCCAACCGAGCCGGCGCACGCCAAGATGCAGTGCCGCGGTTCCGCTGGAGACCGCGACTGCATCTTCGACTCCAAGGAAGTCGGCGAAAGCCCGCTCGAAACGTTGCCCCATGGGGCCCAGGGACAGGCGACCGGAACGAAGGACTTCGAGGACGAGTTCTTCCTCCCGTGCCCCGAGGTCTGGTTGTGCGAGCGGAATCGGGTTCACTGAAACGCGTACTCCAGCGAGTCGACCAGCGCCTGCCAGGAGGCCTCGATCACGTTCCCGGACACCCCCGTCGTCCCCCACTCGCGCTCGCCGTCGGCGGAGTCGAGCAGCACCCGGGTGACCGCGTCGGTGCCGCGGTCCTGGTCGAGGATCCGGACCTTGTAGTTGGTCAGCTCGATGTCGGAGAGGTGCGGGTGGCGGCTCGTGATCGCCTTCCGCAACGCCTTGTCGAGGGCGCTCACCGGACCGTTGCCCTCGGCGATCTCGACGTAGCGCGCTCCATCTACGTGAACCTTCACCGTCGCCTCGGTTTCCACCTCTCCCCCGGCCCGGCGCTGGGTCACGACCCGGTAGCTCTCCAGCGTGAAGAGGGGCTTGTAGACGCCCGCCTCGTGGCGCAGCAGGAGCTCGAAGGAGGCCGGCGCCGCCTCGTAGTGGAAGCCGCGGTGCTCGCGTTCCTTCAGCACCTCGATCGCCCGCGACGCGGTCTCATCGTCGATCTCCAGGCCCGCCGCGGCGGCCTGGTCGCGGATCGTCGCCTTGCCGGACAGCTCCGACGGCAGGATCGCCCGCTCGTTGCCGACCGCGGCCGGCTCGATGTGCTCAAAGGTACGCGAGTCGGCCTCGACCCCGGCGACGTGCATCCCGCCCTTGTGGGCGAAGGCGTTGCGTCCGACGTAGGGGGCATTCGGGTCCGGCGCCACGTTGCAGAGCTCGTCGACGAAGTGGACCGTCTCGGTCAGCGTCCGCAGGTTCTCGGGCGGGACCACGTCGAAGCCCATCTTCAGCTGCAGGGCGGGCAAGATCGTCGTCAGGTTGGCGTTGCCGCAGCGCTCGCCGTAGCCGTTGACGGTCCCCTGCACCATCCGCGCGCCCGCATCGACCGCAGCCAGGCTGTTGGCGACTCCGCACCCGGCGTCGTCGTGGGCGTGGATGCCGACTTCGGCGCGACCGCCGAAGCGGGCGACGACGACCTCCGTGGCGGCGGCGACCTGGTTCGGCAGGCTCGCCCCGTTGGTGTCGCAGAGCGTCACGTTCTCGGCCCCCGCGTCGATCGCCGCCTCCAGGCAGGAGAGCGCGTAACCCGGGTCCTCGCGGTAGGCGTCGAAGAAGTGCTCGGCGTCGTAGACGACCCGCTTGCCGCGCTCGCCGCAGAAGGCGACCGACTCGGCGATCATCGCCAGGTTCTCCTCGCGCGAGACCTTCGTGACCTTCTCCAGGTGAAGCGCCCAGGTCTTGCCGACCAGGGTCACCACCGGGGCGAAGGAGTCGACCAGGGTGAGGAGCGCCGGGTCTTCGGCGGCCTCGGTCCCGCGGCGGCGGGTCATGCCGAAGCCGCAGATGACGGAGTGCTCCAGCGGCAGCTCGGCGAGCGCGGCGAAGAGCTCCTCTTCCTTCGGGTTGGAGCTCGGGAAGCCGGCCTCGATCATCCCCACGCCGAGCCGGTCGAGCGCCGCAACCACGCGCGCCTTCTCCGACGCCGAGAGCGACATCCCCTCGCCCTGCATCCCGTCCCGCAGGGTGGTGTCGTAGAGCTTCACCTGTTCCATCTGAGCACTGCTGCCTTTCGACTCGAAACGATCGGGTGGGCCTCACGGCCCGGCGCGCACGGCAGAGCCGTGCCTGCCGCTAAGCGGCAGGGGTAATTCGCGCGCTCCCGACGTCGACGAAGTCGAGCCACTCGAGGTACTCGTCGGCGCGCCCGTGCAGGGCGTCGATGAATTTCGCCTGGATGTGGCGGGTGATCTCGCCGGGGCCGCCGATCGCGTGGTCGTCGATCTCCCGCACCGGGACCATCTCCGCCGCGGTGCCGGTGAGGAAGACCTCCTCGGCGAGGTAGAGCTCGGCGCGGGCGATGTCGCGCTCGACCACGGTGTAGCCGAGGTCGCGGGCGATCTGGATCACCGACTTGCGGTTGATCCCGTCGAGGATCGAGGCGGTGTGCGGCGGCGTCAGGATCTCCCCCTCGCGCACGACGAAGATGTTCTCACCCGAGCCCTCGGAGACGAAGCCGCGCTCGTCGAGCAGGATCGCCTCGTCGTAGCCGGCGTTGGCCGATTCGGTCTTGGCGAGGATCGAGTTGAGGTAGGAGCCCGAGGCCTTCGCGTGCGGGATCGCGCCGCCGGGGCTGTTGCGCCGCCAGCTCGAGACCTTGGCGCGGATGCCTTTGCCGGCGCTCTCGTCGCCGAGGTAGGCGCCCCAGGGCCAGGTGGCGATGATCACGTCGATCGGAGCGGTCTTGGCGTAGAGGCCCATCTCGCCGTATCCGCGGAACGCCAGCGGGCGGATGTAGCAGGACCTGAGGCCGTTGCGCGCGATCAGTTCCTTCGTCGCCGCGCGCAGTTCCTCGGCGCTGTAGGGGATCTCCAGGTAGTAGAGGCCCGCCGACTTGTGCAGCCGATCGAGGTGCTCGGGCAGGCGGAAGACGGCCGGTCCGCGGTCGGTCTCGTAGGCGCGGATGCCCTCGAAAACGCCGGTTCCGTAGTGCAGGCCGTGCGACAGCACGTGCACTTTCGCCTCATCCCAGGGGACGAACTCTCCGTTCTTCCAAATCAAATCGGCCTGATCCATGTTGGGGGGATTATGCCCGATGGATCGAAGACCTTGAAACCAAGCATTCGAGAAAGCTTCGAAAACCCGAAGGAGGAAGCAGGATGAAGCGTTTTCTGCCCCGGTTGACGTACGCGAACGTGATCGCCTCGTTGGCCTTGTTCATCGCCCTGGGAGGCGCCGCGGTGGCAGCGGGGCTGCCCAAGAACAGCGTCGGCCCGAACCAGCTCAAGAAGGGCGCGGTGACCGGCAAGGCGATCCGTAAGGGGGCGGTGACGAGCGGCAAGATCGCGCCCAAGGCGGTCGTGGCCGGGAAGCTCGGCCCCAACGCGGTGCTGCCGGGCAACCTCGGCGCCGGGATCATCAACACCAGCAAGATCTCGGCGGGCGCCGTCAACGCGGAAAAGATCGCGAACAACGTCGTCACCACCAACAAAATCAACAACAAGGCCGTCACCTCGGCGAAACTCGCCGAAAAGGGCGTCGCCACCGGCAACCTCGCGGACGGCGCGGTGACCAAGGAAAAGCTGGCCAACGGCTCGGTCACCAAAGAAAAGCTTGCGCCGGGCGTGATCGGCAACGTCGAAAACCTGACCAGCGGCCAAACTGAGCGCGGGGTGTTCAGCCTCGGCGGGTCGAAGGAAAAAGGCAAAGAAGCGAGCGCGTTCGGCTCGGTCACCTTCCAGCAGGCGCTGGCGGCCAACCCGGTCGTGTCGGTGGTCGAAAAAGGCAAAACGAACGCGACCTGCCCGGGCCTCGGCGCGGGCAACACCACGCCTGCCGCCGTGGCGAACGCCGTCTGCCTCTACCTGACGACGGAAACCAACCTCGACGGTCTCGGCGCGACCGCCCTGACGGCGGAAGCCAACCGTCTCGGCGTCACGCTGACCGCAAAAGGCGCGAAAGAAGCCGAAGGAAACTTCGTCGCCTCCGGCCTCTGGGCGGTGACGGCGTCCTAGTGATACGGGGCGGGTGACCGCCCCGCAGTGCCCTAGTTCAGTGCCTCGATCACCGCGGCGGTCATCTCCGCGGTGCCGACCTCGACCTCGGGGGGGACGTCCACCATCGGTGGTGGTGCGGCGGGCCCCCCGGCGAGGTCCGGGGTGCGCAGGCCGTCTTCGAGAGCTTTGTCGACGGCCTCCTCGATCCGCGCCGCCTCGTCGGGCATGCCGAGGCCGTGGCGCAGCATCATCGCCGCCGAGAGGAAGGTGGCCAGCGGGTTGGCGATGCCGTTGCCCGCGATGTCCGGGGCCGAGCCGTGGACCGGCTCGAAGAGCCCAGGGGTGCCATCGGCGCCGAGGCTGGCGCTCGGGAGCATCCCGAGGCTGCCCGTGAGCATCGCCGCCTCGTCGGAGAGGATGTCGCCGAAGAGGTTGTCGGCGACCAGCACGTCGAAGTCGGCGGGTCGCGAGACCAGCTGCATCGCTGCGTTGTCGGCCAGCATGTTCTCGAAGTCGACGTCGGGATAGTCGGGGACCACGCGCCCGACCACCTCGCGCCAGAGCCGTGAGGTCTCCATCACATTGGCCTTGTCGACCGAGGTGACCTTGGGCTTGCGGCCCGATCCCTCGGCGCGCCGACGGGCGGCGTCGAAGGCGACCCGGGCGATGCGGTCGATTTCGGAGGCGTCGTACTCGCAGGTGTCGAAAGCGGCGTCGCCCTCGCGTCCCGACTTGCCGAAGTAGATGCCGCCGGTGAGCTCGCGGACGACCAGCAGGTCGGTCCCGGAGATGCGGTCTTCGCGCAGCGGGCTGGCGCCCATCAGCGCCGGGCTCGGACGCACCGGGCGCAGGTTCGCGTAGAGGCCCATGCCTTTGCGCAGGCCGAGCAGGCCCTGCTCGGGGCGCGGCTCGTCAGGGTTGGTCGTGTCCCATTTGGGACCGCCGACCGCGCCGAGCAGCACCGCGTCGGCGGCCTTGCAGGCGTCCAGCACCTCGTCGGTCAGGGCGACCCCGTCGGCATCGATCGAGCAGCCGCCCATCAGGCGCTCGTCGTAGTTGAAGTCGCCGAGGGCGTCGAGGACCTCGCGGGTGGCCGAGACGATTTCCGGGCCGATCCCGTCGCCGGGCAGGACAACGATCTCTGGTGCGTCTTTCATCTGGCGCGGCACTCTACTTACGCGGCCGTGGCTTCGATGTTCAGGCGCACGTAGCCGAGGTGCAGCGGGCTCGGCTGGGCGGCGAGGACGTCGGCGACGAACTGGTCGCGCAGCTCCTCCGGCAGCCGCTCGACGTGGGCGCCGAGGCAGATCGTGCGGGCGAAGGCCTCGGGCTCGGGCGGGTCGACCGGCCAGGGCTCGAGCCAACAGCGGACGTCGTCGAAGCCCGCCGCGCGCAGGCGCGCTTCGGTCTCCTCCGCGCCGGCGTAGTTCCAGAGCCTCTCGATCCCCTCCAGGTAGGGCGCGTAGGGCTCGCGCGTCGCGACCTCCTCCCCGGCCTTGCGGAAGGCGTCGATGTTGCCCTCGCCCCCACACTGGGCGGCGAAGCGGCCACCGTCCTTGAGCGCCGCCCGCATCCGGGCAAAGAGCGCCTCGTGGTCGCTGATCCAATGGAAGACGGCGGTCGAGAACACCGCATCGAGGGGCTCGTCCAACTCCAGCTTGGTGAGGTCGCTGACCATCGCCATGTCCTGGGGGCGCAGCACCTCCTTCACCTTCACCACCATCGAGGGCGAGCCGTCGACCGCGATGACGCGGCCGTCCGGCACCCGCTCGATCACGATCGCGGTGGTGCGACCGGAGCCACAGCCGGCCTCGAGGACGGTCTCCCCGCCCTCGAGGCCGAGCCGGTCGAGCACCGCGCGAGCCCAGTCCTCGTGAGGCAGGGCGACGCGCTGGTAGGTGCTCGCGTCCCAGTCGCGAGTGCTCGATCCCGCCATGGGCGTCCTCCTAGATGCTCGTCGTCACCGGGCCGACCGCGCGGCCCGAGTTCTCGTACTCGTCGATCGCGCCGACGTTCTGCAAGGTGATGCCGATGTCATCGAGGCCGTTCAGCAGTCGGTGCTTCACCTCCGGGTGCACCTCGAAAGGGAAGACACCGGTCTCCCCGCAGTCGATCGTCTCGTCGTCGACATCGATCCGAGCCTGCCCCGCCTTCGCGATGGCCGTGCAGTGCTCCTCGTCGACGATCGCCGGGAGTAGCCCGATCTTCGTGCAGTTGGAGTAGAAGATGTCGGCGAAGGAGGGCGCGACGATCGCCTCGAAGCCGAAGTCCTCCAGCGCCCAGGGAGCGTGCTCGCGGGAGGAGCCGCAGCCGAAGTTGCGCCCCGTCACGAGGATCGGGTTCGGCTCCAGCTCGATCTCACCGTCGCGGATCCAGTCGTAGAAGAGGAACTCGCCGAAGCCGGTCCGCTCGACCCGCTTCAGGAACTGCTTGGGGATGATCTGGTCGGTATCGACGTCGTTGCGGTCCAGCACCGACACCTTGCCCTCGATTACGTCAATCGGTCTCATGTTCAGCTCCAATTCCGGATGTCGACGAAGTGGCCCTCGACGGCGGCGGCGGCCGCCATCCGCGGGCTGACCAAGTGGGTGCGCCCGCCCTTGCCCTGGCGACCCTCGAAGTTGCGGTTCGAGGTCGAGGCGCAGCGCTCGCCTTCATCCAGGATGTCGGGGTTCATGCCGAGGCACATCGAGCAGCCCGCCTCGCGCCATTCGAAGCCGGCGCTGCGGAAGACGTCGTCGAGCCCCTCTTCTTCGGCGGCCTTTTTCACCTGCTGGGAACCGGGGACGACCATCGCCCGGACCGAGCTCGCGACCTTGCGGCCGTCGACGATCTCGGCGGCCTCTCGCAGGTCCTCGATGCGGCTGTTGGTGCAGGAGCCGATGAAGACCCGTTCCGGAGCGATCTCGGTCATCGGCGTGTTCGCGGTCAAGCCCATGTAGGCGAGGGCGCGTTCGGCCGATTCTCGGTCGGCGGGGGCCTCCATCGCGGCCGGGTCGGGGACGTTGTCGGTGACCTGGACGACCATGCCTGGGTTGGTTCCCCAGGTGACCATCGGGGAGATCGCCGCGGCGTCGATGTCGACCTCCTGATCGAAGCTCGCCCCGTCCTCGGTCGGCAACTCCTTCCAGCGGGCCACGGCGGCGTCGAAGTCCTGCGGCGCGCCGGGACGGCCCTGGACGTAGTCGAAGGTGGTCTGATCCGGGGCGATCATGCCCGCGCGGCCGCCGCCCTCGATCGTCATGTTGCAGATCGTCATCCGGCCCGGCATCGAGAGCGCCTCGACCGCTGGGCCTGCGAACTCGACCGCGAACCCGGTCATTCCGCCGGTGCCGAGCTTGCCGATCGTCGCCAGGATCAGGTCCTTGGGGGTGACGCCGGAGCTCAGCTCGCCCGCGTAGTTGATCCGCATCGTGCGCGGCCTTTTCTGCACCATGCACTGGGTCGCGAGGACGTGCTCGACCTCGGAGGTGCCGATGCCGAAGGCCAGCGCGCCGAAGGCGCCGTGGGTAGCGGTGTGGCTGTCGCCGCAGACGATCGTCATGCCGGGCTGGGTGACGCCCAGCTCCGGGCCGATCACGTGGACGATGCCCTGGCGGTCGGAACCGAGGCTGTACAGCTTCAGGCCGAACTCCTCGCAGTTTCGTTCCAGGGTTTCGACCTGGACGCGGGAGAGCTCGTCGGCGATCAGGCGCGCCGCCATCGTGCCGTCCGTCGGCGTGTTGTGGTCGGCCGTCGCCAGCGTCTTGTCGGGGCGGCGGACCTGGCGGCCGGCCAGTCGGAGGCCGTCGAACGCCTGCGGCGAGGTGACCTCGTGGACCAGGTGCAGGTCGATGTAGATCAACCCCTCTGAGACCTCGTGCTGCTCCCAGATCTTTTCGAACATGTTCTTCGGCACTGCTAGCTCCTCCTCAGTCCCGCGGCTATCACCGCGATGAAGCGGGTCGGGTCGGTTCCTTCGTTCTCGAAGTGGTGCGGGAGATCGGCGTCGAAGGTGACGGAATCTCCCTCGTGAAGCTCGTGGCGCTCGCCTTCGATGACAAGCGCGAGGTCTCCTGCCAGGACGACCGCGGTCTCGCGGCTGCCGGGCTCGTGCATCGGCGGGTCGGAGGCACCGCCGGTGGTCGCGCCGGGGTCGAGGACGTGCAGGGACACATCGGCGCGCTGCCCGGGCAGCGGGGGCGTCAGCTCCTCGATGCGGTGCCCACCGCGGCGGCTCTCGCGGCGCTCGGTGGCGCGGGAGATCGCGACGTGCCGGCCCTCGTCCAGGCGCAGCAGCTGGGACAGCGTCAGTTCGAGGCCGGCGGCGATCTTCGCCGCAACCGCGAGCGTCGGCGAGGTCTCGTTGCGCTCGACCTGGGACAGCATCTGCGCCGAGACGCCGGAGCGGTCGGCGAGGTCCCGCAGCGACAGCGACATCGCTTCGCGCAGCGCCCGGACCCGCGGGCCGACGGGCGGCGGGGACGCGTTGGAGGGGGCGGCTACCGTTGCCATGGTGCGTACGCTATCACGGACGCTTGTAAGTCGCTGGCGAGAGCGTCTGTTTCATTCCGAATCTGGTCTTCGGTGATGCGGACCACGCGATACCCGGCGGCGCCGAGCTTCCGATCCCTCCTACGATCGCTCCCGAACGCTCGGCGCGTCCCGTGCGACCTGAAGCCGTCCAACTCACCGACGAGACGCGCTTCAGGCCAGAGACAGTCGACCTGGAAACGGTCGTCGCCGATCAAGAGCCAGAAGTTCAGGCGGGGTCGGGGAAGGCGATGGGTATCGAGGAAGGCGACGAAGAGCTCCTCGAGGTCGCTGCGGATGCGGCCGCCGGGGTCGTCGCGGAGGTGATCGAGCGCTTCCCGGCACGCCCGGACGCCGAGATGGTTCGAATGGCGGGCGAGGAGCGTCGGGAGCGAGACGTCGGCGTAGATACCGAGGTATTCGATCTCTCGCAGGGCGCTCTCAGCCGCCGCCTCACCCTTTTCGGAGGCGAGATCGAGGACGGCTCGCGACGCGGAGGTGACCGGGATGCCGTCGACGATCTCCATCTCATCTGCCGGGAGCGCCGAGAAGTGACGATGGATCGAGCGGGTCGAGCGCACCTTCCTCGGCACCGTGACGTGGATCTCCCCCGTCCCCGACCCCCAGGCCCCGTAGAGCGCCGTCGCCGATCGATGACTGAGCACCGCCCCGTCCCCGGACGCGAGCACCGCCGCCATCCACCGTCCTCGCCGAGTGATCGCCGTATGCCCCACCGCGTACACACCCCGGTGGACCGCGTGTAGCGATCCGATGGAGACGCGCCGATCGATCTCGTCCCGCGTCACTCCTCCGTCCGCGAGCTGCTTCCGTCCCACGATCCCATGCTGATCCCGCGCCAGATCCGCGATCCGTCCCTCAACCGTCTGCATCTGACCGGCTATAGGCCGGTGAAATGCAGACGGTCGATCCATGGGACGGACCGTGGCAGCGAAATGCGCACGTGTGGTGCGCACTTTTCGGCTTTAGGCGAACGCCTTAGTTACGGACCCGTGCGCTCGATGGCGGCTTCGGCGGTGGCGGCCTCGGCCTCGCGGGTGGCGGCGCCTTCGAGGCTGTTGGACAACGCTCGCAGGTAGGCGCGGGCGCTGGCCTCGATGATGTCGGTGGCGACGCCGGAGC
>JAFDWG010000375.1 GCA_018268605.1 Actinomycetota bacterium | reverse complement strand
CCGAATTCGGGATCACGGTCGAACCGCACGCGCCCCTCTCCGTCAACCTGCAGTGGGCCGAACCGTGGTACGGGGTGAAGACGGCGTTTTTCGCGGCGCTCGTCGTGAACGGTCCGAGCGGCGAAGAAATCAAAGTGGCCGGAAGCAACGAACTTACCCAGAAGCCGGTGACCGAAGTGTTCTGGGAAAACCCGTCGGCGGTCCCGCAGGAAGCCCGGCTCGTGATCGCCCGCTGCGCCGGAGCCAGCTGCAACCCGAAAGCGAGCGCCACCGCCGACCCGCGGATCAAGTTCTCGATCCTCGAGGACGGGGGCGGGGTCTCGGAAATCGAGTATCCGAAATCAGCGGGCGGCGACATCGTCGGCCCGGTCATCTACGGCCACCGCGGCTCGTCCTACGTGACCACGATCGGCGCGGTCAATTACCAGGAATCGAGCGTGGCGCCGAAAGCGCCGGAGGCCTACTCCTCGCGCGGCCCGGTCACCCACTACTTCGGCCCGGTCACGGGGACGACGCCCGCGGCGCCGCTAGGCGCTCCGCAGGCGATCTCGAAGCCCGACATCGCCGCCACCGACTGCGCGTCGAACACCTTCTTCGGGATCCTTGCCAAAGACGGCTGGCACTTCTGCGGCAGCTCCCAGGCCGCCGAGCACGCCGCGACGATCGCCGCGCTGATGCGCCAGACGGCGCCACTCGCGACGTCGGCGAAAATCCTCTCGGCGCTGGAGGGCTCGGCGACCAAATTCACCACCGTCACCTCGCCTTTCGCCGTCGGCGCGGGGATGGTGAACGCGCTCGCGGCGATCAAGGCGGTCGGCGGCTCACCGGTCGAAGACCCGCCCAGCCACGTCGTCGAATCGGTCGAAGAAGAAGAAAAGGCGGGGGCGCCGAGCGTGCGGATCACCAACGGCCCGGCCGCGCTCTCGAGCAACAGCCGCCCGAGCTTCGAATTCGCCTCGACCCGCCCGGTCACCTTCACCTGCCAGATCGACGGCGGCACGCCGCAGCCGTGCGCCTCGCCCTACGTGGTCCCGGCGAAGCTGGCCGACGGTAACCACGGCTTCGTCGTCACCGGCAAGGACGCGCGGGGACGCACCGGCTCGAGCGGCGTCTACAACTTCGGCGTCGACACCAAGATCCCGACCGCCAAGTTCGTCCACCACCCGAGGAAGGTGGTGAAGACGCGCAAGCGCAGCGTCGTCGTCGGCTTCAGCCTGAAGGCGAGCGAGTCGCCGGTCACCTACTACTGCCAGTTCGACCGCGAACCGCTGCGGATCTGCCCGGCCAGGTTCAAGCACCGCTTCAAGAAGGGCAAGCACGCGGTGCGGGTCCGCGCCAAAGATCAGGTCGGCAACATCACCGAAAAGCCGACCGTCTTCCACTTCCGCGTCAAGGAGCTTCCTCCGAAGCACCGGGCGCAGAAGTCGCGTTCTCGTTGACGGCTTCGTCGGTGGCGCCGGAGCGCTTGATGATGAAGTGGGCGCCGAAGAGCAGGATGAAGACGCCGACTATCGCCCCGATCACGGCCGGGTCGGTGAAGCGGATGCCTTCCAGACGGGTGCCGAGGTAGACGGCCAGCGCGGTGATCGGCAGGAAGCCGACCGCTGTCGTCCAGCAGTAGCGGCCGAAGGGAACCCGGGCTGCCCCGGCCGCGGCGGAGACCAGGCTGAACGGGACGATCGGCAGGAGGCGCAGGGCGATCAGCAGGGTGACCCCGCCGCGTTCGACCATCCCCTCGAATCTGGCGAAGCGGACGGCACCGAACCAGCGGTCGAGCAGCGGCCGCGCCACGCCGGTGCCGAACCAGTAACAGATGAGGGCCGAGGCCATCCAGCCCACGCAGACGATCCCGAGCCCGCCGAGGAACCCGTAGGCGAAGCCGGCCGCCGCGTTGACGATCTCGGCCGGATATGGCACCACCGAGTGGATCACGGCCAGGCCGAAGATGATCAGCGGCCCGCCCGCGCCCAGCGACTGGATCTGGTGGCGCACTTCAGAGGTTTCCCCGTGGACCGCGGCGACCGCCGCGTGCCGGAGGGCGGGAATCGCCGCGACGAGCCCGGCGAGCAGCACGATCCCCGCGACCGTGAGGCCGATCTCGAGCCAGGGAACCCCGGCCCGCTCCTCTTTGCGATCTCTCATTCGCTACGAAGTCTGGCGGCAAGCCCTGAGTACCGGCTGCTGCCCTCGCCGCGGCCGACCGCCTGGGCCAGGGCCGCCGAATCGCCGACCAGGACGCAATCGCGCCGGGCGCGGGTGATCGCGGTGTAGAGGAGAGGACGGGTCAGCATCCGGGTGTGGGAGCGGTGGCAGACCGCGACGACCACCGGGACCTCGCATCCCTGCGCCTTGTGAACCGAGATCGCGTAGGCGAGTTTGAGGGTCGTCGTCTCCGAGTAAGGCATCACCAGGGTGCCGCCCTCGTCGGTGTCGACGACGATCTGTTCTTCGTCGGGATCGTCGCGGCGGAGGAACACGATCGAGCCGTTCATCAGGCCGAGCTCATGCGAGTTACGGGTCTGGATCAGGCGATCGCCGACCCGGAAGCGCTCGCCGATCGCCTTCTTGCCGTCCGGATTGAGGCGGCCCTGGAGGCGCTCGTTCAGCGCGTCGATCCCGACCGGCCCGCGGTACATCGGCGCCAGCGTCTGCACCTCGCGGATCGGGTCGACGCCGAAGCTCTCCGCCGCCCGCTCGGCGACCACCTCGACCACGGTCTCGAGCGCCCGCTCCGGCGAGGGGCGCTCGATGAAGAAGAAGTCGCGGTCCTGCTCGGGGCCGGGCTCGAGGTGGGGGGGACGGCCCTGGTTGATCTCGTGGGCGGCGGTGGTGATCATCGATCTCGCCGCCTGGCGGAAGATCTGGGTCAGACGGACGACCGGCGCCGCGCCCGACTCGATCAGGTCCTCGAACGGTTTGCCCGCCCCGATCGGCGGCAGCTGATCGGCGTCGCCGACGAAGACGATGTGGGTGGTCTCGGCCAAGCCTTGGAGCAGCACCTCGGCGAGGCGCAGGTTCAGCATCGAGGACTCGTCGACGATCACCAGCTCGACCGGCAGCGGCCGGCCGGGACCGAAGCCAGGGTCGCCGCCGGGGATCCATTCGAGCATCCGGTGGATCGTCTGCGCCTCGTGTCCGGTCGTTTCCTGCAGGCGCCGGGCGGCGCGTCCGGTCGGCGCGCAGAGCGCGATCTTGACGCCCGCCTCTTCGGCGGCGGTGACGAT
>JAFDWG010000374.1 GCA_018268605.1 Actinomycetota bacterium | reverse complement strand
GTAGCTCAGCTTTTCGCCCTTGAAGGTCCAGCGTTTGCCGATCGTCAGGCTGCCTTCCAGCGGGATGCCGTAGCCGCCCGCGATCTTCGGGATCGTCGCTTCGGTGCGGAACCCGAACGGCCCGGCGTGCACTTTCTGGATTTCCACCGGGACGATGTAGGTGGTCGGCGCCGGCACGCTGAGATAGGCGTGGGCGAGCACCGTCGGGTTGCCGTTGTGCGGCGCGGCGTTGAAGATCGTGATCGGCGAGCTCGCCTTGAACGGCTTCTGTTCCGGGAAGGCGATCACCGCCGTCCCCCGCCCCTCGCCGACGATCGAGCCCGCGCAGACCTTGCGCGCCGTCGCCGAGGTGGTCGCCGCCAGTTTGCCTTTCGTGCAGTACGGCAGCCCTTTGGTGACGACTGCGCCGTGCTTGTCGTACCAGACGGTCAGGGTCTTCAGGATCGGCGGCAGCCCGCCTTCGGTGTTGCCGATGCGCCCTTCGCCGTGCAGCGTGATCGGCGCGGTCTTGTCCTTCGGCAGGGTCGTCGGCGTGAAGCCGCCTTCCGCGGTCACTTCGACCGGCCCCGCCCTCAAGACGATCGCCCCCACAGCCATCCCGCCCATCACCAGCAGTGCGACGACGGTCACGATTGCCGTCCTTAACACACTCTTCCGCATAGGTTCGCTCCTCCCGTAGCCCCTGGGCGCCAAACTACCATGCGTGGGAAGCAGCAGGGGAAGGGGAAGCAAGCAGCCCCGTGGCGCGGAGGACCGACCGCGCGCATCCTGGCTGCTGCGCCACCCGCGCGAGGTCCTGCTCATCGCGGCGATCGTCCTGGCCGCGCTGGCGGTGGTCGGCACCGGCGTCGACAAGAAGCTCGACCCGACCACGCTCGACGTTCCCGGCAGCTCCTCGGCGAAGGCCAACGCGATGCTGGAAGAGCATTTCGGCCCCTCGGCGCCCTTCGCGATCCTGCTGCGCGGCCCAGCTGACGCGCTCGAAGAACAGGGGCCGCGCCTGGTCCGGGCGCTGCGCGCGGAACCGAACGTCTCGACGCTCTCCCCCTGGGACAAGGGCTCGGTCGAAGGGCTGCGCCCGTCGCCGGGGAGGGCGCTGATCCTCGCCGACTTCCACGTCGACACGAAAACGGCAGTGAACGAAGTCGTGCCGCGACTGGAAGAGATCCTCGACGAAAACGTGTCGGCACCGGTGCGGGCGACGCAGACGGGATACGCGACGATCTCACGCTCGCTGCAGCAGGAATCGATCGACTCGGCCGAGCGCGGCGAGTTGATCGCCCTGCCGATCCTGCTGATCGTCCTGCTGCTCGTCTTCCGCTCGCCGATCGCCGCGATCATCCCGCTCGGCTTCGGCGCGATCACCGTGCTCGCCTCGCGCGGGGTCCTCTACTTCCTCACCAGTTGGTTCTCGATCGACGCCTTCGCGCTGACCGTCTGCACGATGATCGGCCTGGCGCTGGGGGTGGACTACGCCCTCTTGATGGTCTCGCGCTTCCGCGAGGAGCTCGAGGGCGGAGCCGAGCCGCTCGAGGCGGCGCGCCAGACGCGGCGCCACGCGGGGCGCACCGTCGCCTTCGCCGGCTCGACCCTGCTGCTCTCGATGCTCGTCTCGCTGCTGATCCTGCCCGGGTCGCTTCTGGTGTCCCTGGCCGGGACGGTGGCGATGGTCGTCGTCCTCAGCGTCACCGTGGCGACGCTGGTCGGCCCCGCGATCCTCACCCTGGTCGGCCACAACATCGACCGCTGGCGGGTCGGGTCGAAGGCGGGCGCCGAACGCTCGGCGGTGATGCGCTTCGTCAACGGCGCGCTGCGGCGGCCGTTGGTGGCGACGCTCGTCATCGGCGGGGTCCTGCTGGCCCTCGCCGGGCCCGCGATCGGGTTGAAGCTCGGGCCGCCGAGTCCCGAACAGCTGCCCAAGGACGCGCCCGCACGGGTCAACGCCGAACTGATCGACGACTCGATCGGGCCCGGCTGGGACGCCCCGTTCTACGTCGTGGCCGGCAACCCGAACGGGCCGATCACCGACGCGGGCACGATGGCCGCCCTCCAGCACTTCCAGCACAAGGTCGCCAAGCTCAACGGGGTCAAGGTCGTGATCGGCCCGCAGGCGGCGACGAAGCGGGTCAAGCCGCTGCAGGAATTCGGCAACTCGGCGCTCGCCACGAAAGGCAACCTCGGACCGGTCAAAGAATTGGGGAAACTCGGTCGGGAACTGGGCGTGGCCGCGGGTGGGGTGGGGGAACTGCGCGGCGGGATCGCCGAAGCGAGCAACGGGGCCGGCCTGCTGGCCCAGGGCTCCGATCACGCGACCGAAGGAGCCCAGCTGATCGCCCGGGGGCTCCTGCGCGCGGCGGGCGGGAGCCAGCGCGCGATCGACGCGCTCGAACGGTTTTCCAAAGGCACCGAAAGGCTCACGGAAGGGTTGCTGGAAGCGGCGGTCGGGGCGCAGACGATCCGGGTCAGTGGGATCCAGCCGCTGGCCTCGAACCTCCGCTACAACGGCCTGCGTCGCCAGCGCAAGCTGATGCGGGTGCTGCTCGCCGAGGTCAAGGAAACGCTGCCGCCGCTGCAGGAAGCGAGCGCGGCTACCGTCGAAGGGCTGCAGAAAGCCGAAGCCGAACTGAACGCGATGGACGTCGGCAAGAGCGATCCGCACTACGGCGCGGCGCTGGAAGCGGTCCAGCACGCGCTCGGTGCGATCAGCGGTAGCGATCCGGTGAGCGGCGCGCCCTACAAGGAACGCTACGCGGGCCTGACCGCGGAAATCGAAGGGCTCCAGCGGCGCCTCGGCAAAGACCAAGAAGAAGCCAAGTACGTGGCGGGCTTCATCCGCTCGACCGTGGAAGAACTGAACACTGTCTCCTCGGGGACCGGAGAACTGATCGAAGGTCTCTACGAACTCCACAAGGGCGCCAATACGCTCTACCACGGCGCGAGCAAACTGGCGAAGGAAGCGAGCCGGCTGGGCAACGGGGTCGAAAAGCTGAGCAGCGGGGCGACGGCCCTGGTCACCGGCCTCGGCCAGTTGACCGGTGGGGCGGAAGCGCTGGAAGCAAACCTCGCGGCGGGCGCGGCCGAAGTCGAACCGCTGGAAACCGGGCTCACCGAAGCGAGCGCCCAGGTGCTCGAAGGCAAGGCGAAAATCCGCCGGCAGGTGACCGAAGTACAGGAAAAATCGCCCGGGCTCTTCAACTCGGGGTACTTCGTCCTCTCCGCGCTCGACGGGGCGCCGCCCGCCACCCGCGAAAAAGTGGGCGCGACGATCGACCTGAACAAAGGCGGCCAGGCGGCGCAGATGGTGGTGATCTCGAAGTACGAATTCAACTCGCCTGGCTCGATCCGCCTGAACGAGGAACTGGCGAGCGCGGCGGGCGAACTGGGGGAGAACGCGTCGCTGGAAACCGGCGTTGCGGGCGGCGCGGCGCAGCTGAACGACTACAGCCAGATCACCCGTGACCGGATCCCCTTCATCATCGCGATCATCACCTTTGTCACCTTCCTGGTGCTGGTGGTGGTCCTGCGGGCGCTGCCGCTGGCGGCGATCGCGGTCGGGCTCAACCTGCTCACGGTCGGCGTCGCCTTCGGCATCCTCACGCTCCTCTTCCACGTCCCGGACGGCTGGCCGCTCGGGGGCCACTCATACGTCGACGCGGTCGGTGCCTGCATGATCTTCGCGATCGTCTTCGGCCTCTCGATCGACTACGCGGTGTTCCTCCTGAGCCGCATGCGCGAGCACTACGACGCGGGCAACGACAACGAGGCCGCGGTCCGCTACGGCCTCGAGAAGACCGCGCGGGTGATCACCGGCGCGGCGGCGATCATGCTGGGCGTCTTCGTCGTCTTCGCGGGCGAGCCGATCGCCAACGTGAGCCAGCTCGGGATCGGCCTCACGGTCGCCGTCGTCCTCGACGCCACGGTCGTCCGCATCGTCCTTCTCCCGGCCCTGATGCTCCTGCTCGGCGACCGCGTCTGGTGGCTCCCGCGCTCCCTTCAGCGAGTGCTGCCGAAGCTGAACGTGTAGCCGGTCGAGGTGGCCGGCGCGGAGCCGACCACCTCACTGCCAGCTACTTCTTTTTCGGTTCCGCCTTCGGGGTGCAGGGCTGCGTGGTGGCGGCGTCGATCGTGGTGCCGTCGGCGTAGGTGAAGGCGCCGCGGTACTTCAGCTTCTTCGAGGCCGGGCATTTGGCGTTGACGAAGCTCATCTTCTTGCCCTTGTAGGTCCAGGATTTCTGGATCTTCACCTTGAAATCGGTGATCACGCCGGCGCCGCCGGCGATCGGCGGGACGGTGACGTCGAGGCGTGGCCCGTAGCCTTCCTTGCCGTAGTTGGC
>JAFDWG010000373.1 GCA_018268605.1 Actinomycetota bacterium | reverse complement strand
TCGAGGCCGACGCGATCTGGTCCGACGACGGCATCGTCATCCACCTGCCCGACGCCGACGAGCCGCCGCCCGCCGACCTGGTCCTGGTCGACCCGGCCGAGCTCGAAGACCTGATCGTCGGCGAGCTCTCGGGCTCGGCGCTCTTCGGCGCGCGCTTCCGCGAGAACGCCTCGCGCTCGCTCCTGATCCCGCGCGCCTACCCGGGCAAACGCACGCCGCTCTGGCAACAGCGGCTGAAGTCACAGAGCCTGCTCGAAGTCGCCCGCGATTTCCCCCGTTTTCCGGTCATCCTCGAGACCTACCGCGAGTGCCTGCAGGACGTGCTCGATCTGCCCGCGCTCGCCGACATCCTGGAAAAGCTGCACGCGCGCTCGCTCTCGCTGCTCGAGGTGGAGACGCCGACCGCCTCGCCGTTCGCCTCCTCGCTCCTCTTCGACTACGTCGCCACCTACATGTACGAGGGAGACACGCCGAACGCCGAGCGGCGGGCGGCGGCGCTGGCGCTCGACCGCGATCTGCTGCGCGAGCTGCTGGGACAGGAGGAGCTGCGCGAACTGATCGACCCCGAGGCCCTGGAGGAAGTCGAAGCGCAGCTCCAGCACCGCACCGAGGCGGGCCGCGCGGGCGACCGCGACGCCCTCCAGCAGCTGCTCCGCAACATCGGCGACCTGACCACCGAGGAGGCCGCCGAACGGGTGGCCGAGGGATACTCGGCAGAGTCGATGCTGGCGAAACTGGCGGGGGAGCGGCGGATCGCGAAGGTGCGGATCGCGGGCGAGGAGCGCTGGATCGCCTCCGAGGACGCGGGGCTCTACCGCGACTCCCTCGGCGTGCCGCCGCCGCCCGGCCTGCCGGAGACGTTCCTCGAGGAGCACCCCGACGCGATGCGGGCGCTGGTCCGTCGCTACGCCCGCACCCACGGCCCCTTCCCGACCGGGCAGCTGATGCAGCGCTACGGCGTCGACCCCGGCCCGGCGCTGCGCGAGCTGGAGAACGAGGGTGCGCTGGTCCGCGGCGAGCTCCTCCCCGGCGGCACCGAGCGCGAGTGGTGCGACTCCGACGTCCTGCGGCGGGTGCGTCGCGCCTCGCTGGCGCGGCTGCGCAAGGAGGTCGAGGCGGCCGACCGCACCGAGCTCGCCCGCTTCCTGCTCAGCTGGCAGAACGTCGACGCCTTCCGCAAAGCGGGCGCCGGCCCGGACCGCCTGCGCGAGGCGCTGGTGCCGCTGCAGGGCGTCGCACTGACGCCGAAAGTCTGGGAGACGGACGTCCTGCCGCGGCGGCTCGGCGCCTACTCGCCGAACTGGCTCGACCAGCTCTGCACGAGCGGAGAGCTGATCTGGATCGGGGCGGGGAGCTTGGGGCGCAGCGACGGGCGCGTCGCTCTCTACTTCCGCGAAGACGTGCGCCTCGCCGGGCCGCCGCCCGCCAACGGCAAGCTTGAGATCCCACAGGGGGATGTCCACGACGCGATCCGCGAGCGCCTCGCCGCCGGGCCGTCATTCTGGCTCGACCTCGTCGCCGACATCGACCTCCCGTCCGAGGACCTGCACAACGCGCTCTGGGACCTCGCCTGGGGCGGCGAGGTGACCAACGACGCCTTCGCTCCGCTACGCGCTCCGCGCCTCCGGGCGGTGCCGAACTCCCGGCAGGCGGGGCGGCGCTTCGCCCGCCGCCGCTCGACCGCGGGCGCCGCGGTGCAGGGACGCTGGTCCCTGACCGCGCCGATCTTCGCCGGCGCGCCGGGGCCCGGCGCGCGCCTGCGCGCCCAGGCCGAGTTGATGATGGAGCGCTATGGGATCGTCACCCGGGAGACGGTGCTGGCCGAGGGCGTCCCCGGCGGATTCTCGACCCTCTACTCGGAGCTCGGCAACCTCGAGCTGCTGGGGACCGCGCGGCGCGGCTACTTCGTCGAGGGCCTCGGCGGCGCCCAGTTCGCGCTTCCCGGCGCGGTCGAGCGGCTGCGTTCCCTCCCCGAAGCGCAGGGCGAGTACCTGGTGTTGGCGGCGACCGACCCGGCGAACCCCTACGGCGCCTCACTGCCGTGGCCGAAACTGGAGGGCGGCCGCCGGCCCGGCCGCACCCCCGGCGCCTACCTGCTGCTGCGCGACGGCGAGCCCGAGGTCTTCGTCGAGCGCGGCGGCCGTGGCCTCCTGCGCCTGCGCTCGATGGAGGAGGACGAACTCGGCGCCGCGATGGGCGCCCTCGCCGAGGCGGTGACCAAGGGGCAGCTGCCGAAGCTGGCGATCGAGAAACTCGATGGCGAGGCGGTCATCGGCTCCGGCCACGAGGACGCCCTGATCGGCGCCGGATTCAGCCGCGGGCCGCGAAAACTGACCGCCTCGGCACACTGAGCGCCCCGCCCGAATGGCCCTTGTGTCCTCTCCGCAACATCATTCTCACGACCCGTTGCCATAATCGATACGGGTGCCTGAGACGACTGAGCAGAGTGCGGTCGAGCTGCTGAGGAGCGTGCCGCTCTTCGCAGACCTCGAGGAAGGAGAGCTGGAACGCTTCTCCCAGGTCGCCGTGCCTCGAACTTTTCCGGCCGGCACGCGGGTCTTCCACGAGGGCGACAGCTCCGACGCCTGCTACATCGTCCGCGAAGGAAGCTTCCGCGTCACCCGCGAACACTCGGACGGCCGGGCGATCACGCTGGCGACTCTCGGGCCGGGGGAGATCTTCGGTGAGCTCGCGATGCTGGACGGCGACACCCGCTCCGCCTCGGCCGAGTCGATCACCGATGGCACCCTGCTCGCGCTGCCCGCCAACGACGTCCGCAGCCTTCTCGGCCGCAACCCCGAGATCGCCCTGAAGTTGGTCGCCGGCCTCGTCCGCCGCCTGCGCGCCGCCAACATGCGCCTCTCGCGCCAGTCCTTCCAGACCGTCCCGAGCCGGGTCGCCGGCATCCTCGCCCAGCTCTCCCGCGAGGGCCAGGACAAGGACGGCGACGGCGATGGTGGGATGCAGGAGGTCACGATCCGCATGAACCAGACCGACCTCGCCCAGCTGGCGGGAACCTCCCGCGAGTCGGTCAGCCGCTTCCTGGCGGAGCTCGAGCGGGCGGGAGTGGTGCGCTCGGGCCGGGGCCGGGTCACGGTGCTGCAGCCGAACAAACTGCGGAACTACATCTATTAGGGACGGGCGCCGGGAAGCCGGCGCCCGAGCCAAGGGACGCAAGGCGTAGCGGCGAGCACGGCCGTCTCGGCCACGGCCCCGGCAGGCCGTGGCCGAGACGGCCGGGGTATGGAAGGCGAGAAGAAGCTGCGACACCGTCCCGGGAGACGTCACGAACCCACGCATCCTCCTGCCTTCCTCCACGGAGTGACCGTCCCAGGACCGACCCCCGCGTCCTTTGTAGCCCTGTGGGCTACAAAGGACGCGGGGGTCGGGTCAGGGTGAGAGGAAACCGTGACGAAGGCGTTGAGTTCCGGGCGGAAGCGTCACGTCTCCCGGGAGTTGTTCACGGGACCCTCACGTCCTGGGCGTCTCATCGCGGTCACAGCCTGCCAGGACCTCCATCAGACGCCCAGGACCGAAATAGGACTGCCGGGGCGGCCGGGGCAACGCCCATCCCGCCCCTACACCGCCCCCGGCGCGTCCCTTCCCACCGCCCAAAGGATCCCCGCCAACGCCAGCAGCCCACCTATCGCGAACTCCCAGGGCACCTGCGCCAACAGGTAGATCCCGACGGCGATCAGCGCCAGGAGGGCGATCGCGCCGACGATCGTTCGGGAGGCCATGGGTCGACGATAGCGCCGGGTAGCCTCTCCAGATGGACGAATTGCCCGAGCAGGATTTCCCCGCGCGCCGCGCCGAGATGGTCGAGCACCAGTTGCGCGGGCGGGGGATCGGCGACGGCCGGGTGCTCGCGGCGATGGGGGAGGTGCCAAGGGAGCGGTTCGTGGCGGAGCGGCGGCGCGACCTGGCCTACGCCGACGCGGCCTTGCCGATCGGCTCCGAGCAGACGATCTCGCAACCGTGGATCGTCGCCGCGATCCTTCAGGCACTGGAGCTGAAGGGCGACGAGCGGGTGCTGGAGATCGGCACCGGCTCCGGCTACTCGACCTGCCTGCTGGGCCGCCTCGCGTCCCACGTCGTGAGCGTCGAGCGCCACTCGAGCCTCGCTCGCGCCGCCGCCGAGGCGCTCGCCTCCTGCAGCGCGAGCAACGTCGAGCTCATGGTCGGCGATGGCAGCCGGGGCGTACCCGACCGCGCTCCCTTCGACGCGATCGCCGTCCACGCGGCCGCGCCGGCGGCCCCGCCCGCCCTGATCGACCAGCTCGCCGACGGTGGCCGCCTGGTCGTCCCCGTCGCCGAGGGCTCAGAGGAGATGCTGACCCTCCTGCGCCGGCGCGGCTCGGAGCTGGAGTCGACCGCGATCTTCCCCTGCCGCTTCGTTCCGCTGATCGGCGCCGAGGGGTTCTAGCGCCGGTTCGGCCCAGGCCGAATCGAGCTCCCTGGGTGACGGTGAACACCCCCGCCGAGGCGACGCTCGCGGCCGCCGTCGGCCCCGAGGCACTCGTCCTTCAAGGCTTCGAGGCGGGCGGCCATCGCGGCCCCTTCAGCGACCCGGATCCGCAGGACTTCGGCCTCTTCGCGTTGCTTCGACTCGTCAGCTCGCTGCTGTTGATCGCTGCCGTTGATCGCTTCCGGTGGGCTCTTCGACGGGCCGGGATCGCCGCCGCCCTGACGGCGGGCGCCGGAGCGGCTCGGCTCGGCACGGCCTTCATGCTCTGCCCCGAGGCCGCCACGTCGCCCGCCCACCGGGCCGCGATCGAATCCGATGCCCCGACCGACGTCACCCGCGCCTTCACCGGCCGCCGCACCCGAGGCATCGTCAACCGCTTCATGCGTGAGCACCACAAGGCCGCCCCTCGGCTTTTATGGGCGGGCCACGCTCACGTTCGTTCCCGCGCCATCTCGGCGGCGCAGCTGATGGAGCAGTTCGCGGCCGAGATGTCCGCGCCCCGCCTGACATAGACTCCGTGCCGCAGATGCGCGGCGGAATCTACGTTCTGAACTTCTACTCGGCGGTCTTCGCCGACCAGCTGAAACGGGGTCGGAAGACGGCCACGATCCGGCTCGGGGACAAAAGCGCCAAGTACGAGCGCGGCCAGCTGATCTGGATCACGATCGGCTTCCGCCACAGCCCGCGCGAGAAACTCTTCGCCGCGGTGATCGACGACGTCGAGGTGAAGCCGCTGTCGGAGCTCTCGCGCCGCGACATCGAGCACGACAACCCCGAGTTCCGTCAGCTCGACGACACCCGCCGCTTCCTCGAACAGATCTACAGCCGCCCGGTCGACGACAAGGACACCGTCACCGTGGTCCGCTTCTCGCAGATCGTCGAGCCGCCCCGCGCGCACCTCGGCAACGGGGAGACTCCGCACCACAACTGATGTCGGGCCGCAGGCGCTGATGGGAAGCGGGCCGCGCTACTCGTTCCTGACCACCTGGCTCCTGGAGTCGCCACGGGAGCCGGTCTGGGACGCGATCTACGACGAGGCCGCCTGGCCGGAGTGGTGGCGCGGCGTCGAGGTCGCCGAAGAGCTGCGGCCCGGCGACGCACTCGGGGTCGGCACGAAGTCGCGCATGGTGTGGCGCAGTTGGCTGCCATATCGGGTCGAATTCGAGGTGATCGCGACCAAGGTCGAGCGCTTCTCCCTGATGGAGGGCCAGGCGGTCGGGGACCTCGAAGGGGTCGGGCGCTGGCGCCTCTACGAGCAGGACGGGGTCACCGCGGTCCTCTACGAGTGGGACGTGGCGACGACGAAGCCCTGGATGAACCGCATGGCGCCGGTCCTGCGGCCGATCTTCGAGTGGAACCACGACTGGGTGATGCGGCGCGGCGGCGAAGGGATCGCCGAACGCCTCGGCTGCAGGCTCCTGGCGCTCGACTGAGCGCTCGCCGGACGATTCGGCACTCTTCGTCCCAGAGCGCCAAATTTTTACCCGGCCGGAGGGCCCGCGCTGCTATGTTTCGTGCCGCTGGCACTCTTGGCTTGAGAGTGCCAAGCCGGAAACAGGTCAAGAAACGGCTTGGGACCGGGAATTACTGAGCTTTGCAAGTAATCACCTACCGAACGATGGAGGATCATCGATGAATCTGAAGCCCCTCGGGGACCGGCTGATCGTGAAGCCGGTCGAGGAGGAGGAGACGACTGCCAGCGGCATCGTCCTCCCCGACACGGCCAAAGAGAAGCCGCAGAAGGGCAAGGTCG
>JAFDWG010000372.1 GCA_018268605.1 Actinomycetota bacterium | reverse complement strand
GCGCCGACCTTGTCGACCTCGTCCAGGAGGATCACCGGGTTCATCGTCTCGGCATCGCGCAGGGCACGGACGATCCGTCCCGGCAGGGCGCCGATGTAGGTGCGACGGTGGCCGCGGATCTCCGCCTCGTCGTGCAGGCCGCCGAGGCTGATGCGGACGAACTCGCGTCCCAGGCTGCGGGCGATCGACTCGCCGATCGAGGTCTTGCCGGTGCCAGGGGGCCCGACCAGGGTCAGGATCGTGCCGTTCGCACGCGAGTCCTCCTCGATCTCCTCGGCTCGCTCCTCGCGCAGCTTGCGCACGGCGACGAACTGGGTGATCCGCACCTTCACGTCATCCAAGCCTGCGTGATCGGAGTCCAGCACCTCACGGGTGTGGTTCGGATCGAGCCTGTCCTCGGAGCGCTTGCTCCACGGAACGGCGATCAGCCAGTCGAGGTAGCTGCGGATCATCGAGCTCTCGGGCGACTGCTCGCCCTGGCGCTCGAGTCGGCGCAGCTCCTTGGTCGCCTGCTCGGCGACCGCCTCCGGCATGCCGGCCTCGGCGATCTTCGTCTCGTACTCGGCGATCAGATCGGTCTCGTCCTCGCCCAGCTCCTTGCGGATCGACTCCATCTGTTTGCGCAGGAAGTACTCGCGCTGCTGTTTCTGGGCGCCCGACTCGACGTCGTCGCGGATCTTCGAGCGGACCTGTAGCTCGGCGAGGCGCTCGCGCTGCAGCTCGACCGCGATCTCCAGGCGCTGGGTGACGTCGATCGTCTCCAGCAGGCGGAGCTTGCCCTCGAGCGGGATGTCCGGAGCGAGGCCGGAGGTGTCGGCCAGTGCGCCGGGCTCCTCGATCGAGCGCAGGAAGTTGGCGATGCGACCGTCGTCGCCGCGCAGCTCGAGGATCTCCTCGACGACCGCGCGGTACTCGCGCGCCACCTCGCGGACGTGCTCGTCGTCGGGGTGCCCGTCGCGGATCTCCTGAACCTCGACGTGGAGGGTGCCGTCGTCGTCCATGTTGGTGGCTGCACCGGCGATGCCGCGATGGAGTCCGACCACGGTGGCGACCGGGTGCCCGCGACGCGAGGCGCCGTGCTCGACGACCTCGGCGATCACGCCGACGCGGCCGAACTCGCCGTCGCGACGGGGGATGAGGAAGACGCGCTCGTCCTCGCCGACGTCGATCGGCAGGGTCGCGGTGACGGTCGGGAACACGATCGCGTCGTCAAGGGGAACGAGTCTGTAGGTCATTACTAAGTCCACTTTCTGTAGTTAGTGCTCATCCAGGATAGCGCTACAGCTTCCGGACCTCAACCCCTGCCGAATAGGCTGCCCGCCATGGACGAAGCGCGCGCGAAAGTGCTCCTGAAGGCCGAGCGGGACCGGGTCGAGGCGGAGCTGGCAAGGCTCCGCGGCGAAGGCCGCGAGAACTCGACCGAGGCCGCCCCCCCGGGCGACTTCAACAACGAGAACACCTACGAAGACGAGCTCGCGGAAGGCCGCGAGGGCGACTTGCGACGCCGCCTCGACCAACTCGCGCGCGCCGAGGAGCGCCTCGCCGCCGGCACCTACGGCCTCTCAGTGAAGTCCGGCGAGCCGATTCCCGACCGCCGCCTCGAAGCCGAACCGCTCGCCGAGCTGACCGTCGACGAGGAGCCCGGCGGCGACAAACGCTGGTAGTGCACCCCTTCCGAAAGTGTGGTGCGCCCCTCCGCGGATTTTAAAGCGGGGAGCGTTCGGCGTCGATAGGTTCGGCACCATGGCTACCGAACCCACTCCCACGCAGGAGGCGATGCTCTTCGGCAGTCGCTTCCTTACCGAAGACGCGCCCGACGGGCCGTTCCCGAAGACCGGCATGGCGGCGCTCGACGCCCAGCGCCTGGTCGAAGAGGAACTTCAGTTGGAGGGCGATCCCAACCGCAACCTGGCGACCTTCGTCACCACCTCGATGGAGCCGGAGGCGCAGCAGCTGATCGCCGAGAACAACTACCGGAACTTCATCGACCACGCCGAGTATCCGATCTCGGCCGAGATCGAGCAGCGCTGTATCCGCATGCTCGCCGACCTCTACAACGCCCCTGGGGAGACCACCGGCGCCCGTTGCCAGGGCTCCTCGGAGGCGATCATGCTCGGCGCCCTCTCGCTGAAGTGGAAATGGAAGGAACGGCGGGAAGCCGAAAACAAATCGGTCGGGGAGCCGAACCTCGTCTTCGGCGGCGATGTCCATGTGGTCTGGGAAAAGTTCTGTCGCTACTTCGACGTCGAACAGCGGGTGGTGCCGCTGCAGCCGGGCAAGTACACGATCGGGCCCGATGACGTCGCGCCTCACATCGACGAGAACACGATCGGCGTCGCCGCCGTCCTCGGCACCACCTTCACCGGTCACGCGGACGACATCCGTGGGATCAACGACCTGCTGGTGAAGCTGAAGGCGGACAAGGGCCACGACGTGCCGATCCACGTCGACGGGGCGAGCGGCGGCTTCGTCTGGCCGTTCCTCTATCCGCATTCGGAGTGGGACTTCCGGCTCGAGCAGGTGCGTTCGATCAACGTCTCCGGCCACAAGTTCGGGCTCGTCTACCCCGGCATCGGCTGGCTGGTGTTCCGCGAAAAGTCCGACCTCGCCGAGCACCTCGTCTTCTACGAGAACTACCTGGGGGAGACCGACGCGACGTTCACCCTCAACTTCTCCACCGGCGCCTCGATGGTCCTCGCCCAGTACTACAACTTCGTCCGTTACGGGCGCGAGGGCTACGGCTACGTGATGAAGGCGATGCAGGAGAACGCGAAGGCCCTGGTCGAGAAGCTCGACCACTGCGGTCACTTCGAATTGATCGGCGAGAACGAGGAGCAGCTCCCCCTGGTCGCCTTCAAGCTGATCGACGGCAAGGGCTACGACGAGTTCGACGTCTCCTGGCAGGTCGCCGCCGAGCGCGGATGGATGCTGCCCGCCTACACGATGCCACCGGACGCCCAAGAGGTGAAAGTCCTCCGCGCGCTGGTCAAGCACACCCTGAGCCGCGCCCAGATCGACCGCCTGGCGAAGGACATCGAACACGCCTGCGACACGCTGGAGAAAAAAGGCAAGGGCGCCCACAAGTCCGAGCGCAAGAAGATCAAACGGAGCCCGAATATCTGAGGCTCAGGCGGCGCCCGGCCGGGGACCGAGCACGAGTGCGCTCTCCTTGGCCTGGGCAGCCGTCACCAGGTGGACGTGCCCGTGGCCGAGCACGGCGCGCAGCTCATGGGCGACGAGGATGCTGTAATCGTCCTCCGGGCCGAGGACGAACGCCTCGGCGACATCCTCGAGCTCCGACTCGAGCCGCACCGCCTCCGGGCCGAAGGGTGGCTCCGCCGACTCGATCCCGAGCTCCTGAGCCGCCGCCAGCTCCTCGGCGCGGGTGCTCCAGAGGACGACGCGGGTGCCGGCCGCCTGTAGCTCCTCGGCCAACGCGAGGGCGGGTGGGCCGCCGAGCAGCAGCAGGGCCGGCGTGCCGGATCCCGCGACGCCGAGCAGACGGGCGACGAGGCCGCCGGTCAGCCCGTAGATGACCACGGTCGCGAAGATCGCGACGAAGACGATCGGCAGCAGCCGTTCCGCGTCAGCGATGCCGGCTTCGCCGAGCGCGAGGGCGAAGGACGAGGCGGTCGCCCCGGCGACGATGCCGCGCGGCGCCATCCAGGCGGCAAAGGCGCGCTCGCCTGGGTCGAGGGTCGAGCCGAGGGTGCCGAGGGCGACCGCGAGCGGCCGGATCACGAGGACCATCAACGCGACCAGCGCGAGGCTGTCCCAGAGGACCGCGTGGACCTGCGACGGCGACACCGAGGCGGAGATGAGGACGAAGAGGACCCCGATCAGGAGCTCGACGACGGTGCCGTGGAACTCGACGATCCGGGTCACGTCCAGGTCCCGTCGTCCGGCCAGGACCGCCCCCATCACAGCTGCCGCGACCAGGCCCGAGTCGTCGCGGAGGAGATCGGCGCCGACGACTGCGGTGGTGACCATCATCAGCGTCACCGCGATCCCCTGCGCCGGGTCCGAGCGCATCGCCTGCCGCAGGAGGAGCCCGAGGACGATGGCGGCGACGCCGCCGACAAGGATCCCGATCGCGATGCTGCCGAGGAGGGCGCCGAAGTGGAAAGGCCGTTCGCCGATCGCCCCTTGGAGCACCGCGTGGAGCGCGATCACCCCGAGCAGCGCGCCGAGCGGATCGATCAGCGTGCCCTCCCACTTGAGCACGGAGCGGATGCGATCGCTGGGGCGGATGAAGGCCAGGAGCGGCAGCACCACGGTGGGGCCGGAGACGACGAGGATCGCGCCGAGGACGGCGGCGATGCTCCAGTCGAGGCCGACGACGAATCGGGCCGCCAGCGTGACGCCGACGAAGGTCACCGCCGCGCCCACGCCGACCAACTGCCACACGACCTTCCGCAGTCCCCCGGCCAGCTCGGAGACGTCCAATCGCAGCCCCGCCTCGAAGAGGATCAGGCCGACGCCGAGGGAGACGAAGGGTTGGAAGGCGGCGCCGAGCAGGGCTTCGGGATGGACGTCGTCGGTGATCGCCCCGGCGATGAATCCGACGGGCAGCAGGATCACCAGCGCCGGCACCCGCAGGCGCTGGGCGACGAGGCGGGCGGCGACGGCGAGGACGATGACCAGGCCGAGGCCGGTGAGGATGTCGTCGGTCGAGAGCATCAGCGCGAGGACGAGGAGGACGGCCACCAGGCGCGGTCGCCGAGACGGTATGTGATCGCCGGGATGAGGAGGGCGCGGACGACGAAGGTGTCGAGGAGGACGCCGACGGCGACGGTGGCGCCGATCTGGATCAGCTCCTCGAGCGGCAGGAGCGTGAGGGTCGCGAAGGTCCCGGCGAGGATCAGGCCGGCCCCGGTGACGACGCCGCCGGTGGCGACCAGCGCCCGCAGAGTCCCCTTGCGGGTGCCGTGGACACGCGCCTCCTCCCGCACCCGCGTCATCAGGAAGATGTTGTAGTCGACCCCCAGTGCGACCAGGAACAGGAAGGCGAGCAGCGTCAGGTCGAAGGTGATGCCTTCGCCACCGATCACGGAGAAGGCGAAGGTCGAGAGCCCGAGGGTGGCGCCGAAGGAGAGGACCACGGTCGCCATCAGGTAGAGCGGCGCGGCGAGCGCCCGCAGTACCGCCGCCAGGATCAGGCCGACGACGAGGAGGACCAGCGGCACGATCAGGCGGGTGTCGCGGCCGTTCGTCTGCTCGACGTCCCAGTTCTCCGCCGGGAGGCCGCCGAGCAGCCCGTCGGGGGAGATCTCGTGGAGGCGTTCGCGGATCTGTTCGACGCCTTCGGCGGCCTCGCCGGAGTAGGGATCCCCGGCGAGGATGAGGACGACGATCGCGGAGCCGTTGTCGGTCGGCACCGGCATCGCCAGCTTCACGGGGGCGAGCTTGCCCAGCTGCGCGGTAGCTTCTCTCGCCTGGGCTGTCGGGACGACCGCGGTGAGCGGCGAGGCAAGGCCGGGCGGGAAGTGTTCGTTCAGGACCTGCGTGCCTTCGCTCGAGTTGGTCGGCTTGGTCTCGCCCTGGCCGAATCCGATCGTGCCGTGGTGGACGAGGCTGCCCGCGGCGAGGACGAGGAGGCCGACGATGACGATGCCGATGATCGGCCGCGAGCGACGCTGCACCAACCCGGCGATCGCCTCCCAACGGCTCGGGCCCGTGCGCGTCTCCATCCCCGAACGCGGCCAGAAGGCGCGCTCGCCGAGCACGGCGAGAAGCGCGGGGAGGAGGGTGAAGGCAGAGCAGACCATCACCGCGATGCCGATCGCCAGGATCGGCCCGAGCCAGTGCGTCGACTGCAGATCGGCGACCAGCAGCACCAGCATCGCGGCGATCACGGTGCCGCCGGAGGAGGCGATCGGCCGGACGTTCTCCCGCAGCGCCTTCGGCAGCGCCACCTCCGGTGGGGATCCCGATCGCAGCTCTTCCCGATAGCGGTGGACGAGCAGCAGCGAGTAGTCGGTCCCGGCGCCGAAGACGAGCACCAACAGGAGGAAGGTGCCCTCGCTGTTGACGACGATCCAGCCTGCCTTGATCACGAGGTAGGCGATGCCGATCGCGACGGTATAGGCGGCGCCCACCGCCAGCAGTGGAAGCAGCGCCAGGAGCGGCGCCCGGTAGACGAGCAGCAGGAGGACGAGGACCAGCCCGAGCGTCGCGATCAGCAGAGTGCGGCCCGCTTCGTCGGCGACCTTGTCGAGGTCGGCGGCGATCCCGGCGGGCCCGGTCACATAGGCGCGGAGGTCGGGGACGGGGTGCGCGGCGAGGTATTCGCGCATCTCGTCGACGCCGTTGCGGATCGCCCCATGATCGGCGGCGTTCAACGCCAGGACGAGGAGCGCCGCTTCGCCGTCCTTGGAGATCGGCCCGACGCCGTGGGCGTAGTCGGCGACGTCGCCGAGCGGCCGGCCGGCCGCGGCGGAGAACGGGTCGATGATCGGCGTCGCCCCGGTGATCCCGAGCCGCTCGAGTCCACGGCCGAGGTCGCCGATCGCGTTCAGGTCGTCGGGCGTCAGACCGCCTTCGCGTTCGAAGACGATCACCGCCGGGACCTCTTCGGCCTTCGAGTCCGCGGCGGTCGTCGGCACGCCGCCGCCGGTCGGGTCGGCGGCTCCTCCGCCGGTGGTGGGTCCCGTGCCCTGCGCCGGCACGCCCGCGTCGCTCGGGCTGCTCGCGCCGCCCAGGGCGGTCGCGCCGTCGAGGACTTCGATCGCGTGGATCGATTCAGCCCCCTTCGGCAGGAAGCTCGACTGGCCGGCGGCGGTGACCTCGCCGATATGGGATCGGGCGACGCAGCCGCCGACCCCGATGACGATCCAGACGGCGATCGTGACCCAGCGGCCGCGCGGCCCGGTCACCGCGGCGGCGAGCGCGGCGATCACCGGCGGTGGCGGTCGTCGTCCTGCACGGTCGAATCCTATTGGCCGTCAGGACGGCCCGGCGCCGGGTACCTTCCTGCCATGCCAACCTGGATCGCCCGCCGCGCCGTGCCCTGGGTCTGGAAGAAGGTGCCGTGGAAAACCGTCTGGGCGATCACCCTCTGGCTCGGTCAGAAGGGCCGCGACCGGGTGCGGGACAACCTCTCCGAAAAAGAGCAGTCCGAGTTCTGGGCGCTGCTGAAGAAGTCCCGCGGCAAACCCGGCAACCTGACCGCCCGCGACCGGACCCGGGTCAAGGACCTGGTCGGCAAGGCGATCCGCGGCTAGTCGTCGCGGGGTGGCCCACCCCGCTCGAACGGCGGCGAGCGGAACTGCATCAGCTCAACTTTGGCGTGGATGTCGGCCGGGCTGCCGTCGGAGGCCCGCTCGGCGACGCGTTCTTCAACCTCGAACAGCGCCTCGGTGGTCCGTTCGATGACGTCCGAGATTTCCTCCCACCCCTCAGGGTCGACGATCATCGGTAGCCGACAGAGGTGCGCGTTGTCGTCGCCGAAGAAGGTGCCTGCCGCCATCGCCTCGTTGATGTCCCGCGAGATGATCCGGAGGGAGACCCCGACGAGGTCGAGGCGCTCCTTCTCATTCAGGGTCTGCCAGGCCTCGTCGTCGAAGTAGAGGCGCTTCGTGGCTCGGTAGAAGTGTTCGATCACGCGGCCGCCGCGGACCCGCTCGGTCCTCACGAGCTCGATGCAGCCAAGCTTCAGCAGCTGGTTGATGTGGTAGGTGACGTTGTTCAGGCGTTCGTCGATCGCCTCCGCCACCTGCCGGGGGGAAGCGCTGCGTTCGAGCAGGACGCTCATCGCATGGACGCGCGTCGGATGCGACATCGCCGCGGCCAGCTGCGGGCTGATGAAATCGGGCCTCGCGGTAACGGGATCTTTGGTCGGAATGGCTCCCAAGCAATCCTCCAAAAAAATTGAGTTACTAACCCGCCGCCATTAAAGCTCATTTCTGCATGAGTCGCCAGAAGCGTCGAAAACACTAAAAAATCTTGTCTGAATAGTCAGTTTGCTTCAAACTTTCCTGCGAGATCTCTCCCGGGGAGATCCCAGGAAAGGAGGTGAGATGAGATGAACATCGTGAAGACTCCGCAGATCGTGCCCGCGACCAGCGTCCAGAAGCCGAACTGAGCTTGATCGCGAAGGGCGATGCCCCTTCGCGGACGCGCGTGGGGGCGCCGTCCCTTCACAGCGGCAATCCCGATTGATCCAATCGACCAACTCAATCGAGCGAATTTCACCCGATGGGGACGGAGCTACGCAAAACTGCCCGATCAATGAATCGCCGTCGACCGAACCGCATCGACCAGCGCCTGGTGCGGGCGCTCGGGCACCCGCTGAGGGTGAAGATCCTCGA
>JAFDWG010000371.1 GCA_018268605.1 Actinomycetota bacterium | reverse complement strand
CCTATCGCGACGGAAGCGTGACGGGATCGCGGAGCTCCGGGCGGAGGCGTGACGTCTCCCGGGAGTTGCTCACGGAACCCTCACGCCCAGGACCGACATAGGACCGCCGGGGCGGCCGGCACGACGCCATCTCCGACCTCCGCCTACTCCGCCAGGTACCGCACCACGGCCAGCACACGCCGGTGGTCCTCGCCGGTCGGTTCGAGTCCCAGGGTGTCGTAGATGTGGGACACGTGGCGGACCACCGCCTTGGTGGTGAGGGTGAGGCGGTCGGCGATTGCGCGGTTGGAGCGGCCCTCGGCCATCAGGGCGAGGACTTCGCGCTGGCGGGGGGTGAGCCTCTCGAGACCCGGGTCGTGGCGGGTGCGGGACATCATCGTGGCCACGACTTCGGGGTCGAGGACGCACTCGCCCGCCGCGACGCGACGCACGTCGGAGCTGAAGGAGGAGAAGTTGGCGACCCGCTGCTTCAGCAGGTAGCCGACGCCGACCGTGCCCCGCTCGACCAGTTCGGTCGCGTAGGAGCGCTGGACGTGCTGGGAGAGGACGAGGACCGCAATGTCGGGGTGCTCGGCGCGGATGCGGAGCGCCGCCTGGAGGCCATCGTCGGCCCCGTTCGGGGGCATGCGGATGTCGGTGACGACGAGGTCGGGGCGGTGGGCGTTCGCCTTGCGGACCAGGTCCGGGGCGCCCGCGGCGCGGCCGACCACCTCGGCGCCGTCGCGTTCGAGGAGGAGCGCCAGCCCTTCGAGCATCAGCGCCTGGTCCTCGCCGATGACGACACGCATGAGTCGTCACCTTAAAGAAGTGCCGCTGCGGGCGATCAGGGCTGCCGCGCCCCGACCGCCCGCACGGCGGGGTCGCTATTTGGCCGCGACCTTGTAGATGCTGCCGGTCAGATCGCCGACGTAGATGCTGCCTCCGTTCACGCCCAGGGCGATGACCGGAGCCGCGAAGCCGGTGAGCAGCGGCTGTGGCTGGCCCTTGGTCGACATTTCGACGACTTCGGGGCCTTTGCCGGTCCCGCCGAACAGCGACACGTAGAGCGTGTTGCCGATCGTGCCGATGCCCATCGGCGAGGAGTGCGGCGGCATGAAGATCGCCGGCTCGTCGAAGCCTTCGCAGGCCTTTTCCTGCTTCGGCAGGATCCAGGTGCAGTCCGGGAAGCCGTAGTTGGTCCCGGGCTTGGCGACGACGATCTCGTCGTTCGGCGCCTTGCCGCCCTTGTCCTGGCCGAGGACGGTGACGTAGGGGTACTTCGAGCCTTTCGGGAAGGCCAGCTGGAACGGCTGACGCAGGCCTTCGGCGACGACCTTGAAGCCCTTGCCCGCGGTGGTCATCGAGACGACGGCCTGGGACGGCTTGAAGGGATCGGCGCTGTGGTCGTACTTCGGGTTCAGCGCGAGGCCGGCGTAGAGGCGGCCTTCGGGTCCGAAGGCGATGCCGTTGAAGCCGGGGAAGCCCTTCTTCTTGTTGGCGTAGACGAGCTTTTCCTTGCTGAAGGCGGTGCCGTTCCAGCCTTCGAGGGCGACGATCGTCGGGCCGGTCGAGACGTAGAGCTTGTTCGACTTCCAGGCGAGGCCGAAGACGATCGGCGGGGTATTCGGCACTTTGGTCGCTTTGCCGTCGGCGACGGTGAAGAGACCGCCGGGGCCGCCGGATTGCTCGTTCGGGCCGGAGCCGGCGAAGACGGTCTGACCGGCGAAGGCGAACGCCGTCGGGGTCGGGACGCCGGTGCCGACCACTTCGACCGGATTGCCGTTGGTGGCTTTCGGGAGGGGCGGTCCGGCGGCGCCGCTGCCGGCGACGAGGGCGAGGGACGCGACCGCTACGAGCGCCGCGAGCAAGGCGACGCCGAAGGTGCGGGGATGACGCATGAGACTCCTTTGACGAGGGTGGGATTGTTGAGTCGGATCGACCGTCGAACTTCTCACGAACGCGACGGTCTGCCAAGGGGCCCTGGGTCCCCTCGCTTCAGCCCACCACCCGTTCTTCCAGCAGCTTCACGTAGCGATCCTCGTCGGGGAAGGGGAACCCCGGCATCGCCGAGGCGACGGCGGCACGCCCGTGCAGCCCCATCCACAGCAGGACCCCGTAGTCGAAGGCGTCCTCATCGGGGACCCCGCAGCGACGGACCACGTTGACCAGGCTCTCGAACACCTCCATGCCGAGCTTCGTCTCGTCGTCCTCGGGCTTCGGTTCGAGGTGGCGCTGGAAGAGGACCGCGTAGTGGCCAGGGTGCTCGCGGGCGAAGCGCAGGTAGGCGTGGCCGATCGCGTTCAGCTGCTCACGGGGATCATCGATCCCCTCCGCCGCCCCGGCCATCGCCGCGCCGAGCCGGGCGAAGCATTCTTCGCTGACCGCGCGGAAGAGCTCCTCGCGATTCTGGAAGTGCAGGTAGAGGGCGGTCGGGCTCACCCCCGCGCGGCGGGTGACCGCGCGGACCGAGACCGACTCCGGATCCTCGCTCTCGGCGAGCATCGCGGTCGCCGCCTCGAGCAGTTGCGCGCGCAGCCTGTCCCCCTCGCCTCGGGGGTTTCGGTTGACATTGTTCATTTACGGTGTAAACCTACTTTCCCGAACGGTCGACGGCAAGCAAGAGGAGTCCCCATGTCGCAGCGCCTCACCAATATCGCAACCTCCCACCCACGGCGCTTCGGTCTCGTCGCGCTGCTTACGTTCATCGTCGTCGCGGTGATCGGCAGCGCCGCGCCGGGGAGCTTCGACGTCGCGCGCGCCTTCGTCGACCCGGGATCGGACTCGGCCCACGCCCGCGACCAGATCGAAGCAGCGAGCGGGCAGACCGCCGAACCGGCGCTGCTTGCCCTGGTCGACGCACCTCCCGGCAGTCCCAAGGTCACCAAGGTGGCGCGGGAGATGGAAGCGCAGCCGGGGGTCGGCGAGGTCACCCGCCCGACGCCGGGCTCCCCCCTCGTCTCCGAAGACGGGCAGAAGAGCATGGTCGCGGCGACGCTCAGCTCCTCGGCCTCGGAAGCCGACGTCGCCGAAGCGCTGCAGGAACACGAGGACGTGGCGGGGGTCGAACTCGGTGGCAACGCGGTCGGCCAAGCTCAGGTCGGCGAACAGGCGACCACCGACCTGGCGACCGCCGAGCTGATCGCATTCCCCCTGCTCGCGCTCCTCACCTTCCTCTTCTTCCGCGGCGTCGCCGCGCTGCTACCGCTGGCGGTCGGGGCGACCACCGTCCTCGGCGCCTTCGCCGTGCTGCGAGCGGTGAACGAGGCGCTCGCGATCTCCCCCTTCGCCCTCAACCTGGTGATCGGCATGGGGCTCGGGCTGGCGGTGGACTACAGCCTGCTCACCGTGTCGCGGTTCCGCGAGGAGCTCGGGCAGGGCGCCGACCCGCCGCGAGCGCTGCTGGCGACGCTGCGCAACGCGGGCCACACCGTGCTCTTCAGCGCGGTCACGGTGGCGGCGGCGCTGGCCTGCCTCACCGTCTTCCCACAACGCTTCCTCGTCTCGATGGGGATCGGCGGGATCGTCGTCGCGCTGGTCGCCGCCGCGGCGACCTTCCTCATCCTGCCGCCGCTCCTGATCCTGATGGCGCCGCGCCTCGGCAAGGTGGTGCCGAAGCCGGAGGGAACCGGCCGCTGGTACCGGCTGGCGAAATGGACGATGAAGCGACCGGCCGTCGTCGCGATCGGGGCGGGCCTCCTGATGCTCGTGCTCGCGGCGCCGACGCTGAAGCTGAACTGGACCGGCGTCGACGCGACCTCGCTGCCGAAGGACAAGAGCGCGAGGACGGTTTTCGAAACCCAGCAGAGCGAATTCCCGAACGCCGACACGACCCCGGCCTTCGTCGCGGTCGACGCCGGGCCGGGCGCCGGCGCGAGGGTGGCGGACTACGGCCGCGCGCTCGGGCAGGTCGAAGGCTCAGGCGGGGCCGGCAGGCCCGCCTACCTCGGCGACGGCGTCTGGCGGATCGAAGTGAGCGTGCCCGGCGCGCCGAGCTCCGAGGCCGCCCAGCGCGCCGTAGGCGACCTGCGCGCAGTCCCCTCCCCCTTCCCCGCCCTGGTCGGCGGGAGCGCCGCCGAACTGAAGGACTCCCAGGCCGCGGTGACCGCCTCCGTCGGCCTCGCGATCGCCCTCCTCGTGCTCCTCACCTGTACCGCCCTGTGGCTGATGACGGGCTCGGTGGTGCTGCCGATCAAGGCCCTGATCATGAACTTCCTGACCCTCGCGGCGGCGACCGGGATCGTCGTCTTCGTCTTCCAGGAAGGCAACTTCGCAGGCCTCTTCGGCGCCGAAGCCCAGGGCGGCATCGAGCAGACCGACTACCTCGTCATGGCGGCGATCGTGTTCGGCCTCTCCACCGACTACGGCGTCTTCCTCCTCACCCGGATCAAGGAAGGGCGCGACCGCGGCCTCCCCGAAGAGGAGGCGATCGCCTCCGGCCTCGGCCACACCGGCGCCGTCGTCTCCGCCGCCGCCGTCCTCCTCGCCATCGCCCTCGGCGCCTTCGTCACCTCGGGCATGGTCTTCCTCAAAGAGCTCGGCCTCGGCGCCGCCGCGGCGGTCCTCCTCGACGCCTTCGTCGTCCGCGCCTTCCTGGTCCCGTCCCTGATGAAGCTCCTGGGCGGCGCCAACTGGTGGTCGCCGCGGTTGCTGCGCCGACTGCACGGTCGGGTCGGACCGGCACTCGGGGCGGAGGAGCTGGGCGCGGCGCAGGCTACGGCGACCCGTTGATCGACGGCCACGCCGTGCCCATCTACAACGCCCAGCGCCAGTCCTCGATCGCGATCAACATAGCCATCGCTGATCGACACGGGTTTGGCAAGGTCGACGATCGGCGGCGAGACGCCGGCGGTGTGAGGTGGGTAGGCGCTCGGGGAAAGGACGCAAGGCGTGTCGGCGAGAGCGGCCGGGTTACGAGGGGAAAGCGCGTCGGACCGGGTAGTACACCGGGGGCCCCGACCGGTCAGGAATCAGCGCTGTTCCTTATCCGCCTATCTGGCGGTTTTCGAACACCGCAGCGCTTTGCGGTGTTCGTAACTTGCCGTATACGCGAGTTTCGAACACCGCAAGGGCTTGCGTGGTTGGAAACCCACGCCTGAGGGGAATTTCCAACCACGGAGATTCCTGACCGTTCGAATCTCGACGGACCCTCACGTCCTGGGCGACATAGGACTGCCGATCAACCAGATCGACCCATCTGAACCTGAGTCTCAGTCGCCCCGTAGGCCCCCGAAAGCAAACTGATTCTCCGGAGGGGAAAACTCAATGAGGAAGCGTGTTTCGTCCATTTTTGTAATCGGTGCCGTCTGCGCGACGCTCGGAGCGATGGTCTTCGCGGTCGGGGCCCAGGCGGCCGTCCGGCACATCGACGCCACCGTCATCTCCAAGGATTCGTCGGCCAAGACCGTCGTGGTCCGCTCCGAGAGCGGCGCCCGGCTGACCTTCCTGGTCAACTCCCGGACCAAGTTCGAGCGGATCGCGGGCGGGTTCTCCGGCTTGAACAAGGGGCTGGCGGTGGAGATCGACGCCAGTAACGCCAGCGGACAGTGGGTGGCGACCCAGATCGAGGCCCAGTCCTCCTCCGGCGGCAACGGCGGTGGCTCTGACGACCCGCCCGGAGACGACCACGGCGGCCATGGCGGCGGCCACGACGATGGCCCGAACCACACCTGAACCGCATGTGTCCGAGCTTAGGGGCCATATATGGCCCCTAAGCTCGGAAGGTGGCCCGGTGTCGGGTCAACCGAGGTCGCGGAAAGCCTGATCGAAGCTTTTCGAATCCCGCGACGCCGCCCGCACCGACGCGGTCGTCGAAAATCTGGCCGCGAACGAGGAGCTCGCCGAGCGGCTCGCCCGGAGGATCGGGCTCCGCGTCTGCGCTCACCTCTGACCGCGGCTGGGTCCCAGCAGGCCGCGTCTGGCCGCCTCGGCGACGGCCGCGGCGCGGGTCGGCAGGCCGAGCTTGGTGCGGACGTTGGCGACGTGGCGGTGGACCGTGTGGGGGCTGAGGACGAGGCGCTCGGCGATCTCGCGGTCTGAGAGGCCGGCGGCGATCAGGCTCAGCACCTCCGCCTCGCGCTTGGTCAGGTCGCCCGCGTCCGCGACGGCGGTGTGGCCCGCGCTCGCGCCCACGTCCGGCCGCGGCGCGTCGGCCTGCGCGTGCGCCCCCGCGTCCCCCTCGACCCCGAGGGCGTCGAAGACGGCGGCGAAGTACTGGTCGGAGTCGCCCCGCCAGGGGAAGTGGTCGACGCCGCCGAGGGTGACGAAGGTCGCGTCGGGAAGGCCGGCGGCGAGGGCGCGGCCCTGGTCGAAGGGGATGGCGCGGTCTTCGCGGCGGTGCATGACCACCGCGCCGGGCGGTGCCGCGCCGAGGCGCTCGGCGATGTCGACGGCGTAGACGGCTTCGAGCGAGCGGGCGGCGCGCTCTGCGTCCATGCAGCGGCGCTGGAACTCGACGAACTCCTCCCGTTCGGCACCGTCGGCGCCGGGGATGAAGACGTCGGCGAGGGCGCGGGAGCCGAGGCCCCAGTGCTCACGGACGAGGGCGACGATCGCCTGGCGGGAGCGCTCGTCGGCGATCTCAGAGCCCGTGGCGTAGCCGCCGTAGATGAGGAGCCGGCGGACCCGCTCCGGGTGGGCGATCGCGTAGGCGATCCCGATCGGGGCGCCGGAGGAGCCGGCGGCGAGGTCGACCGCGCCGTCGGCGGCGGCCTCGACCACCGCGGCGATCGCCGCCGCTTCGGCGTCGAGGTCGGCAGCCGGTAGCTCGCCGTCGGCAGAGGCGCCGGTCCCGGGTGGGTCGAACCGGATCACGGTCCGGTGGCGCCCGAGCCGTTCGGCGAAGGCGCGGAAGCGCGGGTCCAACCAGTTCAGCTCGAGGTGGCTCGTCCACCACCCACAGAGCACCAGCGGCGGCCCTGAGCCGGTGCGCGCCCAGGCGATCCGATGCCCCTCGGCATCGGCGGTGAAGCGGATCGCCTGCTCGTCCACGCGGCAAGACTAGAGCACCCCAGATGGCCGGATCCGGCCATCGAAATGGCCCGTAGAGGGGAAGCGACGGGGCGTGCGCGGCGCTGGAATATCGAGCATGCCGAGAACCGAATCCCCCCAGATGCCCCACCGCCCGACCTCCCCGCAGCCGCCCGTCGAAGCCGTCGACAGTCGCATCGGCGCAGCCCTCTACAACCCGTTCCTCTGGCTCGGCGAGAAGCGCGGCATGGCCGTCCTGCGGCGCGACCTGCTCGCCGACGCGCGCGGCGCGGTGCTCGAGATCGGCGCGGGCACCGGCCTCAACCTTCCCCACTATCCGGACAACCTCCACTCGCTGGTCCTCGCCGAGCCCGGCGAGCGGATCGGCAGCCACATCGACTTCGGGCGCGGCCCGGCCGGGATCCCGAAGCGGCTGGAGCGGGCGCCCGCCGAGGAACTGCCCTTCGCCGACGCGAGCTTCGACACGGTTGTCTCGACCCTCGTCCTCTGCACGGTCTCCGATCCGGGACGAGCGGTAGCCGAGGTGGCGCGGGTCCTGCGGCCCGGCGGCCGCCTGCTCTTTCTCGAGCACGTGCGCGCCGAGCCCGGCTGGCGGCAGACGATGCAGCGGCGCTCGGTCGGTCCCTGGGCCGCGTTCGCCGACGGCTGCCAGTGCGACCGGGAGACGCTCGGGACGATCGAGACGCGGTTGCGGATCGGGAAGGTGGAGCGCGCCACCTGGCGGGGGATGCCCGCGATCGTCAAGCCCCTCGTCTGGGGGTGGGCGGCCG
>JAFDWG010000370.1 GCA_018268605.1 Actinomycetota bacterium | reverse complement strand
CGATGAAGGCGCAGACGCCGCCCAGGGCCTGGGCCTCGGCGATGATGTGGTTGACCAGGGTCGTCTTACCGGAGGACTCAGGGCCGAAGATCTCGATGATCCGGCCGCGCGGCACGCCGCCGATCCCCAGCGCCAGATCGAGGGACAGCGAGCCGGTCGGGATCGAGTCGACCTTGACGGTGCCTTTGTCGCCGAGCCGCATCAGGGAGCCGACGCCGAAGTCGCGCTCGATCTGGGTGACGGCAGCCTCGAGGGCCGCGTCTTTCGCTTTGGCCTCCTTCGCGGTCAGGCCCTTCAGGTTCACTTTCTCATCCGCCATCTCTGATCATCACCTCACTGCTGTCCGCTCTAGGACAGCTCGACTTGGGCCAGCGGGACGTATCGAGAGCCCCCCGGCTGGAGTACAGAACGGTAGAGCGTCAATCGGACGGCATAGAACGGCTCCTTGAGCCGTTCCGGGAGGTCCCCGGGGCGTCTCGCGACCCCCGCCGGGCGCCGCGATCCGCGGCCCTCCGAGCGCACCCTGGCGACGGTGACATGGGGCCAGAAATCGCGCCCGTCGGGCTCGTGCAGACCGGCCTCCACAAGCTTCTCCACCACGCCGTGGTGGAGGTCGGTGGTCGCCGGCGACGGGGCCGGTAGCGCGAAGAGCGCGGCCCGCCGCCGGCGCGGCAACGTGATCGGGTCCTCCAGCTTCATCAGCGCCGGCGGGGCGCTCAGGCCGCCGACCAGATCGACGATCTCCTCCACCTCGGCCGTCTCGCGGTGCCCGAGGAAGACCAGCGTGACGTGCAGCGACTCGGCCCGCACCGGCTTCAACGCCGGATCGACCAGCTCGGCCTCCCCCCACGCCCGCAATCCCTCGCGGATCCCGTCGGGTAGATCGACCGCCACGAACAGCCGCTGTCGACTCCCACATCGCTCCTCGCCCGCCATGAGACCCAAGCTAGGCGGGAAATGCGCGCGGCTCAACACCGCTTCGCAACATCTCTGTGAATTTAGGAGAGCAGATCGCGCAAGATGTGCATCGCGACGAGCCCTGAGCGTTCGCGGATGTCCGCGCGATCCCCGGGAATCACCGGCGATCGGGCGATCGCGGTGCCATCGGCGAGTATCGCGTGGAAGCAGACGAAGCCGACCGGCTTGTCGGGCAGCGCGCCCCCCGGCCCGGCGATCCCGGTGATCGAGACCGCCACGTCGGCCTCGAACGCCTTCAGCGCCCCCTTTGCCATCGCCTCGGCGCACTCCGGCGACACCGCGCCGAACTCTTCGAGAAGCTCCTTCGGCACCCCCAAAAGCTCTTCTTTGGCCTCGTAGGAGTAGGTCACGGCGCTCCCCGCGAAGTACTCGGACGCGCCCGGGACGTGCGTGATCCGCGCCGCCAGGAGGCCCCCGCTGCAGGACTCGGCCAGCCCGAGCTTGTGCCCTTTCAGGAGCTTCGCCACCTGCTCGTCGATGGTCGAGCCGTCGAGGCTGAAGGTCTCCCGCTCGTGGCGTCGCCTCAGCCCGTCGCGCACCGCCATCGCGACCGCCTCGGTCTCGTTGCGCCAGCGCACGTCGATCTCGATCTCCCCGCGCCGCAGGCAGGTCGTGACCTCGACCGCCTCCACGTCCACCCCGTCCTCGTCCTCGATCTCCCGCAGGCTTTTGGCGATTTCGGACTCCGGCACGCCGAACATCCGCATCGTCAGCCCGTGCAGCGGCGTCGCCTGGGACAGGATCGCCCGGACCGGCCCGGTCTCCAGGGCCCGCGGCCACATCGGCTGCAGCTCGCGCGGCGGGCCGGGCATGACGATGACCACGCGCTCGCCGGCGGGCACTACCAGTCCCGGCGCGGTCCCGATCGGATCGAGCGCGATCGCCCCCTCCGGCACCATCGCCTGCTTGCGGTTCGCGGCCATCACCGCCTCTTCGTCGAATTTGAAGCTGCGGTTGCGGGCGAAGCGGCGGAGGATCTCGCGGATCTTCGCCTCCATGTCGTCGTCGAGGAGCATCGGCCGCCCGGCGAAGCGCCCGACGATCTCCGCGGTCAGGTCGTCGGCGGTCGGCCCGAGGCCGCCGCTGGTCACGATCAGGTCCATCTCCTCGGCGGCGAGGAAGCGCAGCGCGTCCATCAGGTCGTCGGGACGGTCGGCGACGACCATGATGTGGGCGACCTCCACCCCCAGGTCGGCCAGCCGTTCTGACACCCACGGCCCGTTGGCGTCGGAGATGCGGCCGGTGATCACCTCGGTCCCGGTGACCACGATCCCAGCCCTGACGACGCCGTTCTTCACGGCGCCGAAACTACCGGACGGACGGGTTCAGGAACCGTCGACATCCGTGTCTGCCCCGACCGCGGAAGACTCGGAGCTCGCCCCGCCGCCCCCGCCGCGGGACCCGGGGCCGCCGACCACGCGTGCCAGATCGGCCTGCGTGATCAGCACCTGGCGCGGTTTGGAGCCCTCGTAGCCGGAGATGACGCCGCGCCGCTCGAGCATGTCGATCAGGCGCCCGGCCCGCGTGTAGCCGACCCGCAGGCGCCGCTGGATCATCGACACCGAGGCGGTTTCGGTCTGCACGACAAGCCGGATCGCCTCGTCCAGGAGGTCGTCGGAATCGGGGTCGAAGTCGTCGTCCCCGCGTCCGCCCTCCTCCTCGGCCGCCTCCGGCGTCTCCAGCAGCTCCTCCTCGAACTCCGGTTCGCCCTGTTTCGCCCAGTGCCCCGTGATCGCGGCGATCTCGTCCTCGGTGATGAAGGCGCCCTGGACGCGGGCCAGCTTCGAGGTCCCGGCGCCGCGGAAGAGCATGTCTCCCTGTCCCAGCAGCGACTCGGCACCGCCCTGGTCGAGGATCACCCGCGAGTCGGTCTGCGAGGAGACGGCGAAGGCGATCCGGCTTGGGATGTTCACCTTGATCGTGCCGGTGATGATGTCGGTGGACGGCCGCTGCGTCGCCAGCACCAGGTGGATGCCGGTGGCGCGGGACTTCTGCGCGAGCCTGATGATCGAGTCCTCCACTTCGGCGGGAGCGACCATCATCAGGTCCGCGAGCTCGTCGATCACGCAGAGGATGTGCGGCAGCGGCGCCTCGCCGGCTTTGCGGCGGATCCGGTTCAGCTCCTCGAGGTTGCGGGCGCGGGCCTGGGACATCACGCCGTAGCGCGTCTCCATCTCGGTGATCAGGTTGGCGAGCACGTTGGCCGCGAGCCGCGGCGAGGTCACCACCGGCGTCAGCAGGTGAGGGACGTGCTCGTAGTGGTTGAGCTCGACCTGCTTGGGGTCGACCAGCACCAGTCGCACTTCGTTCGGCGACGAGGACATCAGGATCGAGGAGAGCATCGCGTTGACGCAGGCGCTCTTGCCCGAGCCGGTGGTGCCGGCGACGAGGACGTGGGGCATCTTCGCGATGTCGGTCCAGACCGCATTGCCGTCGATCCCCTTGCCGAGCCAGGCGACCAGCGGCGACGCCTTCTGCGGGCGCCCTTGATAGATGTCGCCGAGGCGGACCATGCGGCGCTTGGCGTTCGGGACCTCGACCCCGACGGCCTGTTTGCCGGGGATCGGAGCGAGGATGCGGATGTCGGTCGAGGCCAGCGCGTAGGCGAGATCGTTCGCCAGCTCGGTGACTTTCTTGACTTTGATCCCAGGCGCGAGGCGCAGTTCGTACAAGGAGACGTGCGGCCCGCTGACGACGCCGACGATCTTCGCGTCGACGCCGAAGTGGCCGAGCGCTTCGATCAGCTTGCGGCCGGTCGCCTGCTGGTCTTTCGGGTCGGGCCCTTTGTCACCTTTGCCGCGCTCGAGCACGCGCGGTGACGGCAGGCGGTAGTCGATCTCCTCGGAGGTGGTGACGCCGCGCAGGTTGCCCATCGGGGTGGGGGCGCGGTCGTCTTCCCCAGGGTCCTCGCCCGCCTCCGGAAGAGTCAGATTGCGACCGGAGTCGGGCGAGGACTGGCCGGCTTCGCCATCAACCGGCATGTCCTCCGCTTCGCGTCCGGGCATGCCGGGCGGGTCCTGGGCCGGCGTTTCCTCGGTCGCCGGCTCCTCGTCCTCGTCGATGTTGAAGAGGCCCGGGGCGAAGATGTCGTCGTCCTTGTCGTCGGCGAGCGCCACGGTCGGGGCGAAGCTCTCGTCGTCCTCGTCCGGGTAGTCGCTCATCACGTCGGTCTTGGCCGCCTGCGTCTCGGCGGTCCGTTCGTCGCGGCGGCGGCGCCACTCCTCGGAGTTCTGCTTCACCGTGCGGGCGGTCGCTTCGCTCCCCTTCGCACCGCCGACGAAGATCGCCCGCAGTCCACGGCCGATCCCGCGCGCCAGCGCCGAGATCGAGGTGCCGGTGAGGATCATCCCGCCGGCCACCAGCGTCAGCAGGGTGAAGATCCGGGCGCCGACCGACCCGAAGAGGTAGACGAGCGCGGTTTCGATCCCGTAGCCGACCTTTCCGCCTTCCCAGCCGAAGAAGAGCACGAAGAGCAGGTAGATGCCGACCGCGACGAGGAAGAGGCCGATCAGGTCGAGATGGCGCTGCTCGAGGCCCTCGAAAAGGCGCATTCCGCCGCGCTGCTTGGCGGCTTTTGCGCGTTTGGCTTTCGCTTTGCCTTTGCGGGCTGGGGCTTTCCGGGCAGGGGCGCGTTTCTCTCTGACGAACACGCGACCGATTTCGACGCCGATCCTCCATCCCCTGCGGCCTTCCCGTCCAGAGCGACCACCAGCTTTAAATTCGGCGTAAAACCCGCGCAAAACGCCGCTCAGCGGGTTTAACATCGGCTTCATGCTCAGCACCGATCCCGAGGTCCAACAAGGCGGTCGCGTCCTTGTCGTCGAGGACGACGCCGACATCGCCGACGTCCTGCGCCGCTCCCTTCGTAACGAGGGATACGAGGTGCGTACGTCCGCCGACGGCGTCGAGGCGCTCGACGTGGCCGTCGGGTTCGTCCCCGACCTGGTCGTGCTGGACCTGGGCCTCCCCGGCCTGGACGGGATCGAGGTCTGTCGCCGGCTGCGCCAGGAGGGCGACGTGCCGATCCTGATGCTGACCGCCCGCGCCGAGACCGAGGACCGCGTCACCGGCCTCGACAGCGGCGCCGACGACTACCTGGTGAAGCCCTTCGAGCGCAAGGAGCTCCTCGCGCGCATCCGCGCCCTGCTGCGGCGTCGACCCCCGCGTGGCGCCGCCTCGCTCGAGGTCGGCGATCTGCAGCTGAATCCCGACACCCGTGAGGTGCACCGCGGCGACCGCGAAATCGAGCTGACGAACCGCGAGTTCGAGCTGCTCGAGTTCCTGATGCGCAACGAGCGCCTGGTGGTCTCCCGCGAGCGCCTGCTCGACGAAGTCTGGGGATACGACCCGATGGCGGCGACGAACACGATCGACGTCTTCATCTCCAACCTGCGACGCAAGCTCGAGGCCGGCGGTGAGCCCCGCCTCCTGCACACCAAACGCGGCGCGGGGTACGTCCTCAAAGACTGATGGTCGCCAGGGCGCGCAGCGGCACCGCGGCCTGGCTGTGGCGAGTCCTGCACCCCGCCGCCTGGCCGGTCCGCTGGCGCATCGCCGCGGTCTCCTCCGGCCTCACCCTGGTGATCCTGATGATATTCGGCGGCGTGATCGGCCAGATCGCGACCAGTCGGATCCGGGACGACTTCAACGGCGAGGTCAACAACGCGGTCGAAATCCTCGCCAGCGAATATCGGGTCGAATACCCGCTCGTCGGCGCGCCGCGGGCGCAGGGTCCCCCCGTCGGACCATACGTCCTACCCGACGATGCGGCTGTTCGAATCTTCGCCCGTGGCGGCGAAGAACTCCTGCACTCGCGTGGCTACGGAAAGCTCGGCGAACCAGAACCGGGGATCAAGGAAGAAAACGGCCTGCGGGTCGTGACCACGGTGCTCTCCAAGGAAGGCGTCGTCACCGGCTACATGCAGTACGGCCGGAGTACCGCGCACGTCGATGACACGATCGACCGCATCTGGTTTCTGATCATCGCCGGGATTCTCGGCGGGACGGCCCTCGCCTCGCTCGCCGGCGTGGCGATCGCGGCCCGGGCCATGCGGCCGATCGCGGCGCTCACCGCAAGCGCCAAGGAGGTCTCCGATACGCGGGACCCCTCCCACCACATGCCCCGATCGCCGGCCGAAGACGAGGTCGGCGAACTGGCCGACACGCTGGACCAGATGCTCCGGTCGCTGGACGCGGCGCGCGCCGAGCGCGAGCAGGCGATGCAGCAGCAGCGCGAGTTCGTCGCCGACGCCTCCCACGAGCTGCGGACGCCGCTGACCAGCGTGCTCGCGAACCTCGAGCTCCTTCAGGCCTCGCTGGCG
>JAFDWG010000036.1 GCA_018268605.1 Actinomycetota bacterium | reverse complement strand
CGGCGCCTCTGCCCGGATCGCCGACGCGAACGCAGACCTGTCCAAGCTCTAGCTATCCTGCGAGGTCGCGTTGCGCCCTGGTGTAATGGCAGCACGCCTCGCTCTGGACGAGGTAGTCGGGGTTCGAGTCCCTGGGGCGCAGTGATCCGATGCCGTTGGTAGCGTCGAATCGAGTTATGCGGCCGAAGTTCCTCTTCCTCGCCCTGCCGGCCCTGCTGGCACTCGTCCTCGTGGCCTCCGGCTGTGGCGGTGGCGGCAGCTCCTCGACGACGGAAAAGAAGGCGCCGAAGAAGGAAACCGCGTCCAAACTGACCAAAGGCCAGTTCATCAGCCAGGGCGACGCGATCTGCGGCGAGGTCAACACGGCCGTCGGCTCGGTCCAGGCGTCGGCCGCCGAAGCGTCGAGCCAGGCCACCCAGATCGCCAACCTCTACTCGGGCATGGTCCAGAGCCTCCAGCGCCTCGGCCAGCCGAGCGAAATCCAGGGCTACTCCGACTTCATGGGCGCCGCCGAACGGCTGGCGCTGGCCGCGAACGAAGTCAAATCCGCCTCCGAAGGCGAAAACCCGGCCTTGGTCGAAGAAGCCTCCCAGGCGGTGACCCCGGCGGTCGAAGAATTCGAGCGGCAGGCCGCCACCTACGGCTTCGAAGACTGCAGCGAAGGCCCGCACGCACCGGTCGCCGCGCCCGAATCAAGCGGCGGCACCGAAGAAGTGGCCCCCGAAGAATCCGGCGGCGTCGAAGTCGCGCCCGAAGAAGAATTTGTCCCGGAAGAAGAAGTCGCTCCCGAAATCGAAGAAGAATTCGTTCCCGAAGAAGAAGTGGCGCCCGAAACCGGCGGCGCGGGCGGCGAAATCGAAGAAGCCCCCGAAGAAACCGCGCCCGAAGAAGGCGGCGAATCCGGCGGCATCGGGCCGGGTTAGTCGGGGGCCGGATCGCGCTTCTTGGCGCGGCGGCAGTCCTAGCTGCGGTGCCCTGGACGTCTCATGGAGGTTCAGGCAGGCTGTGACCTCCATGAGACGCCCAGGACGTGGGGAGTCCGTGTGGAAGTGCGGGGGATTCGAGCGGTCAGGAATCTGCCGTGTTCCTAACTTCGCCATAGCTGAACTTTCGAACACCGCAAGTCTCCCGTGGTTCGGAATGGTCGTATGGCGCCCGTTGCGAATCACACAAGCCTTGCGGTGTTCGAAAACCGTCGCATGGGCGGATAAGGAACACGGCAGATTCTTGACCGTTCGGGGCCCGGCGTACGACCCGGGCCCAGCCGCATCCCCCGCACCCCCGGCCGTCTCGGCCACAGCCAGCCCGGGCCGTAGACGAGACGGCCGTGCTCGCCGCAGAGCTTTGCGTCCCTTGCGGGGACGTCGCCCTACGCCGCCGTGTTCTCTTCCCAGGCCCCGTACAGCCGCGCGTAGACGCCGTTCGCGGCTATCAGCTCGTCGTGGGTGCCTTGCTCGGCGATGTTGCCGCCTTCGAGGACGACGATCTTGCCGGCGCGACGGATGGTGGAGAGGCGGTGGGCGATGACGATCGCGGTGCGCCCGTGGAGGAGGCGTTCGAGGCCTTTCTCGATCGTTTTCTCGGTCCGTACGTCGACGTTTGAGGTCGCCTCGTCGAGGATCAGGATGCGGGGTTCGGCGAGGAGGGCCCGGGCGAACGCGACGAGTTGGCGCTGGCCCGCCGAGAGTTGGACGCCGCGCTCGCCCACCTGGGTCTCGATGCCGTCGGGGAGGCCGTTGACGAAGTCGGTGGCGCCGACGGTCGCGATCGCCTCTTCGATCTCCTCGAGGCTCGCCTCCGGCCGCCCGAAGGCGATGTTTTCCCGCACGCTGCCGCTGAACAGGAAGCCCTCCTGGGGGACGATGCCGAGCTGGCGGCGGAGCGCTCGCTGTTGCATGCCCTTCAGGTCGTGGCCGTCGACCAGCACGCGGCCTTTCTGCGGGTCGTAGAAGCGCGACACGAGCTTGGCGAAGGTCGACTTCCCGGCGCCCGTGGCGCCGACCAGCGCCACCGTCTGCCCCGGCGGCACGTGCAGGCTGACGCCTTCCATCACCCAGGCGTCGTCGGGGACCGTGTCGGCTTCGGAGTAGGAGAACCAGACGTCGTCAAGCTCGATCTCACCGCGGATCGTGCCCGGGTCGATCGCCCCCGGCGCGTCGACCATTTCGGGCGAGGTGTCGAGCAGGTCGAAGATCTTGTCGAGCGCCGCCATGCCCTGCTGGTAGGTCGTGTAGAGCTGGGAGAGTTCCTGGATCGGTTCGAAGAAGGTGGTGAGGTAGCCGACGAAGGAGACGACCACACCGACTTCGATCGCCCCGTTGATCGCCTGGGAGCCGCCGTAGAGGAGGATCACCGCGGTGCCCATCGCGGCGAGGAATTCGACCGCCGGGAAGTAGGCTGCGTTGAGGTAGACCGTCTTCATGTTGACCGCGCGGTTGGCTTCGTTCAGCTCGGTCATCTCGTCGACGTGGCGCGGCTCCTGGCCGAAGCTGCGGACCACCCGCACCCCGCTGAGGCTCTCCTGCAGGTAGGCGGTGACGGCGGCGATGCGCTCGCGGGTCGCCCGATAGGCGCCCGCCGAGACGATCCGGAAGATCACCGAGGCGATCGCCAGCAGTGGGAAGGTGAGGAAGGTGATCAGCGCCAGCTTCAGGTCGAGCACGATCAGGATCACGACCACGCCGACGAGGGTCAGCGTGCTGGAGAAGATGGTCACCACCCCGGTCGTCACCAGCTGCTGCAGAGCTTCGACGTCGTTGGTCATCCGCGAGATCAGGACGCCCGGGTTGTTGCGGGTGAAGAAGCCGATCGGCATGCCCTGGAGGTGGATGAAGATGCGCTCGCGCAGATCCTGCAGGGCGCGCGTGCCGACCCAGCCGACCAGGTAGGTCTCGGCGTAGGTGGCGACCGCGTAGACGATCGAGACGGCGACGAAGGCGCCGACGATCCAGTCGAGCGCGCTGAGGTCGCCGGTGCGGATGCCTGCGTCGATCGCCCGCCCGGCGAGGAACGGCGGCGCCAGGCCGGCGCCGGTCTCGATCAGGAGCGCGACGAACATCAGGATCATCCGCCCGCGGTAGGGACGGAGAAGGCCGATCATCCAGCCCACCTTGCGGCCGCGCTGGTCCTGCCCGCGGACGAGGCGCCAGAGCGCGGCGAAGAGCATCGCGATGTTGCGAAGTGGGTTGGGGGAGGCGTCCGGCGCCGGCTCGGTGGGAGCGGGGCGGAGCTCTGCGGGCCGTTTGCGTAAGCGGCTCACAGGCGCGCCATCTCCTCGCGGTCCTCGAGGTCGCGCTGCAGGAAGACCGAGTCGGCGAGGCCGTGGTCGGCGATCTCGCGGTAGAAGCCGCAGCCCTCCATCAGCTCCTCGTGCGTGCCGCGATCGACGATCTCCCCGTGATCCAGCACGACTATCTCGTCCGCCAGCGAGACGGTGGAGAGGCGGTGGGCGATGATGAACGTCGTCCGTCCGGCCATCGCCTCGCGCAGCCCCGCTTTGATCGCCGACTCGGTGGTCGCGTCGACCGAGGAGGTGGCGTCGTCGAGGATCAGGATCCGCGGATCGGCGAGCAGGGCGCGGGCGATCGCCACCCGCTGGCGCTGGCCGCCCGACAGGGTCAGGCCGCGCTCGCCGACGCGGGTGTCGTAGCCCTCCGGCAGTTCGCGGATGAAGGAGTCGGCCTGGGCGAGGCGTGCCGCGGCTTCGATCTCCTCGCGGCTCGCTGCCCCGCGGGCATAGGCGATGTTGTCGGCGACCGAGGCGGAGAAGAGGAAGCTGTCGTCGGCGACGAAGGCGACCTCGGCGCGGAGCTTCTCCACCTCGACGTCGCGGACGTCGACGCCGTCGACCAGCACCGTCCCTGAGGTCGGGTCATAGAGCCGCGCGATCAGGGCGACCAGGCTGGTCTTACCCGATCCCGACGGCCCGACCAGCGCCACCGTCTTCCCGGCCTCGACCTCGAGCGAGACGCCGTGCAGCGCCGGCACCGACTCATTTTCGGAGCTGGTCGCCGCGGCGTAGGTGAGAGTGACGTCGTGCAGCTCGACCTGGCCGCCGCCCGCGGGCAGCTCGACCGGGTCGGCCGGGCTCTGGATCGTCGGTTCGCGGTCGATGATCTCGAACATCCGGTTGCCCGAGGCGACCGCGCGCTGCGCCATCCCCATCGCCACGCCGAGCATCCGCAGCGGCCCGGCCAACATCACCAGGTAGGTGTAGAAGGCGGTGAAGTTGCCGAGGCTGAGGTTTCCTTCGATCACCATCCGGCCGCCGACCAGCAGCACCAGGGCGACCCCGAGCTGCGGCAGCAGGCCGATCAGCGGGCTGAAGAACGCCTGCAGGCGGGTCGAGTAGATCGACTGGTCGAAGACTCGTTTGATCACCCGCCGGAAGCGGACGAGCTGAAACTCCTCGCGGGCGAAGGCCTTGACGATGCGGATCCCGGAGACGTTCTCCTCGGCCTCTGCGGTCAGTTCGGCGACCCGCTGGGAGACCTCCTGGACCGCCGGCCGCGAGACGCGGTTGTAGCGGGAGGCGACCCAGACGACGAACGGCGCCGGGATCAGCGCCAGCACCGCCAGCAACGGATTGATGACGATCATCACCGTCGAGGCGAGGACGATCGTCAGCAGGGTCTGGGTGATGAAGATCAGCCCGTAGCCGAGGAAGAACCGGATGGATTGGAGGTCGACCGTCGCCCGCGACATCAGCTGCCCGGTCTGCTGGGAGTCGAAGAAGCCGAGCTCCAGCTTCTGCAGGTGCGCGTAGAACATCTGGCGCAGGTCGAATTCGACCCCGAGCGAGACTTTGCCGGCGACCAGGCGGCGCACCACGGTGAGGCCCATGCGCAGGATCGCGGCGCCGAGGATGGCCAGCGCGAGGGGTAGGAGCTCCGGCTTGTCGCCGGCCTCGATCGCGTTGATCGCGCGGCCGAGCAGCCACGGGATGAGCACCGTCATCCCCATCGCCGCCCAGGCGAAGACCAACGATCCCCACAGTTGGACCCTGTAAGGACGGAGGAAGCCCATCAATCGGCGGTACGTGCGCATTACCACCAACTATACAAAGTGAAGTATTGGGCTATTCCGAGTTTTCCGCGGCCTTCGCGCTCGAGACCTTGCCCGGTTCGCACTTTTTCTGGTGGTGCCCTGGTTTCTGCAGGATCTGGAAGTTGGTCACCGCGTGGTAGGGCGTCGTGGCCAGGTTGTTCTGCGCGAGGGTGACCGTAAGGCGGTAGAAGCCCGGCGGCAGCTCGTGGTAGAAGATCTCCGGCCGGGTGGCGGGGGAAAAGTGGCCGTCGGTCCCCAGTTCTTCGGCGAGGATTCCGTTCGGCCCCGAGTACTTCGGGAAGTCCATCGAGGCGCCCTTCAGCCGTCCGATGCCCAGCGGGCTGTTCAAGGCGTTTTCGAGTTTTTCCGGGTCGACGCAGTTGGGGACCCGGTTGAGGCCGAAGCGGATGGCGCCCTCGCCCAGCTGCGGTTCGGTGTTGAAGTTCCGCGGCGCCAGTTCGAAGTTTTCGAGGGCGACCTTCACCACGACCGCGTGGTTCGCCTGCACCTCGCCGTTGCGCGGGGAGATGATCGAGACCGTCGGTTCGCCGGTCGTCGGTTCCGCCGCCTTCGCGTTGACGGAGTCTTCACCTCCGCCGAATACGATCGCCAGCGCGACCGCCGCGCCGGTCAGGACGAGCGCCGCGAGCGTTGCCTTCCTCAGCCGCATGCCACCCGAACATTACGCGCGAAAGACCCCAGGCAGCATCATCCTCGCGGTCGCCCTCGGCCTCGGGCTGATCGCGCTGTGGGCATCGCCCGCAGGCGCTGCGGCCGATCTCGCATCCCACGTCGACGTCTTCGCCGGGACCCGGCCGGGGCCACGGACCTTCGGCGGCGGCCACAACTATCCCGGCGCGACCCTGCCATTCGGGATGGTCCAGTGGAGCCCCGACACGACCCCGGCGGCCGCGGGCTCGGGCGGGTACGACCATCGCGACGACCATGTCTCGGGGTTTTCCCTCATACACCTGAGCGGCGCCGGCTGCGCCGTCTACGGCGATTTTCCCTTCATGCCGACCACCGAAGCGCTGACCGGGTCCCCGACGCCGAGCGCCGGTGAGGGATTGGCGGGTCGGCTCGAGCCGGGCTTCTCCCGCCGTGGCGAGAGTGGCGCCCCGGGGTACTACTCGGTCCAACTGCATCCGAAGAGCGGTGGCCCGATCGGCGTGGCGCTGACGGCGACGACTCGCACCGGCTTCGCCCGCTTCACCTTCCCGGGCAGCCCCCATGCGAGCGTCCTGATCGACGCCGGTGGTAGCGCCCAGCCCGATGGCGAAGCGAGCGTCGCCCTGGATCCGGCGGGGCGCGAAGTGACGGGCAGCGCCGAAAGCGGCCTCTTCTGTGGGCAGCGGCCGCGCTACAAGGTCTACTTCGCGGCCCGCTTCGACCGGCCCTTCGTGGCCTCCGGGACCTGGACCGAAGGCCGGCTCGAACCCGGGAGCGAAGCTGCTGCCGACACCCAGGGCCCACGGGGGAACCCGAGCGTGTCGGCCCGTGCCGGTGCCTACGCGACCTTCGACACCCGAGGAAACCGGACGGTCACCGCCCGCGTCGGGATCTCCTTCGTCTCGGTCGCCGGCGCCCAGGCCGCGCTCCGCGCCGAAAGCGACGGCCGGGGGTTCGGCGCGACCCGTGCGTCCGCCCGCGCCCGCTGGGACGCGGCGCTCGGCCGCATTCGCGTCAGCAGCGGAAGCGCCCGCGACGTCCGCACCTTCTACACCGCGCTCTACCACGCGCTGCTGGCGCCGCGAACCTTGAACGATGTCGGCGGCGACTACCCGGGCATGGACGGCACCGTCCACCGGGCTCGCGGCCGGACCCAGTACGCGGACTTCTCCGGCTGGGACATCTACCGCACGCAGATCCCGCTGCTCGCCCTGATCGAGCCGCGCCGCGCCTCCGACATGGTCCAGTCGCTCCTCGCCGACGCCGAACAGTCGGGCTGCCTGCCGCGCTGGCCCTACGCCGCCGGTCAGTCGATGACGATGGTGGGGGACTCGGCCGACGCGATGATCGCCGGCGCCGCGGCCTTCGGCGCCGGTCACTTCGACCACGCCGGGGCGCTCGCGGCGATGCTCCGCGGCGCGACCGCTCCCTGCTCGAGCCCCAACGGCGAATACCTGGAGCGCCAAGGCCTCGACTCCTACCTGAAGCTCGGCTGGGTCCCCTTCGACGAAGACACCAAAGCGCGCAACGCGAATTCGATCGAGGGCAGCCCGGACGCAGTCTGGGGCTCGGCGGCGACGACGCTCGAGTACGCGATCGACGACTTCTCGATCGCGCAGTTCGCAGCCCGGGAGGGCGGCGGGGACCCCTCTACCTACGCCGAGTTCATGCGCCGCGCCGCCAACTGGCGAAACCTCTTCGACCCCGCCACCGGCTTCGTCGAGCCGCGCTTCGCCGACGGCTCCTTCCCTGACCCCTACGACCCGCTCGGGGGCGCCGGCTTCGTCGAGGGCGACGCCGCCCAGTACACCTGGATGGCGCCGCAGGATCCGGCCGGCCTCTTCCGCCGGATGGGCGGGCCGGCGAAGGCGGCGGCCCGTCTCGATGCCTTCCTGCGCGTTCTCAGCGGAGGCGCGGGCGCGACCCACACCGATCACGCCCTGCTCGGCGACGAGCCCACCCTCGGGACGCCCTGGCTCTACGATTGGCTGCGTCGCCCCTGGAAGACCCAGGCGGCAGTCCGTCGCGGCCTGCGCCTCTACAGTCCGACGCCCGCCGGATACCCGGGCAACGACGATCTCGGGACGCTCTCCGCCTGGTACGTCCTCGGGGCGCTCGGGATGTATCCGGCCCAGCCGGGGTCGGGGACGCTGGCCCTCTCCACGCCCCTCTTCGAACGCGCCGAAGTTCGCCTCGCCGACCACCGCAAGCTGACGATCAGCGGGGGCGGCAAGCCGTACGTGGCGTCGCTCGAGGTCGACGGGAGTCCGCACGATCGGCCCTGGGTGAGCGCCTGCGAAATCCTCGGTGGCGCGACCCTCGCCTATGGCACCGCCGCCCAGCCGACCCGTTGGGCCGCGCGCGGCCAACTGCCGCCTTCCTACGGCCCCGGGACGCCCGCCCCGAAGGACTCCTGCGCCCCTTAATCGGGCGTTTAGCCCTGCGTAATCGAGGGTTTAGCCGAGGAGCGCAAGCTGCCGTCTCGTGCAGGACAGTGCCGTAGCCCTTCCCCTCCCGCTCGACCAACACGATCGACCAGACGAAGCAGCGCCCGCCCGCCACCGGGTCCTGATCGCCGCGATCGCAGGCCTGACCGCGGCCGGGGCGGCGATCCGCTTCGTCCCGCTCGGCGTCCAGAGCTTCCACCACGACGAGGTGATCACGGTGATGCGCGTGATCCCCGGCACCTTCGGACACATGCTGCACGAGGTGAAGGTGAGCGAGTCGAACCCGCCGCTCTATTACGTCCTCGCCTGGAGCTGGGCGAAGGAGTTCGGGCGCAGCGAATGGGGGATCCGCTCGCTTTCGGCGCTCCTCGGCACCCTCACCGTCCCGCTCGGATACGCGATCGGCCGCCAGCTGGCGAGCCGGCGCGTCGGCCTCATCCTTACCGCCCTCCTCGCCCTCAACCCGATGCTGATCTGGTACTCGCAGGAGGCGCGCTCCTACGCGCTCCTGGTCTTCTTCGGGGCGCTTTCGTTTCTCTTCTTCGTGCGCTCGCTGGACACGCGGCGCGGCCGCGACCTGGCGCTCTGGGCGGTGACCTCGGCGCTCGCGCTGAGCAGCCACTACTTCGCCTTTTTCGCCGTCGGCATCGAGGCCGTCTGGCTGGCGGTGGCACTGCGGGACCGCTGGAAGGTCGTCCTCCCGGCCCTCGGTGGGGTCGGCGCGGTGGGCCTCTCGCTGCTGCCGTTGATCGCGGCGCAGACGAACTCGACCCACATCGGCTGGATCGAAGAAAGCCCGCTCTCCAGCCGCTTCCTCGAGACCGGGGTCAGCTACCTGATCGGGGAAACCGGTCACGTGATCGCCGAGCCGCCCCGCGGGCAGTACGCGGTTCTGCCGATGATCGCGGTCGGGCTCGCCGCGGTCGCCCTGGCCGCGTTGGGGGCCCGGCGAGAGCGGCGTGGTGCCGTGCTCGGTCTGGGCGTCGGCCTCGGCGTCCTCGCGCTGGCGGGCGCGGCGGCGTTGGTCGGCAAGGACTACGTGATCGAGCGCAACCTGCTGCCCGCGCTGGTCCCGCTGGCGGTCGTCGTCGCGCTCGGCCTCGGCGCCGCCCGCGCCCGTCTGGCCGGGGTGCTGGTGGCGGTGGCGCTCTGCTCCTATTGGCTCGCCTTCGACGTCTACGTCACCCAGACGCCGAACCTGCAGCGACCCGACGTCCGCTCGGTGGCCTCCGCGCTCGGCCCTCCGCGGGTGCCACGGGCGATCGTGACCTGGCGGCTGAACGGAGACCCCCTCAGGTGGTACCTGGAAGATGGCGCGCTGCGCTGGTTCGGCGGCGATGAAAAGGTACGGGAAGTGGACTTGGTGGGTAAACACGTGGTCGCCGAAGGCCGCGCGGCACTGCCCCCGCAATTCCGACCGGCCGGCACCGTCAGGATGGGTCGCCTCTCCATCGCCCGCTACTTTTCCCCGACTCCCGTGAAACTCTGGACGCGAGAACTAGACCACCTGCAGACCGGCTACGCGGCCGACACCATCGTCCTCGACGGCCCTCCCGCCGTCCGGGCGACGCTGGGCGAGAGCGCCCGGACGGCGCCGTCGATCGCGCTCGCCGCGGCGCGGGCCAGGGAGGCGGCGCGATGAGCACCGGCGGAAGCGGACTCAGCGGCAGCCACCCGAGCTTCGCGATGCGGCTCCACCATGCCGCCCGCCAGCCCCACAACTGGCTCCAGCTGGTGAAATTCGGCGTGGTCGGCGGCTCCGGCTACGTCATCAACCTGATCGTCTTCGCCTTCCTTGCCTCGAGTCTCGGCCTCTACCACGCGGCGGCGGCGGTCGGCGCGTTCCTGGTCGCCCTCGGCAACAACTTCTTCTGGAACCGCCACTGGACCTTCGGGCCGGGGGAGGGGCTGGCCCATCGGCAGGCGATCCGCTTCACCGTGGTGAGCGTCGGTGCCCTGGTGATCAACCTGATCGTGCTCGAGGTGCTGGTCGAATCGCTCTCGATGAACGAAATCGGCGCCCAGGCGATCGCCGTCGCCGTCGCGATGCCGTTCAACTTCCTCGGCAACAAGCTCTGGACGTTCACCTGAGCGCTGCCCCCCGGCGGGGAGGGGCTTCCGCGCTCAGCTAACGTTGATGGGATGAGCGAGAACGCCCGCAGGAAGCCGCCGTACGAGCCGACGGAGATCGAGGTCGTGCGCCAGGCCGCGTGGGTCGAGCGCGGCGACTACAGCGCGCCCGCTCCGCCGCCCGACGGCGAGCACGGCGTATACGTCAAGTCCTCGAGCCCGTTCACCTCGGGAAACCTGCACATGGGCCACGTCCGCGACTACACGATCGGGGACGCCTACGCGCGCTTCCAGCGGGCCCGCGGCCGCAGCGTCCTGATGGGGTTCGGCTTCGACGCCTTCGGCCTGCCGGCGGAGCTGGCGGCGATCGAGCGCCAGGTCCCGGCCGCCGAGTGGGTCGTCCAGTCCGGCGAGCGGATGCTCGGGCAGATGCAGCGCCTCGGCTACAGCTTCGACTACGACCGCGTCTTCTACAGCTCCGAGGAGGGCCAGTACCGCTGGTCCCAGTGGCTCTTCCTGACCCTCTACGACATGGGCCTGATCTACCTCGACGACACCACCGTCGACTGGTGCGACACCTGCCAGACGACGCTGGCGACGATCCAGGTCGAGGAGGGCGGCACCTGCTGGCGCTGCCACAACGAGGTGCGGCTGATCCGACGGCCCACCTGGTTCCTGAAGATCACGCCCTACCTCGAGGAGAACGACGCCAACATGGCGAAGCTCGAGCAGCAGCCCTGGGACGAGCTGGCGCTCGCCACCCAGCGGTTCATCCTCGGGCGCTCCGACGGGGTGGAGATCGATCTCGAGGGACCGGCCGGGCCGCTCACCGCCTTCACCCCGCACGCCGACGCGGCGGGGCTCGCGACCTTCGTCCTGCTCTCCCCGCGCCACTCCGGGATCGACAGCTGGATCGCCGACGAGCGGGTCCGTGAGGAGCTCGACCAGCTCCGTTCCGGCGGCTGGGAGCGCAGCGCCCGCGACGCCAAAGAGGTGCCGACGATCGACACCGGGCTCAGCATCGGCGGTCCCGACGGCAAGGAGTTGCCGGTCCTGATCTCACCCTTGGTCGACGCCCGTTTCGGGCCGACCGCGGCGCTCGGCATCCCGGCGGTGGACGAGGCCGACCGCGATGTGGCCGAGCGGTTCCCGGGGCGGATCGAGGCGGGGGAGATCTACGAGGAGGGCGAGGCGCCGAGCGCGCAGGTCGCCGGCGCCCGCGAGGCGAAGCGCTATCGCGCCAACGACTTCTCGATCTCGCGTCAGCGTTCCTGGGGGACGCCGATCCCGATCGTCCACTGTCCCGAGCACGGGCCGGTGCCGGTCGGAGAGGCCGACCTGCCGGTCGTCCTGCCGCGCGACCTGGTCGCCACCGGTGAAGGGAATCCGCTGGCGGAGCGCTCCGACTTCGTCGACACCGTCTGCCCGAAGTGCGGCACCCCCGCGAAGCGGGAGACCGACACGCTCGACTGCCACTTCGACGCGCTCTTCCTCTGGGTGCCGGCCACGGTGCCCCCCGAGGATCGGGCGACGCGGATGTTCACGCACCCGGAGAGCCGCAAGTGGCTGCCGGCCGAGCGCCAGGTGGCGGGCGGGGACTCTGGCAACTTCGTCTTCGACCAGCGGATCGTCACCAAGGCGCTCCGCGATCACGGCGAGCTCGACTACCTGGTCGACGGCGAGCCCTTCGCCGGCGTCCTCTTTCACGAGATGGTGATCGCCGACGGGCGCAAGATGTCGAAGCACCTCGGCAACGTCGTCGACCCGGACGAGCTGGTCGGCCAGTTCGGAGCCGACACGGTGCGGGTCGCGGTGCTCTGGGCGGCGAGCCCGGCGAAGACGCTGAACTGGTCCGATGCCGCGATCCGTTTCGCGAACAAATTCCTGCGGAGCTTCTGGACCTACGCGCACGACCGCTTCGTCGAGCTCGAGGGCGCCAAGCACGACCCGGCGAAGGCGGCGGAGACCGAGAAGCAGCGGGAGAAGCTGCGCGGTTGGTGCGAGAACGGGCTGGCGCGGGTCGCCGACGACACGGCCGACCTGCAGATGCACAAGTCGATCCGCAACCTGACCCGGCTCTTCGAGCGCATCCAGCAGTTCGAGAAGCAGCTGAAGAAGCGGGGCCAGCTCGACCGGGTTGATGCGGAGGCCTTGGTGGTCGCGATCCTGCTGCTCGCGCAGGCGCTGCAACCTTTCGCCCCGCACGCGGCTGAGCAGATCCTGATCGACTCGGGACGCTTCACCTCCGACGATCTGCCGGGCGTCTGGCCTGACGCCGCCTCGCTCCCCGTCGCGGGCGACGACGCCCTCTCCGGCGTCGCCTCCTGAGACTCCTCGCGGGCCCGAAAAGGCTCTCTGCTCGTACCTAAAAGGAAGGGCGTCCTTTATGTTCAGTCAGCCTTGATTGGACGAACCACGTCTGTTATGAATGTCACCCTGTCGGCGGATCAACCGACAGATGAGGCGGGGCTCACTCAGACAGGGAAACCGCCTTGGGGTGGCAAAGGAGGACCTGGCTCTGAGCAGCGGATCGCGTTCGTCACGACCCGGTCCCGATCGGTGCCGATGCGCAGTCGGCGCCGCCCCGCCTCAGCTTTTCTTCTCGTCACGGGACAGGGGCCCCCGTGACGAGAAGTGCGCCCGTTGCGCTTTTGGCCCGGCAACTCCGGCAGTCCTATGTCGGTCCTGGGCAACTCCCCGGAGACGTCACGCCTCCGCCCGGTACTCCACACCTCGGTCACGCTTCCCCTACACCCCCATGTTGATGGGCCGAAAACTCCGCTATATCGTGGTTATTCGGCCCATCAACATCCGGGGGCGGGCGGAAGGCGCACGAAGCGCACGGGACCCTCGCGGAAGTGTGGAACTCGTGGCGTCTCCCGCAGGCTCTCGCAACGGCGTCGCAGTTTCTCCTCGCCTTTCATACCTCGGCCGTCTCGGCCACGGCCACAGCCTGCCAGGGCCGTGGACGGGACGGCCGTGCTCGCCGGGACGCCTTGCGTCCCTTTCCCGGGCCCCGCAAAGCCCCGGCGGCCTTCAGTCCTTCGGCTCCGCCGCCGTGAAGCGCTTGGCTTTGTGGTCCCAGGCCGCGCCCTCGCAGAGGGCGTCGGGGGTCGTAGAGAGGGCGTCGCAGAGCTTCAGCAGGGTGGCGAAGCGGGGTTCGCGGCCGGCTCGCTCGAGTAGGGAGATCTCGGTGCGGTGCAGCTCGGTCCGCTCGCCGAGTTCCTCCTGGGAGATGCCAATGGCGAGGCGGCGGCGGCGCAGGTTGTGGGCGAAGCGCTCCTGCGGGGTCACGGCGCGCATGTTGGCGGAGCGCAGACAACCGTTCCACAGACAAAACCCCGCTCCCCTATGAGCGGCCCGGTGCTTTCGGTACCTTGATGAGGCGAAGTTGGAGGGGGTTATCGGAATTTTTACGTGAAGAGACGTTGACCGAACCGATCCCCGTGCTACACACTTACGACACATACTCGCGGTGCCGATAGACACCGCAACAAAATCAAGCCGCTTCGGCGGTAGCCAAGGAGGAAGTAGATGAGCAACGCGACGCAGCATCTGGAGGGGCCTGTCGGCCGGCGAACCAGGTCCTGCGCGACCGAACTCGTCTGTCGTGACTGCGGCTACCGCACCCCGCTGCTGGACCAGGCCTTCAAGTGCCCGGCCTGCGGCGAGGGCCTCGACATCGACTACGACTACGACCGCGCCAAGGAGGTCATCGCCGAGCACGGGCTCGCCGACCGTCCCTGGAGCGTCTGGCGCTTCGAGGAGCTCCTGCCGATCACAGCGGCGGATGCCCAGGATCGGGTCGCGCAGTTCGCGGGCATGACGCCGCTGATCAAGGCCGACCGACTCGGCGCCGAGCTCGGGCTGAAGAACCTCTATCTGAAGGACGACTCGACCAACCGTCCCTCGCTCTCCTACAAGGACCGGGTCGTCGGCATGGCGATCGCCCGCCTCCTGGAGCTGGGCAAAGACGAGGTCGGTTGCGTCTCCACCGGCAATGTCGGCACCGCGGTCGCGGCGCTGGCGGCGAAGGCGGGGGCCCGGGCTTACGTCTTCTATCCGGGCAACATGGAGAAGGGGAAGGCGAAGGCCTGTCGCGCGCTCGGCGCCCAGGTCTGTCAGCTCGACGGCAACTACGATCAGGCGAACCGCGCCTGCCGTGAGCTCTCGCTGGCGAGCGGGATCGAGTTCGCCAACATCACCCTGCGCCCGTTCTACGCCGAGGGGGCGAAGACGGTGGCCTTCGAGGTGGTCGAGGAGCTGGGCTGGAAGTCGCCCGACCACTTCGTCATCCCGGCCGCCGGCGGCACGCTCTCCTCGCGGGTCCACAAGGGTCTGAACGAGCTCGAGATGGTCGGACTCGCCGAGACCTCGGGCACGAAGATCAACATCGCCCAGGCGAGTGGCTGCAACCCGATCGCCACGGCGATCCTCGAGGGCGGCGAGCTCGAGCCGCAGTCCCCTGACACCGCCGTCCACTCGCTCGCGATCGGCGCACCCGGCGACGGCCCGCTGGTGATCGACGCGGTGCGCAGCCGCGGCGGCTCGGCCGGGACCGTCACCGACGTCGAGGTGTTCGAGGCGATCGACCTGCTCGGCGCCACCGAGGGCATCCTCACCGAGCCCGCCGGAGGCACGACGATCGCCTCGCTCGGCCAGCTCGCCGCCCAGGGCAAGATCGCCCCTGAGGAGACGGTCGTCGCGATCATCAGCGGCAACGGGCTGAAGACGATCCAGGACCATCCGGACAAGGCCTGGCCGGAAATGGTCGCCTGCAACCTCGAGTCGATGAGCGAGCAGCTCGAGGATTTCCGCCGCACGGCGGCGACGGTCGGCTAACTCCGACCCGGAAGGGATTTGGGCGATGGCGGAGCCGCCGCTTCTCGACGGCGTCCGCCATCGCTACGTGGAGGCGCGCGGGCTGCGCTTTCACCTGGCCGAAGCGGGGGAGGGCGACGATGTCGTCCTCTGCCTGCACGGCTGGCCGCAGCACTGGTACGAGTGGCGGTTCCTGCTGCCCGCGCTGGCCGGCGCCGGGCACCGCGCGATCGCGATGGACCTGCGCGGCTTCGGTTGGTCGGACGCGCCACGCGACGGCTACGAGAAGGAGAATCTCGCGACCGACGTGCTGGCGGTGCTCGACGAGCTCGGCACCCATCGGGTGAAGCTGGTCGGCCACGACTGGGGCGGCTGGACCGGCTACCTGCTCTGCCTGCGCGCACCGGAGCGCATCGAGCGCTACCTGGCGTTGAACATCCTCACCCCGTGGATCGACCAGCGGGTCGTCTTCCCGGAGATCTGGCGCTTCGCCTACCAGCCGCTGGTCGCCTCACCCTTCCTCGGCTACCGCCTCCACACCAGCGGGCAGCTGGTACCGAAGGTGCTGGTGGGCGCCTCCGCGGTCCGCGACAACTGGGACTCCGAGACGCTCCACATCTTCAGCGACAACCTGGCCGAGCCCGACCGCGCCCGCGCCTGCGTGCAGATGTACCGGACCTTCCTCCTGCGAGAGCAGCCCGAGATGATGCGCGGCCGCTACGTCCGCGAGCGCCTCACCGTGCCGACCCTGCACCTCCACGGCACCGCCGACACCGCCCTGCTGCCGAAGATGCTGGCCGGGTGGCAGCGCCACGCCGACGATATGCGGGTCGAACTGGTCGAGGGCTGCGGCCACTTCATCGCCGACGAGGCCCCGGCCTTGGTCGCCGACCGCGCGATCTCGTTCTTCAGCGCCGCCACCTGAGGTCGCGCCACTCGTCCAGCGCCTTTCTCGGCGTCTTGGTCGTCTCCTTGCTCCAACCTTCGTGCTCGCCCGTGCGCCAATAGCGCATGCGCCAGGGCTTTTCCGGGTCGACGTACCAGCCGGGCGGCCGACCCTCGTCGGTGTAGACGCCGGGGTCGAGGGAGTGGCCCGTGTGCTCGTCCTTGGCGACCTCGGGGACCTGGGGTTCCGCGGTCCCCTGTTCCAGCCATTCACTCCGCATCGCCTTCGGGGTCCTCGCCGTGTGCTTGCTCCAGCTGCCGTCCCCGGACCAGTAGCGCATGCGTGCGGGCCGGGAAGGGTCGACGTACCAGCCGGTCGGGCGGTCGTTGACGGTCACCGTGGCGGGAGCGAGGCCTTGCGGCTCGACCGATGCGCGTCCCTTCAGGTCGAAGTAGAGGATCGCTGCGACCAGTGCCTCGAACGAGCGGATTAAGACCTGGGCGGCGGTGCCGCCGACGAAGGAGGCGACGGTCGTGGTGTCGTGGCCGACCGCTTTCCAAAGGAAGTACCAGGGCACGCCGAGGACCGCCCACCCGGCGACGAGAGTCCAAAACGCGTGCGAGCGATGGTCGGAGGTCAGGTCCGTGCTTCGCCGGATGGTGTCGGTCCAACTGCCGCCATCCAGGGCTGCCGACTGTGAGACGACCGCCCATCTCGCCAGCAGGATGATGCCGGGGACGAGGAGGGCGACGAGGCCGATGGTCACGCCCAGCCAGGTGACACCGGTTGCGAGGGCGACCACCGGTAGCGTCGGGAGGCTTCGGCGGAAGGTTGAAAAAAGGCGGGGTCGGCCTCCTTCCCCGAGTTCGCGAACCGCGTGGACATGAAGGGCCGAGACCAGCGGCGTGATCAGGAAAAAGTCCGGGAGCGTGAGCAGCTGACCCTCGAGGAAACTCTCGTGTGCGCGTCCGAGCGGCCCGGCGCCGGTGGCCAGCAACAAGATCAGCTCCCACGGCACCACGACCACCGCGGCGAGGAGGAGGAACAGGATCGGGACGCGGAAGTAGAGGTCGAAGGCGGCGCCGATCAGCAGGGGGATCGAGC
>JAFDWG010000369.1 GCA_018268605.1 Actinomycetota bacterium | reverse complement strand
TCGTCCATCTCGGCGAGGAAGCCATCGACGTCGTCGAGTGGGTTCGTCCCCCAGATGATCGTCTTCTCGATCTCGTCGTAGTCGCGGCCCTCGGCCTCGCAGTGACCCTTCAGGACATCGAGTTTGTGGGCGACCACGTCACGTTCGCCCCCGAACAGGTTGCAGGCGTCGGCGTACCTGGCGACCAGGCGGAGCGTCTTCTTCTCCCCGGAGCCGCCGATCAGCAGCGACGGACGCGGGGTGGAGATCGCCGGAGGTGAGTTCAGCGTTTCCTCCAGCCGGTAGTGCTTTCCCTCAAAAGGGCCGTTGTCGTCAGACCACATCTGGAAGCAGATCCGGATCGCCTCCTCGAGCCGCTCGAAGCGCTCCGACATCGCCGGGTACGGCACGCCGAGGCCTTCGTGCTCCTCCTCGAACCAGGCGGCGCCGATGCCGAGCTGGGCACGGCCGCCGGAGAGGACGTCGAGCGTCGTCACCGTCTTCGCCAGGAGGCCCGGATGACGATAGGTGACGCCGGTGACGAGCAGGCCGAGGCGCATCCGCTCGGTCTGCGCGGCGAGGTAGCCAAGAGCGGTGTAGCCCTCGAGCATCGGCTCGGTGTGCGCGCCGACCGGCGGGATCTGGAACCAGTGGTCCATGAGCGTGAACTGGTCGGCACCGCCCTCCTCGGCGGCGCGGGCGGTGGCGGCGAGGGTCGGCGCGATGTTCTCGGGGCCGCCCTCGTAGGTGAAGTTGGGGTTGTGGATCGCGAGCTTCAAGTCTCTCCTTGGGACCGGGATGGAACCCGAGGGAGACTACGGAGGCGCGGTCGCCGGCTAGACGCCCTCGCCGCCGCCGACCACCTCGGAGACCGCCCCCGCGGCGAGCACCGTGCGGCCGAGCCGGGTCGGCGTGTAGTCGAGGCTGCCCGTGCCAAGATGCGCCTGCGACCGGATCAGGGACGCGTGCTCGAGCGCCTGCATGCCCTCGGCGACCAGCCGCTGCAGGCGCAATCGGGTCGGGTCCCCGGCGCGCCTTGCCGTCCCGTCCGGCGCCATCGCGGCGGCGATCGCCTCGACGGTCGCCCCGGCGCCAGCGCCCGGCCCGCCGACCGTCACCTCTTCCTCGGGATCCTCCCACTCCGCCTCCGGCCCGAAGGCCTTCGCCATCAACTCGGCCGCCAGCATCGGCAGAGGCAGCTGTTCGAGCCGCTCGATCTCGCCTTCCAGCACGTCCGCCTCCATGCCTCTGTCGGCCCTGCCGCCGAAGAGCGCCATCCCCGCCTTCCTTTCACTGTCCCGTCGAAACCGGCCGCCCGAACGGGCGGCGCGAGGGGAAGGATAGGTACGAGGACGGACCGGGCGCGGTTCGGTCGTATCGAAAGATCAAAAACCGGGGTCAAGGTTTCGCTACCCACGGCCGAAAAGAAGGTTTGAAGAGAACGCACGACGGGTCGCCTCCTATGGGCGGCCCGGTCGCTGGGGCCGGCCGGCAGTGACGCGGTCGGCCCCGTCACTTCTCTTCCTACTCGCAAATGGGTATGGTCCCGGCGCCGACTTAGGGCACCCTAATTCGTTCCCTGATTCGTCTCAGAATGGACCGGACCCATGCGTCATACACGCCAGTGGCTCGCGAAAGCCCACCGCTGGGGATCGTTTGCACTCGGGGCGTTGCTCCTCGTCGTCGTCATCTCCGGCGTCGCCCTGGTACTGAACCCGGAGATCGACCAGGTCACCCATCCCTCGCTCTACGACACCGACCCCGGTCCGGCGCGGTTGACGCCCGGGCAGGCGCTCGCGATCGTCCATAGGGAGCTGCCGGGCTTCGACACCGACGGCGGGTCGATCTACGACAACCGCGGGGCGTGGGAGGTCCACTCGCCCGCGACCGGCGCGGTCGCCCGCGTCGACGACACCGACGGCAGGCTGCTCGGGACGATCGACCGCGAACACGGAGTGATGGCGTTCATCGCCAACCTCCACGAGTGCGGCCTCACCTGCGAAGGGATGTCGGGATACGTCCCCTTCCTCGCCAAGCCCGCGCTGATCGCCGGCTTCGACCTGACGCTCGGCAACGAAGGGAACTGGGGCGGGTTCATCCTGGCGATCAGCGCGATCCTGTTGCTGGCGCTTGTCGTCACCGGCCTCGCCGTCTGGTGGCCGCGGTGGGGCAAAGTTCCGGCAGGGCCTCCGTGTGAGGCGAGGCAAGGGCCGCTACAAGCTGAACTACGACCTGCACAAGGTGGTCGGCTTCATCGCCCTGCCGGCGCTGGCGATCTGGGCGCTCACCGGGATCAACTTCGAGTTGCCCAAACAGACCGAAGGCGCCTACTACGCGCTGACTCCCGGCTCGGCGGCGCCGGAATCGATCTACGAATTCGAATCGCGGCCAGGCAGCGGCCCCGGGGTGACGATGGGCGAGGCCGTCGAGGACGCCCGCGGCGCCGTCCCCTCCGGCTCGCGGCTGGTCGCGATCTCGATCCCGGAAAAGAGCGAAGAAGGCTCCGCCTACGAAGTCTGGTTCGCCCACGGCGTCGACACCTGGGCCTACGGCAACTACCCGGGCAACTACGGGGTCTACGTCGACCGCTACAGCGGGCGTGCAGGCCGGTACTTCCCCGACCCGGGGAACGAAACGGTCACCAACGACTTCATGCAGAACTGGGCGGGCGCGATCCACATGGGGACGCTCGTCGGTTGGCTGCCGCGGACCGGGTGGATCGTCTTCGGCCTGACCCCGCTGCTACTGGCGGTGACGGGGTCCGTGACCTGGGTGATGCGGAGGCGCATGGGGAAGCGGAAGAAGCGTCGGGACCGGGATCGGGACGGCGGGTCCGGGCCGGGGGCGCCGAGCCCGGTCGGCGCGCCGGCCGGGGCCGAGGCGTGACCGGGCGCGCGGTGAGCGTCCCCGCAGGCCGCGCCGCGGGCGTCTCGCGATGACCGGGCGCCCGGCGACGACGGCGGCGCTCTACGCGGGCTTCCTCGCCCTCTGGGCGCTCGGCGACGCGGTGCGGCGGCGGGAGCCGAGCCCCTACCTGCTGCTCGGCGGGGCGCTGCTCCAAGCAGCCCTCCTCGGCGGTGCGGTCGTCGGCGCGTCGGGGCTCGGCGACGGCGGGCAGGACCCCGCCGTCCACGCCGGCTACCTCGCCGCCTCGGTCGTGCTCCTGCCGCTCGGCCTGCTGCTGGCCCGCGACCGCGACGGCCGCCTCGCCCCCGCCCCGCTCTCCGTCGCCCTGCTGGCGCTGGCGATCGTCGTCCTCCGCGCCAAGGCCACCGCGTGACTCCCGGAACTTCGAGGGCCGCCGGCCCGGGCGGGCCCCGCGCGCTCACCGCCGCCTACGCGCTCATGGCGCTCGCCGCGGGCGCTCGCGCCGTCGTCCAGATCGCCACCGAATACGAGGTGGCACCGCTCGCCTTCACCCTGTCCGCCGCGAGCGCCGCGGTCTATCTCCTCGCCGCCGTCGCCCTTCGCCGCGGGGGCGGCCGCTGGTGGGCGGTCGGCACCGCGGCCTGCTTGGTCGAGCTCCTCGGTGTCCTCGCGATCGGCACCTGGAGCCTCCTCGATCCCGGCCTCTTTCCCGCCGCCACGGTCTGGTCGGCCTTCGGCAGCGGCTCTGGCTGCTTCCCGCTGGCGCTGCCGCTGCTCGGCCTCCTGTACCAATGGCGCCGCAGGCGCATGGAAGGCCCTAGGCTGGACTCATGGAAGACCTCCCCGAACATGTAGCCCGCAACCGCGTCCACTGGAACGATCGGGCCGCCGAGTACGTCGATGACGGACGGCGCAACTGGGAAGCGGACGAGCCGACCTGGGGGATCTTCAGCGTGCCGGAGGCCGAAGTCGGGATGCTGCCGCGGGAGATCGACGGCCGCGACGCGATCGAGCTCGGCTGCGGCACCGGCTACGTGTCGGCGTGGCTGGCGCGCCGCGGCGCCCGTCCGGTCGGGATCGACAACTCCGAAGCGCAGCTGACCACCGCCCGCACTTTCCAAAAGGAGTTCGACCTCGAGTTCCCGCTAATCTTCGGCAACGCCGAGGAGGTCCCGTTCCCCGACGAATCCTTCGACATCGCGATCTCCGAGTACGGCGCGAGCATCTGGTGCGACCCCTATCTCTGGATCCCCGAGGCGGCTCGCCTCCTCCGCCCCGGCGGTGAGCTCGTCTTCCTCGTCAACTCGGTCCTCTCCATCCTCTGCGGCCCCGATGACGGCAACATCCCCGCGAGCGACGAGCTCCTCCGTCCCCTCTTCGGCATGCACCGGATCGAATGGCCCGACGACGACGCGGTCGAATTCCACCTCCCCCAAGGCAAGGTGATCGACCTCCTGCGCGACTGCGACCTGGACGTCGAGCAGCTGATCGAAGTCCGCCCCCCGGCCGACGCCACCACCCGCTACCCCCACATCAGCCTCGAGTGGGCCCGCCGCTTCCCCTGCGAGGAAGTCTGGCGCGCCCGCAAACGCGGTTGACGGGCGAATGTCGAGTTCGGGCGCTCAGAGCGCCCGAACTCGTCGATGATGACTACGGGGCGGCGCGGATCAGCTTCTTGTTGACGAACTCATCGGCGCCGTAGTTGCCGAGCTCGCGGCCGAAGCCGGAGCGCTTGAAGCCGCCGAAGGGGAGTTCGGCGCCGTCGGCGCCGACCAGGTTGATGTAGACCATGCCCGCTTCGATCTGGTCGGCGACGCGCTCGGCCTGCTCGGAGTCGGTGGTCATCAGGTAGGAGCCGAGGCCGAACTGCGTGTCGTTCGCGAGGGCGACCGCCTCCTCCTCGTTCGCCACCTTGTAGACCTGGGCGACCGGGCCGAAGAACTCTTCCTGGGACGCCTCGTCGCCCGGCTTGATGCCGGTGAGGATCGTCGGTTCGAAGAAGTTGCCGTCGCGCTTGCCGCCGACCAGCACTTCCGCCCCGTTGTCGATCGCCCGCTTGACCTGCTCCTCGAGGCGGTCGGCGGCGGTCTTCGAGGAGAGCGGGCCGACCGCGGTGTCCTCGGAGGCAGGATCGCCCGTCTTCGCCCCCTCGACCTGCTCCTTGAACTTGGCGAGGAAGTCGTCGTAGTACTCCTCGGTGACGATGAAGCGCTTCGCCGCGTTGCAGGACTGGCCGGTGTTGTCGAGGCGCGCTTCGGCGGCCTGCTCGGCCACCGCGCCGATGTCGTCGGTGCCGAGGACGATGAACGGGTCCGACCCGCCCAGCTCGAGCACGACCTTCTTCAGGTTGCGGCCGGCGATCTCGGCGACCGCGGCGCCCGCCCGCTCGGAGCCGGTGACCGAGACTCCGTGGACGCGCGGGTCGCCGATCACCCACTCGATCTGGTCGTTCGTCGCGTAGATGTTCTGGTAGGTCCCCTCTGGCGCGCCGGCGTCGTCGTACATCTTCTGGATCGCCTCGGCCGATTCCGGGCACTGCGGCGCGTGCTTCAGCAGGATCGGGTTGCCGATCACCAGATTCGGTCCGGCGAAGCGGGCCACCTGGTAATAGGGGAAGTTCCACGGCATGATCCCGAGCAGTGGCCCGAAGGCGCTCCGACGGACGATCGCGGTGCCGTCGCCGCCGAAGTGCTTGACCTCTTCGTCGGCCATGATTTCCTCGGCGTTGTCGGCGTAGAAGCCGTAGATTTCGCGGCAGAAGTCGACCTCCATCAGGGCCTGCTCCACCGGCTTGCCCATCTCGCGGACGATGATCGCGGCGAGCTCCTCGCGTCGCTCCACATGTAGTTCGCCGACCTTGCGGACCAGGGCGGCGCGCTCGGCGACCGTGCTCGTGCGAGTCCAGGACTTGTAGGCGTCGTCGGCTCGCCCGATCGCCCCGCGCAGCTCGTCGTCGGTGATCGTCGGGTACTCCTTGATCGTCTCCCCCGTGGCGGGATTGACTACGGCGTAATCGCTCATCTGGGTTCCTCGCGCTGAAAGTTTGGACTTGTTATCGACCTGGATCCTGACTGCCCTTTCCCGGCAGCTACCCTGGTCGGGGCCTATAAGGAACTTATCCGGTCGGCCGCGTGGGCTCGACGCCGGTCTGTACAGACCGGTCCGGGTCTCGACTCCATTGCGACCAAGAGCCGGGGAAGAGACGCCCCGGGCCGAGGCCCACCTGCTCCATCGCGAGCAGGTTGTGGCAGGCGGTGACGCCGGAGCCGCAGTAGGAGATGACCTCGGTGGCGGCGGGGAACTCGAAGCGGGCGCGGAGGTCGGCGAGCGGGAGCAACCGGCCGTCGGCGTCGAGGTTCTCGCGACAGGAGACGCTGTACGCGCCGGGGATGTGGCCGGCCTGCGGGTCGACCTCGTCGGGTTCGCCTTCGAAGCGCTCGCGCTGGCGGGCGTCGATGAGGAGAGCGGTGGACGCTGGGTCGGCGGAGATCGCGGCGACCTCGTCGATGTCGACGATCCGCTCGGAGGGCCACTCGCGGGCGGCGAACTGGGCCGGGTCGCGGTCGGTGTCACCGAGCTCGGACCGGCGTGCGCCGGGGCCGCTCGCGAGCTCCCGTCGCCAGGCGCCGACGCCGCCGTCGAGGAGCGCCGCCTCGTGACCGGTGGCTCGCAGCATCCAGATGAGCCGGCCGGCGATCACGCCGCCGGCGTCGTCGTAGGCGATCACCGTGTCGTCGTCGCCGATCCCGAGCGCGGCCATCGCGGCCGCGAAGTCGTCGGGCTCGGGCAGTGGGTGTCGACCTCCGATCGCCGGGTCCAGGTGCGCGGTCAGCGCCGTATCGAGGTCGACGAAGACGGCACCGGGAAGGTGGCCGCCCTCGAAGCCGGCGCGGCCCGAGCGGCCGTCCATGTACCAGCGGACGTCGGCGAGGACGACCTCGTCGCGGTGGATCTCGAGCCAGGCGACGTCGATGAACGGGGCGATCACGGCCACGCATCCTGCCACGGCCGCCCGCTCCCCCTTCCTAGGCTTGGCCGTGGACCACGTCGTCGCGGTCGGTGACCCGGCACGCGTCATCCACAACCTCTGACCCACCCCCGCGCAGCTGTTCCTTATGGCGCCGAGGGCGCCATAAGGAACAGCTGACGCTAGGGTCCGCGCCTTGGCCCGCCCTTTCATCCTCGCCCAGATCTCCGACCCCCACCTCGGCGAGCCTCCGATCTCCGGCGTCAAGCCGAAGAAGTCCCTGCGGGAAGTGCTCGCCGCGATCGAGGCATTGCCGAACCCCGTCGACGCGATCCTCGTCTCCGGCGACCTCGCCGAGCACGCGAAGCCGAAGGAGTACGCGCTGGCGCGGGACCTGATCGGCGGCCTCGGCGTGCCGGTCCACGTCCTCCCCGGCAACAAGGACGACCGCGCGAGGATGCGAGCCGCCTTCGACCTGCCGGGCGAGGCCGACGCGCCGATCGACTACTCCGTCGACCTCGGACCGCTGCGCCTCGTCGTCGCCGACTCGACGATCCCCGGCAAGGACCGCGGCGACTTCACGCCCGCGCAGCTCGAGTGGCTGGACGCGGAGCTGGCGAGTGCGCCGGAGCAGCCGACGATCGTCGCCATGCACCAGCCGCCGCTCGTGACCGGCATGCCCGACTGGGACAGCGTCATCATGCGCCCCGCCGATCGCGAAGCGCTCGCCGCGACGATCGGCCACCACCCCCAGGTCCGCGCGATCGTCGGCGGCCACCTCCACCGCCTCATTGCCTCCGCCCTCGCCGGCCGCCCCGTCATCGTCGCCCCGAGCACCTTCGTCCAGGCCCGCCCGGACTTCGAGCGCGAAAAGAT
>JAFDWG010000368.1 GCA_018268605.1 Actinomycetota bacterium | reverse complement strand
TGTTGTGCAACACGCACGGAAGCGTGGACTTCCCGACATCTCCCGCACGTCTCCGGGGACGGCGGCGCACTTCCTCGACGCCTTCCATAGCCCGGCCGTCCCTTCCACGGCCACGGCCTGCCCGGGCCGTGGCCGGGACGGCCGTGCTCGCCGCAGACCCCTTGCGTCCCGTGCCCTCGGGCGCCAGCCCCAAAACACGAGAGCCCCGCGGGTGCGGGGCTCTCGTACAGCGCAGACTTCGCGTCGACGATCAGATCGTCTGGACGTTCACCGCTTTCGGGCCTTTGTCGCCAGGCTCCGAGTCGAAGGAGACCTTCGCGCCTTCTTCGAGCGACTTGAAGCCCGATCCGGCGATGTCGCTGTGGTGGACGAACAGGTCCTTGCCGGCGTCGTCGGGGGTGACGAAGCCGTAGCCCTTGTCGTCGTTGAACCACTTCACGGTTCCGGTTGCCATCTGCTTACCTCCGTTTGTCTAGTGCTGCGAACGTGGAGGATGCGGTTAAGCAAACGATCTACGGGCGCGGGCACAACTCTCTGTCGGCTATTTCCGACTCGAACATCACTCAGGCTAGCAGCGGCCGCCCGGAATGCCGCCCAAGCCGGTCGGCGGGACCACCGGAAGGCTCGGTGCGATGAAGAGATGCGGGGCGGTCACCCGATACGTTGAGCGGGGATGACGGAGGTCGCCGCGATCCGCTTCGCGATGCCCGAGGAGCGGGAGGCTCTCCGTGGAGTCCATCGGCGCTCCGCGATGGTCTGGGAGGAGGACCGCAGGAAGCTCGAAGCCCACCCTGAGGTGTTCGGCGTCTCCTCGGCGGCGATCGCCGCCGGACGGGTGCGGGTCGCCGTCGACGGGGCGGGGAAGGTGCTTGGCTTCTCGGTCGTCGCCGATGTGGGAGAAGGAGTCTGCGAGCTCGACGACCTCTTCGTCGAGCCGGGAGCCTTGCGCGGCGGTGTCGGCACCGCCCTGGTCGAGGACGCTGCCGCCCGCCATCGCGCGGCAGGGTTCAGGGAGATGGCGGTGACCGCCGCGGCCCGCACCTTCGGCTTCTACGAAAGCCTCGGGTTCGAGGTCGGCGAGCCGGTCAGGACGCGCTTCGGTCCGGCGGCGCGGCTGCGCCGGAGCCTGACCGTGAGCGACGGAGGAGGATGACGGCGGCGACCGTGGCACCGGCGGTGAGGGCGGCGATCGACGTCCATTTGCCGACGTCGTCGTAGAGCTGGATCAGGGAGGGTCCGGCGAAGAAGGCGCCGAGGCCGATCGTCAGCGTCCAGAGCAGGCCGGAGAGGGCGCTGCCGGCGATGAACGGGCGGGACGGGATCTCGTTGATGCCGGCCAGCCAGCCCGGCCCGAGGAGCGAGGCGAGGAAGGCACGGCGCTGGATCAGGCTCCCGCTGCGGGCGAGGAGGCGGACGCGCCAGGCCAGCAGCGGCCCCGGCCGCAGCAGGAGCCGCCGGCCGCCGGCGCGGCCGATCCAGTAGGCGGCAAGGCTGCCTGCGAAGGTGCCGAGGAAGGCGATCGCGAGGATCGACGCGATCTGTTCCTCGCCCCGCGCGGCGACGGTCCCGGCGCCGACCAGGGCGGCCTCGCCGGGACCGGATACCGCGATCCAGGTCGCCACCACCGCGGCGAACAGGCCGATGCAGGCGAGCGTGCTCATCCATCGATTGTGCCGACCCGGCGACCTCGGTCCTGAGCGACCGCCCTCCCAGGTGATCTTCGCGACGTCCCGAGGACCTTCAGGCGTCGTCGACCGCGATCAGGCCGTGACGCGCGGCGAAGAGGCTGGCCAAGGCGCGATTGGAGACGCCGAGCTTCGAGTAGATGTGTTCTAGGTGGGCGCTGACCGTCTTCGGGGAGATCACCAGCTCCGCCGCGATCTCCTTGTTGGACATGCCCCGGGCGAGCAGCCGCAGGACGTCGACCTCCCGCTCCGTGAGCCCCGCCGGCCGCTCCCGCCGTCTGCCGGTGCGGTGGCCGGCGGCGGCCAGTACGGCCGCCGCCGCGTCGCCGTCGATGCGGCCGTCGCGCACGTCGGCGCGCAGCTCCTCTGCCGCCTGCTCGGCGGACTGGGCCGGGCGGTGGGGGCGCGGTTCGAGCCGCGCGTGATAGCTGTCGGCGGCCGCGAGGATCCGGCCGGCGACGGTGATGTCGCCACCGGTCAGCCCGCGCGGATAGCCGCTGCCGTCGAGCCGCTCGTGGTGCTGCCCCGCGATCGCGGCGAGTGGCGCCAGCGCCTCGGAGTTCGCCAGCATGCGCTCGGTGAGGTAGACGTGCATGCGGGCGCGCTCGAGCTCCGACGGGGTCAGCGGGCCCGGCTTGTCCCAGATCGAGTTGGGGACGCCGAGGCGGCCGAGGTCATGGACCAGCGCTGCCCGGCGCAGTCGCGTCGCGTCCTTCTCGTCCCGGTCCTGGTGGGCCGCCGCCCGGGCGGCGAGGTCCGCGACGCCCCGCGAGTGCCCGATCGTCCAGGGCGACTTCACGTCGACGAAATCGGCGACCGCCTCGAGCGCGAGGTCGAGCCGCTCGTGTGCGAGCCAGTAGCGGGACGCCGGTCCGGCGCCGATGACCGCGCCCCACGGCTCGACCGCCTCGAGCTCGCCGCAGAGCTCGTCGGCGGCGTCGACGAAGGCGTCGACCAGCGTCGGGTCGAACTGGGTGCCGGCTCGTTCGCGCACCACCGCGGTGGCCGCGTCGACGCCCCCCGCGCGATGGAAGATGGAGACGACGTCGCAGAGGTTGACGAGCTGGGAAGTGAGGAGGATCTCGGCACCGGCGACCCCGCGCGGGGCACCGCCGCCGTCCCAACGCTCGAAGCTCTGTTCGACCGTGTCGCGGATCAACTGGTCGACCCCGATCCGTTCCATCAGGTCGTCGGTCGCCCGCCAGTTGCTGTCGACCATCGTCTCCGCCGCCCGCCCCGCGGCGCCGAAGAATTCGGGCACCAACGTCAGGCGTCGCGGCAGCGAGCGGTCGCTCCCGAGGTGGCGCAGCATGAAGAGCGGCCGGCTGCTCCGACCGGCGAAGTCGACGCGGCGCGCGTCCCCCTTCAGGGCGGTCTCGTCGCCGAACCACTTGGCCTGCTCGTAGGCGTCGATGTGGCAGCCGACCCAGGCCGGCAGCGAGCCGAAGTAGACGGCGTCGAGCTCGTCGGAGTCGAGGCCGAGCCGTTCCCCCAGGCCGAGCGCCAGGACCGCCTGGCGCAGGACATGGTCCATCGGCTGGCCCATGCCGAGGTCGGCGCCGAACGAGAGCACAGCGAGTAGCTCGGAGAGTCGCAGCGCGGGGGCGCCCTCGACGGTGCTCATCGCGGGAACCCTAGATGGGGAAGGTGCCGCGCAGGAGATCAGGTCGCGACCGTTACCCGCATGTAGGTCGCCGGGATCCGGGTCGTGCCGTCCGTCGCGGTGTTCTCGCGCGCGAACAGCTCGGCGAGCTCGGCGTGCAGTTCGTCGGCGCGCCCGTCGGCCGCGGCGGCCGCGTAGGCGTTCATCGTCGGGCCGTAGTAGTCGCGGAAGTCGGTGAGCAGCTCCGCCGGGCTCCCGGGGGTGACGAAGGTCCAGGTGGCGCGGTCGAGCGACACGCGCTCCGGCGCGATCCCGGCCTGGGAGAAGCGCGCGAGCACGTCCTCCTCCACGCCCCAGGTGACCGGGCTGACGAACCCCTCGGGCGGCGGCGGCGAGTAGGCGCCCGCGATCTTCAGGATCTGGGCGACCAGCGTCGGGTCGCCGGGGATCCAGTTACCCATCACGATCCGCCCACCGGGGCGCGTCACCCGGACCATCTCCTTGGCGACGTCGAAGGGGCGCGGCGCGAACATCGCGCCGAAGATCGAGACGACCAGGTCGAAGCGGTCGTCGGCGAGATCTGCGAGGTCTGAGGCGTCGCCCTCCTGGAAGCGCAGGTTGGCAAGGCCCGCGTCCCGCGCCCGGGCGGTGCCGGCGGCGACGAGCTTGGCGGAGATGTCGACGCCGAGGACCTCGGCGCCGAGTTGCGCCGCGGGCAGCGCGGTGGTCCCGTCGCCGCAGCCAAGGTCGAGGACGCGCATGCCGTCTTCGATCCCGAGCCCGGCAACCAGCTCGGCGCCGCTGTCGCGCATGCTCGCGGCGATCCGGGTGAAGTCACCCTTTTCCCACAGCGCCTTGTTCGGGTTGGTCGGTTGGTCGATCATCGCGGTGCTCCTTCTCTCTCGACGGGCCTTTCCGGTCCAACCTATGCGGGCCGTCCGGCCTTGTCATCGGGCGTTCGCCCGATCTTCGCGTCGGACGCCGGGACCGTAAGCGGAGAAAGGGATCTGGTGCGCGAGGCAGTGGTGGTGGCGGAGGTCGGGATCGCGGAGGCAAGCGCGAGGAAGCCCTGGCGGCGTTGCGGACGCTCTGCGAGGGAACACACGCGATGCACGGAGCCTCCGACCACATCAAAGCCCTCGGCGCGAGCGGGACGCTGTCGGGTGCGCCCAAGGTGACGGTGCAACTGAGGTTGCCCTGGTCGCCAGTGCTCGGCATCGCCGGCTTTTTGCTGGTACTCGGAGCAGTACCACTTCGGCTGGCTCGTCTACGCGCGCACCGCCCGTCCCACCAACCAGGTCCGAGCGCGAGCGCGATCGGGCGCGAGCGGCCCTCGGGATCGTCGACGAGGCCCAGGGAGCGGGGCAGGCCCTACTCGCCGACGTCGACCCGCGCGTCGACGACCTCCCGCCCGAAGCCCGCACCGCGATCGTCCGGATCGCCCAGGAGGCGCTCACCAACGTCCGCAAGCACGCCGCCGGCGCCGCCACCACGCTGGAGGTCGAGCTGCGCGGCGACCGCGTCCGCCTCACCGTCCACAACGAGGATGGCCCGCCCCTTGCTGGCGCCCCCCGCGGCTCCGGCCTCGGCCTTCGCGGCATGGCCGAACGCGCCAAGTCCCAGGGCGGGAGCGTCGAGGCGGGCCCGGAGGCGGACGGTTGGACCGTGCGCGCCGAGCTGCCGCGGGCGGGGGCCGGAGTCGCCTATCCGGTTTGGTAGCGCGGTTCTGGGCGCGTCGTGCCGGCCGCCCCGGCAATCCTAAGTCGATCCTGGGCGTCTCATCGCGGTCCTGGCTGGCTGTGACCGCGATGAGACGCCCAGGACGTGAGGGTCCCGTGTGAAATTCCCGGAAGACGTGACGCTTCCGCCGGGAAGTCCACGCGTTCGTCACGGTTCCGTCGCACCTTGTTGGTCCTGCGGGGTGCCACGAGCAGGGCCGTGGCCGAGACGGCCGTGCTCGCCGACACCGCCTCGCGTCCCTTGCCCGTCCTTGCCTACCGCCCCGCCGCCGCCCTCAGCATCAGCCCCACCGAGCGCCACAGCCCCACATCGGCGATCAAAGCTCGCCAGACGGTGAGGTTGGGGTGGCTCGGTTCGCCGTCGGCGGCGGGGGCGAAGCGGGCTTGCTCGGCGACGAGGGCGAGGTCGGCGGTGGCGGGGCCGATCTCGGTGAGGGTGGGGTGGAGGCTGCGCAGGGTGGTGCGGGGGCCCGAGGGCTCGGGGGCGAGGCGGACGAGGAGGTCGGCGAGCTGGATGCGCGGGCCGCGGCGCCGCTGGGCCAGGTGGGTGACGAGGAGGATGGCGGCGAGGAGGATGGCGGCGCCACCGGCGAGGGCGACGATGCCGCCGCCCGCCCCCGCCGCGGAGGCGGTGGCCGGCTGGAGGACGTCGAGGCCAGGGGAGATGTCCGCCGCGGCCGCGTGGGGGGTCGGATTGAACGGGACCCAGCCGATGCTGGGGAAGTAGACCTCGATCCAGGCGTGGGCGTCCTCGTCGCGGACCGCGTAGGTGTCGTGGCCGATCGGTTCCCCGGTGGCGAAGCCGACGACGACGCGGGTGGGGATGCCGGAGACGCGGAGGATGAGGGCGGCGGCGCCGGCGAAGTGCTGACAGTAGCCCGCGTGGGTGTGGAAGAGGAATTCCATCAGAGGTTCGATCCCGGGCGTGCCGACATTGGTGGTGTAGCGGTACCGGCCATCCTGGAGCAGGTAGTCCTCCACCCGGCGGACCACCGCGAGCTCCGACGTCACCCCGTGCGAGAGGCGGTAGGAGAGCCGGAAGAGCCTTCCCCAGTCGGTCCCCCGCAGCGGCTGGGGCATGTCGCTCGCCAGTTCGGCGAGCGGATAGGGGACGTAGCGGGGCGGCGGGCCGAGGCCGATCTGGGTGAGCGCCTCGTAGCGTCGCCCGGCGGGCACCGGCACCCGCGCCAGGCGTTTCTCGCCGACGTGCACCGTGTCGGCCTTGACCCAGTAGGTGTCGCCTTCGCTCGGCGGTTCGAGGACGGCTCGGCCCTCGCCGGGAATCACTTCCAGCGCGCCTGCCTGTGCCACCCGGACGAGCCGCCCCGGAGAGACGATCAACCGGTTGCGCAGGCCGCGCACCTCCACTTTGGCGGTCTGCTTGCGGGCCGCCGGTTCGGGCAGGTGAGAGTCTTCGCGGGCGGGGAGCCAGCGTCGGTTGTCGAAGGCCTCCAGCACCTGCATCCGCCAGAGCGCCGGCCGCCGCGAGGTGATGTCGAGCATCACCGCCCCGGTGCGCCGGTCGTCCAGCGGCCCGTAGGTCTGGGAGGTGTCGAGTTCGTGGAACTGGGCGAGCTGCTGGTGATGGCCGAAGGGCTGCCACCCGGCGCGGGGGGCCGCCACCTGGGCCCCGAAGAGGGCGACGATGCCGACCATCGAAGCGGTGGCGACGATCGGGACGAGCCGACCGCGGGCGACCCGCAGGACCACCGCGACGAGGACGATCGCGCCCTGCCAGGAGGCGTCGGGCGACTGCTGCATGGCGATCGCGGTGCCGAGCGGGACGAGCAGCAGAGCAAAGCCGACCAACGAGCGCTCCCAGCCGTCTCCGCGCCAGAGGACCCCGGCGAGGCCGATCGCGGTCCCGGCGATCAGCAGCACCGCGGCGAGCGCCCAGGCCTGGATGACCGGCGTGCCGGTGTCGATCGTCGGCAGGGCTTCGAGGCCGACCCGCAACGCGCTCACGGTCGTGTCCCAGGCCGCGGGGACGAGGACGCCCGCGCCGAGCCCGGCGGCCAAGAGCGATCCCGGCACCCAGACGATCGCCAGGAGCACCGCCGGACGCGGGCGCAGGGCCCGCGCCGTGGTCAGCGCGGCGACGACGATCACCGGCGCCGCCCAGAGGAGGCGACTGCCGAACGGCTGCCACCATGCCGCGGCGCCGCCGACGCTGAGCAGGATCAGCGCCGCGGCGTCCCCGAGGCGGGACTCACGCGAGGCGGGGGTCCGCGCCATCTCCGTAGCTCGTTCGCTCCAGCGGGACGACCCCCGGCGGCAGCCGCCGCCCCTGGGGCTCGACGAAGGACGGGGCCTGGGTCGCCCTTATATGGACGGCGCCGGGCGGGGCGCTCGGCGGCGCCGGATCGCGGGTGCCGCGCGCGCTCGCCAGCCGGCGGTGGACGGTGGGCCAGCCCTCGGCGACGTTCTCGACCGGGATCGGCAGGCGCTCGCCGGGGAGGAGGACGCGGCAGCCGCCCGTCCGCGCGAGGACGTGGATCTGGCCCGCCGCCGCACGGAGCGTCCAGTCGACGGCGCCGTCGGAGGGCGCGCCGGAGAGGTCGACGACCACCAGCGGCATGCCGCGCGGCGCGCTGATCACCCGGCGCTCCTGCCATTCGCCCGCGCGGGCGACGCTCGGCCAGTGGATGCGGCCGACCGGTGTGCCGCGGAAGTAGGGTTGGAGGCCGTCGGGCTCGGGGTCGCCGCCGGGGTCGGCTCCCTGGGCGAGCGGCTGGGCCCCCGCGGTCGCGGGCGCCGGCAGGACGAGGACGACGGCCGGCTCGCCGACCAGGCGGTGGCGGGAGAAGAGGCGCAGGTCATCGCGGACGCGCACCGCCGAGGGGCCGATCAGGTGGGCGCCGGGGCGCTCGATCGTCAGTCGCGTGGACGAGCCGGGGCCGAGGCGCTCCCACTTGCCGTCCTCGCCGCGGACCTCGACGTGCGCCGGCAGCCCGGCCGGCCCGCGGACCTCGAAGCGGAGCGTCACCGGCCGGCCCTCGACCACCTCGCCGCGGTCGACCGTCCGCACGATCGTCACCCGCCGACCGCCGATCGCGGTCACCAGCAGGCACCCGGCGACGACGACAAGGAGCCCGAGCGCGAAGGCGAACAGCGCGACCGAGCCGAGCAGGGCGGCGGCGAGGAGCAGCGCGAACCCGAGCAGCTCGGTCGCGAGTCCCCGCTTCATCGTGCCGGGACTTCCTCCAGGGCGTCCTCGATGATCGCCAGCTGCGCCTCGGCGGCGGCCCCGCCGACGGTCTGGATGCGGTGCGCGAGGACCGGCCCGGCCAGCGCCTGGACGTCGTCGGGCACGACGTAGTCACGGCCGTCGAGCGCCGCGTGGGCGCGGGCGGCGGCGAGCAGCATCAGGCCGCCGCGCGGGCTCGCGCCCGCCTCGCTCAGCGGGTGGCGTCGAGTCGCGTCGAGAAGGGCGACGATGTACTCGAGCAGCGGCCGGCGCGCCTCGACTTCGGCGACCGCGGCGATCGCCTCGGAGGCCTCGGCGAGGTCGGCGACCGGCGGCATCGCGGGCGGCGGCGGGGAGTGCAGGAGGTCGGCCTCGGCGCCGGCGCTCGGGTAGCCGAGCGAGAGGCGGGTCATGAAGCGGTCGAGCTCGGCGGGCGGCAGCGCGTAGGTGCCGTCGAAGCCCGCGGTCGGATTCTGCGTCGCGATCACGGTGAACGGGCGGGGGAGCATGTGCGCCTTGCCTTCGATCGTCACCTGCAGCTCGGCCATCGCCTCGAGCAGTCCCGACTGCGTTTTCGGCGTCGCCCGGTTCAGCTCGTCGACCAGCACCACGTTGGCGAAGATCGGGCCGGGGTGGAACTCGAAGGTCTCGGTGCTCGAGCGCCAGATCGTCGTCCCCAAGACGTCGGTCGGCAGCAGGTCGACCGTTCCCTGGATCCGCGCGAAGCGCCCGTCGATCGACGCCGCGAGGCTGCGCGCCAACTGCGTCTTGCCGACCCCCGGCCGGTCCTCCAGCAGCAGGTGCCCGCCCGCCAGCAGCGTGCAGATCACCACCCGCAGCATCTCCTTGTCCAGCTGCATGCCCCGGGCGATCCCGTCCGCCAGTCGCTCACCCCAGGCGGCGACACCTGCATCGGACAACCGAACGGCACGCAGAATCGCCATGGGACCAAGTATGGCGGACGTCCGACGTCGTCCGGTCTCCTTCTCCTAGACCGAAGATGTTCCTGGATAGTGCTGCTCCCGACCAGCATCCCGACGGTGCCGACGCTGCGAGGGGTATCGGAGAACGTTGTTGCCGGGCTGATCGCTGCCGGGGTCTTGGTCCTCGGCGGATGGCTCGCCTCGTCGGTGGATGCATCGGTTGCCCTCCGGGTTCTCTTCGTCGCGGTCGCCGTGTCCAGTGTCTTGGCTGTCTCTTCGGCCGGGTTACCCGTGACAGAAGGAGGCCGCCCCCAAGGTTTCGAGGGTGGCCGCAAGGACCGCAACGTGACGCTCTTTCTACCTCCTACGGAGTAGAAGAAGCGCGGGTGAGGGACGCCCGTCAGGCAGCTGCCGGCGCTCGGGCCCGCCGCGGCAACGGCGCGGGGAGCAGCAACGCCGACAAGCAGACCATCGCGAAGGCGGTGATCTGCAGGGCGATCCCGAGGGGGCTGGGGGAGAGGGGGTCGCCGAAGACGAGGATGCCGCCGACGATCTGGGCCGCGTTGGCGACCAGGCCCATCAGGCCGATGGTCTCGATCGCCCCGCCGCCCTGTAGCGCGGCGACCGCCGTGTACTGGGCGAGGGCGCCGCAGGCGATCGTGAACGCGACGAGCGCCGCGACCCCGGCCGGCCCACCGGCCCCGCCGGTCACCGCCTTGATCGCGATCCCCGCGAGCGCGAAGAGGAGCCCGGCGAGGATCGCCCGGAGGACGCCGCGGCGCGCGGTGAGGCGCTCGGAACGGTGGGCGAGCGCGATGCCGCCGGCGACGAGGACGAGGCCGCCCTCGAAGCCGAGGATCCCGGCCAGGGAGAAGCTCGAGTCGGAGCCGTGGAAGCGGGGCAGGGTGACGACCAGGAGGACGAGGCCGACGGCGCCGACAACCAGCGCAAGCCACTGCCGGCGTCCGACGGTGTCGCCGAAGAGGCGCTGCGAGAGCACCGCGAGGGTCACGGCGCCACCGGCGAGGATCGCCTGCACGAGCGAGATCGGTGCCATCGAGAGGGCGGCCACGTGGGCCAGCCAGGCGACCGCGGCGAGTCCCCAGCCCGCCAGGAACCAGCGGGAGCGAGCGAGGTCACGCAGTCCCTGCATCGGCCGGCCGATCTCCACGGTGCGGGCGTCCTGGCAGCCCCGGTGCTTCAACAGGGCGGCGAGGTTGGTGGCCAGCGCCACGAGCACGGCAAGGCCGATACCGATCTCCACTGCGGGGACTTCCTCCTGCGTATGGGTGCTTTTCAGGGAGATCCATAGACCCCGGCAGCACGGCGGCACGCGGAGGAAAGGAACTCTCGGGGCGGGCCGGCCGCTCCGACCGCCCCAACGTAGCAGCGCTCCCTAAAGGCTTCCGCCTCCCCGTGTCGATGGGCCGTCGCGGTCCTGGACCACGTCGCTGGGCGGCGCCGGGATCGGCGCCCGCCGCGAGGACGAAGGCATCGAGGTTCTCGTCGGCGATCAGGTCAGCAGCGCGATCGCCCGTCCAGCGTCGGGGGCGTAGCAGCGGTCGCCGCCGTCTTCGGCATGGAGGCGCGGTGGGGTCTCGCCGCGCAACACCGCGCTGATGTAGGGCGGGATGTGGAAGAAGGGAACGCCTCACGGTCGGTGACGTCGAGCGTCTCCACGGTGACCCGTCCTTGGGGGAACGGTGGGACCTCGGTGCGGCGGTGGGAGGTGACGACGACCTCCTCGCCTTCCTCGACCAGCGCGCGGGCGGTGTGGGCGCCGATCATGCCGAGGCCGCCGGTGACGAGGATCATCGGACGATCTCGTAGCGCAGGTGGGTGACCCCGGGGGCCGGGACGACCTCGGTCAGCTCGAGGCGGACGTGCTCGGGCAGCGCGCCGAAGAATGGACGGCCGCCGCCGATGAGGATCGGCACCTGGTGGAGGACGATCTCGTCGAGGAGGCCGGCGGCCAGGGCCGAGGTGACGACGCCGCCGCCCATCACGCCGACGTCCTTACTGCCGGCGAGCTCCCGCGCCTTCGCGATCGCGTCCTCGATCGTGTGGGCGAGCGTCTGGCGCTCGTTCAGCTCGGGGACCTCGCCGTGGCTCAGCACGACCAGCGGTGCATCCGGATGCGGGCTGCCGCTCTTGAAGTGGCTCGAGTGGTCGTAGGTGGTGTGGCCGCAGATCACGGCGCCGTCGCGACCCGCGAGCTCGTCGAATATCCGCGCGCTCGCCTCGCTCAGCTTGAAGCCGCTGCCGAAGGCCTTGCTCGGCGTGTCGCCGTCGAAGTACCAGTCGAACAGCATCGGCGCGTCGCCGAGACCGCGCCCGACCCCGCCGTCGGCGTCGCGTGGATCGTTGCCGCTGATGTAGCCGTCGACGGAGACCGCCAACGCCGCGATGACCTTGCCCATGTGACTTCCCCTTCCCAGAGTTCCTTTAAGAGACGCCGCGAACGTATCAGGTTGAGTTCCCTGAAGGAACCCCGGTTGCTAGGCTGACCTCCATGCAACGCACCGACTTCGGCGAGATGGCGTGCTCGATCGCCCGCACGCTCGACGTCATCGGCGAGCCCTGGTCCCCGCTGATCCTGCGCGACGTCTGGGTCGGGATGAACCGCTTCGAGCAGCTCCAGTCCGACCTCGGCATCTCCCGCAAGGTCCTCACCGAGCGCCTCAACCACCTGGTCGAAAACGACATCCTCGAACGCCGTCCCTACGACAAACGCCCCCGCTTCGAATACGTCCTCACCGAACGCGGGACCGAGTTGGTCGACATGCTCATGGTGATGGTGGGCTGGGCCGACAAATGGCTCGCCGGCAAAGCCGGCCCCCCGGTCCTCTACCGCCACCACGCCTGCGGCGAGATCAGCCACGTCGAGCTCACCTGCGCCGACTGCGGCGAGCCGATGCACGCCGGGGACGTCGACCTGGTGCCCGGGCCGGGGGCCGCGGGGGACTAAGTAAGGGACGCAAGGGCCGGCGGCGAGCACGGCCGTCCCGTCCACGGCCCGGGCAGGCTGTGGCCGTGGCCGAG
>JAFDWG010000367.1 GCA_018268605.1 Actinomycetota bacterium | reverse complement strand
CTCGCCGCTACGGTCGAGACGCATCGTGCTCGGATCGATGCGCTTCTGGACCGCGGCGTCCGGTACCTCCTTGACCAGGACGCAGATCTTCAAGTTCAAGCCTCCTTGGGGAACGGTTCTCGGTGTGCGATGAAGGCCGCGGGTTGCGATGGTAAAGGCCCTTCGCGGCCGGCCATGTTAGCGGTTCAGCCGGTTGACTGACCAGTCAATCAGGCACTATACCGGCTTCACGCGGACCTGTACACCGATCCGTGCATCCGAAATAGGAGGAAGGGCGCCTATCGGCGGAGGCCATCGGCTCAGGCGCCGGCGGCGTGGCGCTCGGCGGCGCCGTCGCGGATGAAGTCGACGATGTCGTCCGTACCCGATCCCGGCGTGAACACCTCGGCGACGCCGAGCTTCTTCAGCTCCGGGATGTCGTCGGCGGGGATCGTCCCTCCCACCGTCACCAGGACGTCGTCCACCCCCTGCGCCTTCAGCAGCTCCACGACTTTCGGCACCAGGGTCATGTGGGCGCCGGAGAGGATCGAGAGGCCGACCGCGTCCGCGTCCTCCTGGATCACGGTCTCGGCGATCTGCTCGGGGGTCTGGTGCAGGCCGGTGTAGATGACCTCCATCCCGGCGTCGCGCAGCGCGCGGGCGATGATCTTGGCGCCGCGGTCGTGCCCGTCGAGGCCGGGCTTGGCGACGACGACGCGGATCTTGCGGGCGGTGGCGGCCTCCATTGCAGGGAGGAACTCTATTCGCTCCGGCGCAAAGGCGGCTCGCAACCTGGTCGATCTGGAACTTGATAATTCCTTTTCGGTGGTCGATGAGGACGTCATGAACCGCCTTCGCCGCACCTCACGGTCGTCTCGATATCTCCCTACCCCCGCCTTCGTCCTCGCCTTCCTCGCATTGATGGTCGCCCTCGGCAGCGGTGCGATGGCGGCGGGCCTGATCGACGGCAAGACGCTGAAGCCCGACTCGGTCGGCCCGGGCAAGCTCGAACCGAAGCTGCGCGAACGGGTCTACTCGAGCACGCCCGGCGAACGCGGGCCGCAGGGGGAACGCGGGAAGACGGGCAAGGTTGGCGCCACCGGCGCGCAAGGGGAACGTGGCCCGAGCGGGCCCACCGGCCCGAAGGGTGAACCGGGCGCCTCGCCGACCACGGCCTTCGCGATCATCGCCGCCGACGGCAGTGTCGTCGCCCAGCGCGGGGTCCCCATCGTCCACCTGGAAACGAACGCGGCCGGCGGCCCCGTCTACGAAATCGGCTTCACCCCCGACGTCCACCACTGCGCGATCCAGATCTCGGTGGTCGACTCCACCGAGAGCGGCATATACGCCACCATCCCCGACGCTTACGCCGGCGCCCAGTTCGTCTACCCCTACGACTACCCGGCCGCCGAACCGGGGATCGGCAGCGGCATGACCGTGAGGATCTGGCCCGGCACCGGGACCCACGAAGGCGTCACGCGACCCTTCGAGATCTCGGCGATCTGCTGAGCGGCGGCGGACCTCCGGTCGAGAGGTAGGAGCCGACGAGGATCAGGGCCAGCCCGACGAGCGCGCCCACCCCGGGATTCTCACCGAGGAAGACGACCCCGAGCGCCAGGGCGATCACCGGGTTGATGTAGGTGATGACCGAGGCGCGCGAGGGACCGGCCTCGCCGATCAGGATCGCCATCAAGACCAGCGCCAGCGCCGTGCAGAGGATGCCGAGGACGACGACCGAGGCGAAGGCGCCCGCCGTCGGGGCAGTTGCCGGGAGTTCGATCACCGCGAGCGGCGTGAGGAGCGCCCCGGCGATCACCAGGCAGGCGGCCATCATCGCCGTCGGGTCGAGGCCCGCGAGCTTCCGTCTGAGGATCAGCGGTCCGGTCGCGTAGCCGCACGCGGCGACCAGTACGGCACCGAAGCCGAGCAGTCCCCCGGAGTCCCCTGACACGTCGACGCCCACCAGGAAAGCGACCCCGGCGAACCCGACCAGCAGACCCGCGAGGCGGGCGCCGGTGACCCGTTCGCTCGGCTCGAAGCGCAAGCTGAGGAGGGCGATGATCAAGGGCACGGTGGCGATCACGATGGCGGCCGTCGAGGAGGCCACGCGCTCCTCGCCGACGGCGATCATCGGGAACGGGATCGCCAGCTCGGCGACGGCGAAGGCGGCGAGCCAGGGCAGGTGGCCGCGCAGGCTCGCCAGCGTTCCCGCCCGCCGGGCGATCGCGAGCAGGACGACGGCGCCGAGCGCGATCCGCAGCCAGGCGAGGTCGAGCGGCGGCATGCCCCCATCCCCGGCGATCTTGATGAACAGGTAGGGCAGCCCCCAGAGGACGGAGACGGCGGCGAAGGCGCCCCAGGCGCGCCGGCTCATGAGTACGACTGATCGCGCTTCGCTCCCGGCGCGAAGAGGCAGATATGGACGCTTGGTCGCTCCACGCTCATCGGCGCGGCGGGAACCGACGCGGGGCCGGGCGCCGGTGGGCGGCGACGCGCGAGGCGCCGAAGCCCGCGACGGTGGCGAGGACGGTCACCGCGACCGCGGTCAGCCGGCGGCCGAGGCGCTCGAAGCGGAGCGTCTGCCAACCCTCCTCCTTGGCGATCGCCGCCAACGGGGGGTCGGGGTTGACCGCGACCGGGTTGCCGACCGCGCGCAGCATCGGCAGATCCGAGAGCGAGTCGGAGTAGGCGTAGGACTCGGCCAGGGCGATGCCGTGCAGGCTCGCGAATTCCTCCATCGCGGTGACCTTGCCGGGGCCGTAGACGAAGGGGCCGTCGAGGCGGCCGGTGAAGTTGCCGTCGGCGTCGATCTCGTAGCGGGTGCCGATCCCGCCCTCCATGCCGAGGACGCTCGCCAGCGTCTCCACCACGTCGTTGCCGGCGGCGCTGACGATGAAGCACGGGCGCCCGGCGTCCTGATGGGCGTGGACCTCCTCCAGCATCTGCGGGTAGATGCGCGGCAGGATCGCCGTCATCACCTCGGGGCCCATCCGCTCGATCGTTCGCGCGGGCACGCCCGTGATCAGGTCACGGGCGACGCGCAGCACCTCGCTGGTTTTCTCGTCGGTGGTGCCGCGCAGGCGGTAGCGCAGGTGCTCGACGCCCCAGCTCGCCAGCTGGCGCCTGCTGACGATGCCGCCGCGCGCCGCGACCCTCGCGAACTGCATCCCGGAAGACCCCGCCATCAGGGTCTTGTCGAGATCGAAGAAGGCCGCGGCTTTTGACATTCGAACTCGCGCCGGGGTGCGGCGCGCGGCTTTAAGCCGCGGCCACCTCGAGGACGATGGCGTCGCCCTGACCGCCGCCCGAGCAGATCGCGGCGACGCCGAGGCCGCCGCCGCGACGGCCGAGCTCGTGCACGAGCGATCCGATGATGCGGGCGCCGGAGGCACCGATCGGATGGCCGAAGGCGATCGCGCCGCCGTTGACGTTGACGTTGGTCTCGTCGATGCCGAGGATCCGCATCGAGCCGATCGCCACCGAGGCGAAGGCCTCGTTGATCTCCCAGAGGTCGACGTCGCCCGGCTGCATGCCGATCTTCTCCAGCGCCTTCAGGGCCGCGTTGCCGGGGGTGCGGGCGAGGTAGGCGAAGTCGTCGGCGACGGTCGCGTAGGCGAGCACCTTGGCCAGCGGCTTGTGGCCCTCGCTCTCGGCCCACTCCTCCGAGGCGACGACGATCGCGCCGGCCCCATCGTTGACGCCCGGCGCGTTGCCCGCGGTGTGGGTCGCGCCCTCACCACCGACCGCCTTCAGCTTCGCGAGGGTCTCCAGCGTCGTCTCGGGACGCGGCGCCTCGTCGACCTCGACCGTCGTGTCGCCCTTACGGCCCTTGACGACGACGGGGACGATCTCGTCGGCGATCCGGCCCGCCTCGGTGGCCTCGCCCGCCAGCTGCTGCGAGCGCACCGCGAATTTGTCCATGTCGGCGCGGGTGATCTCGAGCTCGTTGGAGACCTCGGAGGCCTCGTTGATCATCTGCTTGCCGGTGAAGGCGTTGGTGAGGCCGTCGTGGGTCATCGCGTCCAGCGCCTGCACGTCGCCCATCCGGAAGCCGAAGCGGGCGTTCGGGAGGAGGTAGGGAGCCTTCGACATCGACTCCATGCCGCCGGTGAGCGCGACGTCGAGGTCACCGACGCGGATCGCCTGGTCGGCGAGGCCGAGCGTCCGCATGCCCGAGGCGCAGACCTTGTTGATCGTCTCCGACGGGACCTCCTTCGGGATGCCGCCCTTGATCTGGGCCTGACGCGATGGGATCTGCCCCTGGCCGGCCTGCAGGACCTGGCCGAAGATGACCTGCTGGATCTGCTCGGGGGCGACGCCGGAACGCTCCAGGGCACCCTGGATGGCGATTCCGCCGAGCTCGGGGGCGTCGACCGAAGACAGGGCACCGCCCATCTTGCCGACCGGGGTGCGCGCGGTACCAAGGATCACTGAGCTGGACATCTAGGCCTTTCCTCTCCTTTTATGGGCCCGACGGGACGGGCGCCTCGCCGCTCGGGACGATAGCGGCATCGGCCTCTTTTCCCGGCTCTTTAGACTCGCGCTCCCATGAAGATCGATGTGAGACAAGGGTCACTGCAAGACGCCGACGCGGCACTCGTCGCGGTCGGGCTCTACGAGGGCGAGGCGCTGCCGGAGGAGGTCGCGGATGCCCCGGGCGTGGGAGACGCGAAGGGCTCGTTCAGGACGATGACGCGGATCTACCCCGGTGACCCGGAGCGTTTGCTGGTGGTGGGCCTGGGCGCGCGCGACAAGCTCGACGCCGAGAAGCTGCGAGTGCTCGCCGCGCTGGTCGCCGCCGAGGCGGCGAAGGTCGAGGCGGCCTCACTGGCCTGGGCGCTCCCCGCGTACGAGGACGAGGCGGCGGCCGCGGAGGCGATCGTCACCGGCACGATCCTCGGCGCCTACCGCTACGACCGCTTCAAGGGCAAGTCCGACGGCGAGGACGAGGAGGACGAGCCGAAAGTGCGCCTGGGGTCGCTGAGCCTGCTCGCGCCGGCCGAGCTCGCCGGTGCCGCCGAGACGGCGCGCGTCTACTCCGAGGCCGCCAACCGCGCCCGCGACCTGCAGGAAGCGCCCGCCAACTTCGCCAAGCCGGAGGACCTCGCGGCGCGTGCCGAGGAGATCGCGGCGGGCAACGACAATGTCACGGTCGAGATCCTCGACGGCGACGCGATCCGCGCCAAGGGCATGGGCGGGCTCGCGGCGGTCAGCCAGGGCGGGCCGGTCGACCCACGCCTGATCGTGCTCCGCTACGCGGGCGGCGGCGACAGCCCCACGCTCGGCTTCGTCGGCAAGGGAGTGACCTTCGACACCGGCGGCATCGTCCTGAAGCCCGGGGCCGGGATGCCGGATATGAAGTTCGACATGTCGGGCGCGAGCGCGGTCCTCGAGGCGACCGCGGCGATCGCCGAGCTCGGCCTGCCGATCGACCTGATCACCGTCGTCCCCTCGACCGAGAACATGCCTTCCGGCACCGCGGTCAAGCCGGGCGACGTCATCACCCAGTACAACGGCAAGACGGTCGAGGTGAACAACACCGACGCCGAGGGCCGGCTGATCCTCGCCGACGCGCTCGCCTACGCGATCGAGCTCGGAGCCGAGCGGGTCATCGACATGGCGACGCTGACCGGCGCGGTCGTGATCGCCCTCGGATCCACCTACGCGGCGGTCGTCTCGAACGACGACGAGTTGGCCGGGGAGATCGGCGCCGCGGGCGAAGAGAGCGGCGAGCTGGTCTGGCGCCTCCCCCTCCACGACGAGTACCGGGACCTGATGAAGGGCACGGTCGCCGACCTCTCCAACCTCGCGAAGAAACGCGAGGCCGGAACGATCACCGCGTCCGCCTTCCTCGAGCACTTCGTCGCCGACACCCCCTGGGCGCACATCGACATCGCCGGGACCGCCTGGGACGTCAACCGCGCCTACACCGGCAAAGGCGGCAGCGGCTACGGCGTGCGCCTGCTGGTGCAGTTGGCCAGGGATCTCGTCGACTGAGTTGTCGGGAGGGCGGTCGTGGCGGCCGCTCCGGCAGGTTCCGCCTCCCGGCGCGCGGTCGTCCTTACGTCCGGCGTCGGGACCGCGGTCGTCCTTACGTCCGGGTACCGGACCTCAGGTCGACCGCGCCTCCCCCCGGCCGTCTCGCCACGGCCACAGCCTGCCAGGGCCGTGGCCGAGACGGCCGTGCTCGCCGACACGCCTTGCGTCCCTTTCCTCGGGCGCCGGCAGAGCCCGGCGCCCCTACACCCCCTCCAGCTCCGACCGGTCGAAGATCTCCCCGAGGACCTTCGGGTCCGGGGGGCCGTCGTAGGCGAGGCGGCCGTCGCGGATCGCGACGCAGCGGTCGGCGGCGGCGATCACGTCGGGGCGGTGGGTGGAGACGACGATGGCGGCGCCGGCGGCTTTCGTCTCGGCGAGCATCGAGAAGAGGGTGTCGCGGCTCGGGGGGTCGAGGCCGTCCAGGGGCTCATCGGCGAGGAGGACCTTGAAGGGGCGCACGAGGGCGAGGGCGATCGAGGCCTTCTGCTTCATGCCCTTGGAGAGTTCGGAGCCGAGGGCGTCTTCCCAGCCGTCGAGGCCGAGGCGGGAGATCAGCTCGTCGATCCGCGCCTCGGGGTCCTCTGCCTCATGCAGGGCGGCGACGTATTCGAGGTGCTCGACCACGCTCAGGTCTTCGTAGAAGACGGGGCTGTCGGGCAGGAAGGAGAGGGCGGCGCGCGCCTCGAGCGAGCCGGGCACGTGGCCATCGATCCGGACCTCACCGGAGGTCGGGTCGAGGAGGCCCGCGGCGAGGTTCAGAAAGGTCGTCTTGCCGGCGCCGTTGGGGCCGATCAAGGCGACCAACTCCGCGGCGCCGACGTCGAGGTCGAAGGCGCCGAGGGCGACGTAGCCGTCATAGGTGCGTCCGAGGGCATGGGCGCTGAGGGGAGCGTCGGAGCGCCCGCCGCTGGTCGCCGCGATCGCGCCGCCGCCGCTCATTGCGCCTCCCGCTCCCGTTTGTTGAACCGCAGGGTGAGCGCGGCCAGGCCGACCAGCGCGAGCACGATGAGGACGAAGTCCATCCCGAGGGCACCGCTGATCGGCGCGCCGTCCCCGCCTTCCACCTTCCAGGCGACGAACAGGGGCAGGAATCCGGCGATCAGGGCGACCACGATCGGCGCGAGGCTAACGGTCTGGGCCAGCTGCGGGTTGAGCGCGAACTCGTAGGGGTCGTTGGTCGCGCTGACCGCCGCCGCGCAGACCAGCACCACCGCCAGCGGCAGGAAGACGACCACCCCGACGCCGAGCGCGAGGCCGGGGTTCCCACCGATCGCCGCCGCGGCGAGGGCGGCGAGGAGCAGGACGACCGCCATCGCGACCGTGGGCGCGGTGAGGTGGGTGCGCAGCAGCTCGGCGCTACCGCGCGGGAGGAGCAGGCGGCGGGTCGGGTGGTCCGACTCCTGGGCGAGCGGCTCGATCAGATCGAGGCCGGCGATGAAGAGCAGCGGGCCGGGCAGGACGAAGAGGACCGGGGTGAGGTCGAAGCCGCCGACCGCGACGCCGCCGGCGGCGACCGCGATCAGGACGACGCGGACGACGCGGACCACCGGCCAGCGGAGGAAGCTCTGCCAGTTCCGCCGCCAGACAGAGCCGCCGCGGAGGCGGATCCAGGGCTTGCGCCGGGGGCGCTCGGAGGCGAGCTGGCGGCGGAGGAGGATGACGGTGCGGAGGTCCTGGACCGAGGCGGAGAAGCGCATCTCGGCGACCAGCTGGGCGCGGCGCTGGGCGGCCTCCAGCGCGAGGCCGCCGATCCCGAGCAGGCCGGCGGCGAGGACGCCGAGCGTGAGGACGGCGCCGAGCGCCGCGAGCCCGGGGCTCGCGCCGTGCTGGAGCGGCAGCGTCGCCAGGTCCCCCAGCATCGTGGTCGGCGAGCTGTTGGAACCCAGCGCGAGGTCGAGCACCGACCAGGCGACGAGGGCCCCGCCGATCGCCGTCGCGACGCCGATCCGCAGGCGCCGCCCCGAGGCGAGGAGCGCCGCGCCGAGCACCGCGATCGGCACCAACGCGCCGAAGGCGGCCAGCGAGCCGATCCACTCGACCGCCGTCCCGGGGAAGCGGCGGAAGACGAAGTTGCCGACGACGGCACCGAAGATCGCGCCGAAGAGGACTGCCGTCCGGAGCTGCGCCAGCGCCGCCGGCCGCAGCGCCGTGCGCCGCGAGACCGGCGCCAGCAGCGTGTAGCGGACCTCCGCGGCCTCGATCGCCAGCGGCCCTCCCCGCGCCCCGGCCCGCAGGCCGGCGAGCAGCACCACCGCCACGGCGATCCCGATGATCGCGGGCGCGTCGCTGCGGATCCCGGCTACCGAGCCGGGGTCGGCGGGAACTTCGTGGAGCGCTCCGGCAAGGAAGGCGAGGATGAAGACGGCGGCGATCGCGCCGAGGTAGACCCGGTAGAGGACCTCCATCACGTCGGCCCGCGCGACGTAGCGGCGGCGGCGCGCCGAGCGCATCGCCTTCATCGCCGCGACGGGATCGGGAGCAGCGAGAACCGTTCCCACCGATTGGTCCGCCGTGCTCACGCACCTATTATCGGTGCGGTGAGCCCTGCCTCGCCCTACGGCCCGAAGGCGGACCCCGGCCCGCCCGGGTTCGGACCGAAGCTGCTCGGCTTCTGCGAGGAGTTGCGCGGCGAGGGGGTCGCGGTCGGGACCTCGGAGATCCTCGACGCCTTCGCGGCGCTCGAACACGTGCCATGGACGTCCCAGCCCGATTTCCGCGAGGCGCTGGCGACGACGATCGCCAAGTCCCAGGACGACCGGCGCGTCTTCGAGCTGGTCTTCGACCGCTACTTCTTCCGCGCCGCCGAGGCGAGCGCGATCGAGCAGGGGATCGGCGAGCGGCCCGGCGAGGGCGAGGTCAACCAGGGCGCGCAACCCGAGATGAATGCCGATACCGCCGAGCGGCTCGACTCCGAGCAGCTCGCGGAGCTGATCCGCGATGCGATGGAACGCGGAGACGAGAACGCGCTGCGTGATCTGGCCCGACTGGCGATCGCCGCCTTCGGCCGCGAGGAGGGCTCCGGCGTGGTCGGCGTCGACGTCCAGCGGATCCGCCGCTCCCTCGGGCTCAGCGCGGGGGCGCAGCCGACCAAAGCCGACGGTGAGGAGCGCCCGCCGATCGACCGCGGGCAGCTGACCGGCTTCGAGCGTCACCTGCGGCGGGAACTGGAACGCGACCTGATCGAGCGGACCGAGACGCTGCCGGCATCGCGTCCATTGGCCGAGCTCGACCGCGCCCTCCCCACCTCGCCGACCCAGGACCTGGCCGCGGTGCACCGGGCGGTGTCCCAGATGAAGCGGCGTCTGGCGACGCTCGGCCACGAGGCGCGCGGGGTGAAGAAGGGGCGCACCGTAGACGTGCGGCGGACGATGCGCGCCTCGCTCGAAACCGGCGGCGTGCCGATGAACCTGCGCTACCGGCCGAAGCGCCCGCGCCGCCCGGAGATCTACGTGCTCTGCGACGTCTCCACCTCCGTCACCTCGGCGAGCGTCTTCTTCCTCTCCGTGCTGCACGCGCTCCACGACTCGTTCCGCAAACTGCGCAGCTTCGTCTTCATCGAGCGGATCTCGGAGGTCACCGACGTCTTCGAGCACGAGCGCGACTTCGCCGCGGTCGCGCAGAAGATCTCCAGCGAGGGCGGCGTCGCCGACATCTCCGGCTACACCGACTACGGCCGCGTCTGGCTCGAGTTCCTGACCGAGATCTCCGAGGACCTCGACCCGCGCTCGACCGTGATCGTGCTCGGCGACGCCCGCACCAACGGCCGCGAGCCCCACG
>JAFDWG010000366.1 GCA_018268605.1 Actinomycetota bacterium | reverse complement strand
TCACCGGTCTTGGTCAGACTCGCCATGACCTGATCATCTCGCCCCGGACCCGAGCTAAGTCCCGATCGGCGTCGGCTCCGGGCCGAGGGCGCGGAAGGCGAAGAGGATCGTCACCACGAGGATGACCGCGACCGCGATGATCGGTACCGCTTCCGCGGTGACCCCGGCGACGGCCGCCCCGACCACGCCGCCCGCGACCTGCGCCGCCGCCCACGCCATGTTGGTGACCGCGACCGCATAGCCCTGGTGCAGGCCACTCTCGTCGGCGGCGTCGGAGATCAGCGTCATCGCCGGGGCGAAGCAGAGGCCGGAGCCGAGCGAGGTGAGGAGGAGGGCGACGATCACCGTCGCCAGCGAGCCGGCGAACGCGTAGAAGACCATCGACACCGCGCAGATCGCCATGCCGATGACGTAGGGCGCCCGCCGCCCGATCTTGTCCGACATCCGGCCCGCGAGCGGCGCCAGCACCGACTCGATCGCCGCGCCGCCGATGAAGCCACCGGCGATCAGCGCGTGCCCGCCACCGAGGTCGTGGACCCGCAGCGGCAGCAGCACGTCGATCGCGCCGAACATCAACGATGGCGAGGAGACGAAAATCGCCGCCTCGACCAGGGGCCGGTCGACCAGGCAGCTGAAGACCTCGCGCAGCGGCTGGTTCTCCCGCACGACCGTGTCGGGGAAGCGCGAGGCGATGAAGGCGAGGACGAGGGCGACGACGAGGACGGCGCTGAAGACCGGCTCGGTGCCGACCGCCCCGGCCAGCGCGCCGAGCGCCGGGCCGAGCAGCGACCCCGCCACCGCGGTCCCTAGTGCCGTGCCGATCACCTGGCCGCGCTGGTCGTCGGGGTAGCTGTTGATGATCCAGGTGAGGGCACCGGACCAGATCAGCGCGCCGGCGATGCCCTGGATGAAGCGCGCCGCGTCGAGCGGCCAGGGCGAGTCGAGGATGCCGAAAAGGAAGCTGGCGAAGCCGAGGCCGAGCAGCCCGACGATGACCGTCCGCCGCGGCCCGAAGCGGCTCGCCGCGTACCCGCCCGGCAGCGACGCCGCCAGCGTCCCCGCCGCGTAGGCCGCCGAAAGGATCCCCGCCTGCGCGGTCGACATATGCAGGTCGTCGACGTATTCCGGCAGCAGCGGCGCGATGGCCGTGAAGAAGGTGAGGTCGAGGAAGACCATCGCCGAGGCGAGCACGAGAAGACGACGCATGGCACCATCCAATCAACCTCGTGGAGGGGTGGCAGAGCGGTTGAATGCGGCGGCCTTGAAAGCCGTTGGGCGCCTTCGGCGTCTCGTGGGTTCGAATCCCACCCCCTCCGTCCCCGGCGGCGTGGGGGCGCCTCGCGGCATCCTCGGTCGTTCGGCTCGGGTCAGGTCACCCGCCGCGGACCGCCTATGTACACCGGGCCAGAGATCGCCCGGCGACTTACGCCGGTCGGCCATGTGGGGCGCTCCGGCCACCGAGGCCGGCAGGAAACGCGTCCCCGTGGCCGAATCGACCGAACATGGATCGGTCCGGCATGCGCGCCCCCGAGAGCGAACGGTGGCTGCAGCGCGCGGAAGAGGCGTCGGACGCCTTCGGGTTGGTGCTCGGACTGGTGCTGGTCACCTTCATCCTCTCCTCGTTGATCAGCAACACCACGTGGGGCGCGGTGCTGATCATGGCGACGACCGGCCTGACCTCGGTCGTCGCCTTGGTCAGCTCCCACGCGCCGCCGCGCTACATCCACGTCGCGATCTACCTGAGCGCGCTCAGCGTGTTGCTGACGGTGGTCGAGGCGATCACCGGCGCCGAGGTCTGGCTCAACCTGGGCGGGGCGATCCAGGTGACGCTGCTGGCGGTCGCAACCGCCTCGGTGCTGATCCGCGTCGTCACCTCGGTGGAAGTGAACGCGCGGACGATCCTCGGCGCGATCAGCGTCTACACCGCGCTGGGACTGCTCTTCAGCTTCACCTACGAGGCGATCGGACGGGTGCAGGGGACGCCGTTCTTCCACGGCGAACCACACCTTCACCACGGCGACTATCTCTTCTTCAGCTACACGACGCTGACCACGACCGGGTATGGCGACCTCGTCCCGGCCGGGCAGCCGGGGGAGATGGTGGCGACCTTCGAGATGCTGATCGGCCAGATCTTCCTGGTGACGCTGGTCGCCGGCCTGGTCAGCCTCTGGCGGCCGGGCGAGGGGCTGAAGCGACGACGCGAGCGGCGCGCCGCCGCCGGGACGGAGGAGCCGAGCTAGTCGCTCAGCTCCACCTTCTCGATCGTCTTCGGCTCGACCGGCTTGTCGCGGGCGTCGGTGTCGGACTTCTCGATCGCGTCGACCGTGTCCATCCCGTCGACGACCTCGCCGAAGACGGTGTGCTTGCCGTCGAGCCACGGCGCCGCCGCGGTGGTGACGATGAAGAACTGCGAGCCGTTGGTGTTGGGGCCCGCGTTGGCCATCGCCAGCGCGCCGCGCACCACCTTGTGGTCGTTGAACTCGTCGTCGAACTGGTAGCCGGGGCCGCCGGTCCCGGTGCCCTGCGGGCAGCCGCCCTGGATCATGAAGTCAGGGATGACCCGGTGGAAGATCAGTCCGTCGTAGAACCCTTCGCCCGCCAGCTTGCGGAAGTTCTCGACGGTTTTCGGCGCGTCGTCGTCGAAGAACTCGACGGTGATCGGCCCGGCATTGGTCTGCAGCGTCGCTTTCGACATGGCTCGCAGGTTAGCTGTTCCTTTTGCCGGGCAGTCCGGCAAAAGGAACAGCCGACGGGGGGTCAGCCGTGGACCTCGAGGGTCACCGGCGGGGACGATCCGGCGGCGTACGGCCACCCCGCTTCCGGCAACGCGGTCGCCCGCAGGCGGATGCGCGCGGCGCCGGTGATGTAGCGGAACCGGTACCGAGCCTTGAAGCGGCCGCGGGCCCCGGTGCGGACCACCAGCGCCGGCCGCCAACGGCCGCTCTCGCGCTCGAGGTACTGGATCGTGACGAGCTTGCCGCGGGCGGGGATCCGGGCCGGGCCGGGACGCACCCGGCCGCTGAGTGCGACGCTCTCCCCGGTGCGAAGGCGGAGCGGCTCGGCGGTGAGGCTGACGGCTGCGCGGACCCGCAGCGCCAGCGGGCGATGCCGGACAGGGGCGAGCCCGCTGCCGCCGTGGAAGGAGACGGTCACGCGGCGGGAGGTCCCCGGCGGGAGGGACGACTCGAAGCGCCCGTGGGGGTCGGTGACGACGCGGCGACGTTCCGTCTCGACGGCGGCACCGGTCGCGCTCCCAGCCGCGTCTGGGGCGTCGGCAACCGCACCCGTCGCGCGCGCGACGACGAAGACCGGTCGGCCGGCGATCCCACGCCCGTGCGAGTCGGTCAGGCGCCCCCGCACCCCGGCGGCGGTCCCGAAGTCGACGGTCAGGCGCGACCTGCTCGCGCGGTCGCCCCGCCCTCCTCCGCTCCCCGCCGCCAGGTAGGCGACGAGGTGGGCCGCCCGTCCGCGGGCACCGGCTCGTCCGCCGCGTGGCGCTGGCCCGCTCCCGCTCCCATCGCCCGCGCCGGCGACCTGGTGCCGCACGTCCGCCGGGCCGCCGGCCGCGCGCAGCTGCGCCGAGCCACCGTTCCCGGCGCCGTCCGTCGCCGACGCCCGGAAGTAGTAGGCGCCGGGCGCGAGATCGGGGAGCTGCGCTCGCAGAGTCGCCGCCCCCGCGGCGCCGCGCTCGAGCACGGTCGGGAGGTCGGTCCACACTTCGGAGTCGCCGCGACGTACCGAGATCGTCCCCGCCGCCGGGCCGGAGAACGGGTCGGTCACGGTCGCCGCCACGCTCCCTTCTGGCGCGGCGGCGAATTCCACGCCCGGCGGCGAGTTGTCGACCTGGATCTGGGCCGCGGCCGCGCACCCCTGCCCGTTACCGAAGTCGACGGCGCATCCACGGAGCGTGTGGGCGCCGTCGGCGAGCGTTCGCGTGTCGACGTCGAATGCCTGGGACGCGGTGGGGGGACAGGGCCGCAGCCGGGTCGCCCGCACTGCGCCTTCGATCCAGGCTACCGAGCAGGCGATCGACCCGGCGAAGACCGGCGCTCCGTCGACCGAGACTTCGGCCCGGTAGAGGCCTGCCCCGGCCGGATCTTCGGCGCCGATCTCGACCGGCACCGTCCCCCGGTGCCAGCCAGGCTCGAGCAGCGCTCCGCCCATCTGGGCCTTCGGCGGCACCAGGTCGTCGACGGTGAGGATCAGGTTGTTCATCCACATGCTCGACGGCACCGAGCGCACGCAGCCTTCCGGCCCGAGGAGGATGCACTGGATGCGCGCTTCGAAGATCGGCACCGGGGTCGAGAACGTCGACGCCACGTGGCGCGGCGCCGAGGTGCCGACTTCGAGCGCGATGCTTTCGAAGCCCCGGTCGTCGGCGATCCCGGCGATTTGGAGGACGGCGACCGCCAGCTTCCCGGCCCAGTTGAAGTCGGCGCCGACGAAGCTCGTCCCCGGGGGCGCCGCCCAGCGGGCCCGCGCGATGCCCTGCGTGCCGTTGTAGGCCAGCCCCATGTCGAACGCCAGGCCCGGGTATTCCGCGGACGGGCCGGTACAGAAGCCGGGGCGCAGGTAGGCCGCGTCGCCTTCGGTCCGTGGTACGGACGGATCGAGTTCCACCCCCACACCCCAACCGCACTGCGCGACGTTGTAGGTCCCCGCCCAGGCCTCGCCGGCCAGGGCGAGCACCAGCACCACCCCCAGACCGATCGCCATCGCGGCGATCCGCCCGATCCCACCTCGCGTCCCTGCCATGTCGCCCTCCCCGCTTCGTCGTTTGCGGTGCCCTAAGGGCGCGACGCGGCCGATCTCTCCCCCCTCCCGGCCCGAAAACTCGCCCGAGCCCCAGCCGAAAGCCGCCCTTTGCGAGAATGCAGGGGATGCCACTTCCCACGAATGACCAGGTGACCGAGGCGCTGCGGGGCGTAATCGACCCCGAGCTGCGCCGCTCGATCGTCGAGCTCGGAATGGTGCGCTCGATCGAGATCCAGCCCAGTGGACGCGTCGAGGTGGTGGTGTCGCTGACGACCGCCGGCTGCCCGATCCGCTCCCACTTCGAACAGGCCGTCGCCCAGCGGGTCGGCGAGCTGGAGGGGGTGACCGAGGTCGGCGTCGGCTTCGACGTGCTCTCCAACGAGGAGAAGGGCCAGCTTCAGCAGACCCTCGGCCGCGGCAAACTGCCGCAGGGTGCGCTGGCCAAGGTCAAAAACGTGATCTGCGTGTCCTCCGGCAAGGGCGGCGTCGGCAAGTCGACGATGACCGCGAACCTGGCCGCGGCGTTGACCGCGGAAGGCCACCCGGCGGGCGCCCTCGACTGCGACGTCTATGGCTACTCGATCCCCCGCATGCTGGGCGTCAACGCCAAGCCGGAAGTGAACGGGGAGCGCAAGATCCTGCCGCTCGAGTCGGCGAGCGGCGTCAAGGTCATGTCGATCGGCTTCTTCGTCGAGGAGAACGCGGCGGTCGTCTGGCGCGGGCCGATGCTCCACAAAGCGATCCAGCAGTTCCTCGAGGACGTGGCCTGGGACGAGCTCGAGTACCTCCTCCTCGACCTGCCCCCGGGGACCGGGGATGTGTCGATGACGCTCGCCCAGCTGCTGCCCCAGGCGAAATTCATCGTCGTCACCACGCCGCAGCCCGCCGCCCAGTCGGTGGCCGCCCGCGGGGCCGAGATGGCGAAGAAATTCGACCTCGAGATCCTCGGCGTGATCGAGAACATGTCGGGCTTCACCACCCCCGACGGCGAGCGCTTCACGATCTTCGGCGAGGGCGGCGGCCAGCAGCTCTCCGACGAGCTCGACGTGCCTCTGCTCGGCAAGGTGCCGCTGTCGGAGCCGCTCCGCGAGCACTCCGACGAGGGCACGCCGCTGGTCATCTCAGACCCGGACTCCCCGGCCTCCCAGGCGATCCGCCAGGCAGTACGCGGGATCATCGCGATGACCCCGCAGGAGCTGCCCGTCCTGCAGGCGACCCCGGCGATGGCCGAGATGCCCGCGATCGGCGGAACTCCGCTGCCGGTCGTGCAGGTCGGTCCGGGCGCGTAGCGCGGCTCCGGCGCCCCGTTTCCAAAAGCGCGCGACCGCGACCGCAACTATGCTGTCGTCCGCGCGTTAGCGCTTACAAACATATGCCTAATCTCGGCCTTAGATAGGCCGGGAGCGGGGGAACCAAGTTTTTGGGGCTAATCCACCGACGAGTGGAGGCGCAGGACTCCTTCAGCGCCAGCCCGACAGCTAACCCCGGCGGCATCCGAAGGAGGTAGTCGATGCAGTTGACCCCCTGGGTGGCAGGGATTGCCGCCCGTCGAAGTTTCATCGCAGCGCTCTCCCTGGCCGCCCTGGCCATGCTCGGCCTGGCCCTGATCGCCGCGCCGTCGGCCTCGGCGAAGAAGGTGATCCAAGGCGGTATCTCAAGCTCCGGCCTTGAATCAGAAATCCCCGAATCGACCGAAGCCGAAACCCCGGTCGAAACGGAAACCGGCGAACTCGAAACCGGCCCGGTCGGGAAGGCCCGGCTGATCGGGTCCCGCGCGGTCGCCCCGGCCAACGCCCCGCTCGCGGTCAAGCGCGTGATCGCCGCCGCGAACCGCATCCGCACCCTCCCTTACATCTGGGGCGGCGGGCACGGCCGCTGGCAGGACCGCGGCTACGACTGCTCCGGCTCGGTCTCCTACGCGCTCCACGGCGCCCGGATGCTGAGCACCCCGCTCACCTCCGGCTCCTTCGAGACCTGGGGCGAAGCCGGCCCGGGTCGCTGGATCACGATCTACGCCAACGCCTCGCACGTCTACATGGTCGTCGCCGGGCTGCGGTTCGACACTGCGGGCGACGTCAGCGAAAGCGGGCCCCGCTGGCACCCGACGACCGCCGCGGCGGCCGGCGGGCGGTTCGTCGTCCGCCATCCGGTCGGGTTCTAGTCACCGCTCGGCGCTCGCCCCCGGGCGGGCGCCGAGTCACAGCTTCCCGTCACGTAAAAGGGCCGCCTGGAGGCGGCCCTTCGCGAAGCTCGGTGCGGATCGGATCAGGCGGCTTTTTTGTAGTAGTTCGCGTTGATCTCCGCGTATTT
>JAFDWG010000365.1 GCA_018268605.1 Actinomycetota bacterium | reverse complement strand
CCATCCAGCAGCCCGGCTCGTAGGTGTTGATGTAGCGGCCCGCGTAGGAGACGAAGTCACCGCCGTCGCCGACGACGATCGCGTCGCGATCGAGGACCTTGTCGAGCTCCCCGTAGACCCGCACCGGGTGCAGAGGCGAGCGCGAATCCTCGAGCTCCGCCCGCTCCGCTTCGCGCGCCTCCGACTCGACGTTGCCGAGCTGCTCCAGCCACGGCTTCGAGCGCGTCCCCTCCCCCGCCGCCGCGGCGATCGCGGCGAGCCCGGCGGCGACGTCGCCGACCAGGTCGAGGTCAGGCAGTCGGTTCGCGGTCAGGCGGTTCGGCGCGACGTCGAGGCGGATCAGCTTCGTCCCCTCGCCGAAGCTCCCGCCGAAGCCGAGCCGGAAGTCCAGCGGCACGCCGATCACCAGCGCCACGTCGGCACCCTTCAGTGCGGTCGAGCGCGCGCGGCTGAACGCCAGGTCGTGGTCGGCCGGCAGGCAGCCGCGGCCGAGGCCGTTGAGGAAGACCGGGATGCCGAGCGCCTCGGCCAGCGCCCGCATCTCCTCCTCGCCGCGGCCCCAGTAGAGCCCGGTCCCGGCCATGATCACCGGGCGCTCCGCCCCGGCCAGCAGCGCCGCGGCCTCCTCGACCCCCTCCGGCGCGGCCGCCTCGGGCACGGCGGGCGCGGGGATCTCATACCCGGCCTCGGAGAAGACGACGTCCATCGGGTAGTCGACGAAGGTCGGGCCGCTCGGCGCGGCGGCGGCGGTGTCGAAGGCGGCGGCGGTCAGCGCGGCGATCGCGTCGGTCGTCTTTGCCGTCTCGGCCGACTTCACCAGCGGCGAGACGAACGGAAGGTGGTCGATCTCCTGTAGGGACCCCGAGCCCCAGCGCATCTCCGGCGCCCGCCCGCCGAGCACGACGATCGGCGAATCGTTGGACTGCGCGCTGGCGATCGCGCTCATCCCGTTGGTCACCCCGGGCCCGGCGGTCAGCGCCGCGACGCCGACCCCACGGGTCGCCTTCGCGATCCCCTCGGCGGCGAAGGCGGCCGTCTGCTCGTGGCGCACGTCGAGGATCCGGATCCCCTCCTCTTTACAGCCGTCATATATGGAGAACAGATGCCCTCCAGACAGGGTGAACAGGGTGTCCACTCCGCGCGACTTCAGGACCTTGGCAACGATGCGACCTCCGTGATCTCCCATGGCGCGCCATCCTATATGTGACACCGAATCATGCAAGCGTTCCTCGGATCCGGCTGAGTCGGGCCGCGCTCAGCGTCGGTAGACGAGGTGGGTGACGTGGGGAGTGGTCCGGCTGGAGACCGGCTTCAGCTGCAAGTCGCCTACGTCGACGAAGAGGCGCTCGCCGCCTCCGGCGACGAAGGGCACCACGTGCAGCCGCAGCACATCCACGAGGCCGGCCGCGAGGTACTGGTTGAGGGTGCCGGCGCCTCCCGCGATCGAGACATTCCCTTCGCCCGCGGCCTCGCGCGCCCGCTCGAGCGCCTCAGCGGCCCCGCCGGTGACGAAGTGGAAGACGGTGCCTCCCTCCATCTCGACGCTCGGGCGGGGCCGGTGGCCGAGGACGAAGACCGGTACGTGGAACGGAGGGTTCGAGCCCCAGTGGCCTTGCCAGTCGAGGTCCCACTCGCCCCCTTCGGAGGCGAACATCCTGCGCCCCATCACGTAGGCGCCCGCGTTCCTGGCCGCGTCGATCTCCTCGGCGTTTTCGTCCCCGTGGTCGAACATCCAGGCATGCAGCCGGTCGCCGTCGAGGGTCCCGAACGGCTGCTCCCGGGTCTGGTTCTCGCCGGTCGCGCAGCCGTCGAGCGTGATCGTCATCTCTGCCGTGACTTCGGACATCGCCTTCCTCCTCGTTCATTGACACAGCTGATTGCAAACTGCAAGTGGTGTGCCGCACGCTACTATGGACTGGTTGCAGAGTGCAAGTAGAAATCCGAAAGGACCTGGCGACGGCAGATCCGGCTGTCCGATCAATCTCTCGGTCGAGGTGATCGGCGACCGCTGGTCGCTGCTGGTGATCCGCGACATGATGTTCGGCAACCGGCACCACTTCGGTGAACTGCTGGCCGGCTCCGAAGAGGGGATCGCCTCGAACATCCTCGCCGACCGCCTGCGCCGCCTCACCGAGCAGGGCCTGATCTCGCGGGCCCCCGACCCCTCGCACAAGCAGAAGGTGATCTACAGCCTGACCGAGCCGGCGATCGAGCTCGTGCCGGTACTCGCCCAGCTCGGCGCCTGGGGGCGCCGCAACCTCCCCGCAAGCCGCGAGCTCTCGATCCGCGCCGAGCTGCTCGAGGAGGGCGGCCCGCAACTGTGGGAGGAATTCATGGACGAGCTGCGCGAACAGCACCTCGGGATTACCCGGCCGCCGGGCACCGAGTCGGTGTTCGACCGGCTGCGCGCCGCTTACGAAGAAGAGCTGGCGAAGGCCGCCGCCTGAGAGTGCCCGGGGCGGGACTCGAACCCGCGAACTCCTAGGAGTAGCGCCTTTTAAGGGCGCCGCGTTTACCAGTTTCGCCACCCGGGCCTGGCGATGGTAACCAGGGCAAAGGGCTTGGGGAGCCGGTAAACGGGCAATAAAAGTTGGAGAACCGCAACTCGGCCGTTGTTACCGTGTCTGGAAAGGCACCGGACCACGCCTTCCCTGGAGGGGATCTTGGAGGCATCAGCACTCAGTCACGCCAGTCGTCGCGGGCTTCTCGCCCGTAAGTCGCCCCTGCTCAAGCTGCAGGGCGACGAGAAGCTGATCGCGATGGCCCGCAGCGGGAACTCGGGCGCCTTCGAGATGATCGTGGACCGTTATCAGGGCCGTCTGCTCGGCTTCTGCCGCCAGATGCTGGGTTCGACCGAGGATGCCGAAGACGTCCTGCAGGAGGTCTTCGTCAACGCCTACCGGGCGATGCTGGCCGACGAGCGCGAGATCAACCTGCGCCCTTGGCTCTACCGGATCGCCCGCAACCGCTGCCTCAACCACCTGCGCAAACCGAGCGCCGACGCGCAGGAATCGATGGACATGGTGCCGGAAGTGGAGGCCGCCTCGACCGCGGAGAAGGTCCACAACCGCGAGGAGTTCCGGCAGATCATCTCCGACGTCAACAAACTTCCCGAGACGCAGCGCTCGGCGCTCCTGCTGCGTGAGATGGACGCCCTCTCCTACGAGGAGATCGCCGACGCGATGGAGACGACGGTGCCGTCGGTCAAGTCGCTGCTGGTGCGGGCGCGGATCTCGCTCGCCGAGGCGAGCCAGGCGCGGCTCCTCACCTGCAACGAGGTCCGGGTCGAGCTCTCCGAAGCGGCCGAGGGCCTGCGCAAGGTCTCGGCGCCGGTGCGGCGCCACGTGCGCGAGTGCGAGGAATGCGCCGACTTCCGCTCCCAGGTCCGCTCCAACGAGAAGCTCCTGGCGGCCCTCTTCCCGGTCCCGGCGCTCCTCGCCTTCAAGGGCTTCATCGCCGGCAAGCTCGGCTTGAGCGGCGGTTCGGCCGCCTCGAGCGCGGCGGCCGGCGGGGCCGCGGCGAGCGGCGGCGCGGCCGCGGCCGGCGGCGCGGCGAGCGGCATCGGTGCGGCGCTCGGCGGCGGTGGCGCGGCCGGCGGGCTCGGTGGCCTCGGCGGCGCGATCGGCGGGGCGATCGGGACCAAGGCGGTCGCCGGCGTCGTCACCGCCGCGGTGATCACCGCGGGCGCTGCGGTCGAGCTGCCGAAGGAACAGCACTCCTCCACCCCCGTGGCCCCGATTCACAAGGAAGCGCCCGCGCCGGAGCCGGTCGCGCACGTCGCCGAAACGCCGCCGAGCGGCGGGGTCGAAGCGGCGATCACGCCTGCTTCGGAGGTCGAAAGCTCCAAGCCGGCGATCGCGAGCAACATCGTCGCGGTCGCGCCGAGCGAAGCCGAAGAAGTCCAGGCGGCGACCGAAAGCGCGCCGACCGAAGAAGCTTCCGCCACCGCCGCCGAAGAAGAAGCGGCCCCCACCGAAGGCCTCGGAGAATCGGAAGTCGCCGACGAACCGGTGGCCGGCGCCTCGGAGGTCGAAGGCGACAAGAACCACACCGGTGGCATCGAAGTCGAATCCGGTGTGGCGACGGGCCCGACCACGACCCCGGGCGCGCATGGCGGCAAAGGGACGGTGACCGTCACCGTCACCCCGGAAGCGCCGCCCGCGACCACGACTCCCCCGCCGACGACCACCGCGCCTCCTCCGGCCACCGAAGCGCCGGTCGAAGCGACCTCGCCGCCGGCGGAAGCACCGCCGACGACCGAAACTCCGGTCGAAGCGTCACCGACGACCGAAGTCGCCCCGTAGCTCCCGCGCCCGGTTCCGCCGGGCGCTTTCCTTTCCGCCTCAGCCGAGGCCGATGACTTTCAGTCGCCGCATCAGGCAGGTCGCGGCGAACTGGCGCGTCTCCCCGAGCGAGTAGCCGAAGAGCTCGAAGTCGTCGCCGCCCTCGGCCCACGGCGGTGAGAAGACTCCGTCGGCGATCGGCAGCGCCTCTTCCAACGTCCGCTGGATCGCCGCCTTGTAGCGCTCGTCCTCGTGCGCCTTCTCGCGCAGGAAGACGGAGCCGAAGGCGACGTGGCGATGCTCGTCGCGCGCGACGTTGCCGAACCCCTCGACGAACCCCGGCAGCGTGTTTTCCCGTTCGTTGAACTCCATGATGAAGTGCTGACCGGTGAGGGCCAGCATCCCCTCGATGACCATGTGGTAGAGCGTAACCGCCTCGACCATGGCCTCGGCGTCCTCGGGCTCGCGGGACAGCCGCTCGGTCCGCGCCCCCAGCATCCCGTCGAACAGTTCGCCGAAATTCTGGTTCAGGTGCGAGGAGGTCTCGGTCAGCATCTCCGAGAGCCCGTCGGCGTCGAGCACCCCGACCTCGCGGTAGAAGCGCTCGAAGAAGCGGACATGCCGGGCCTCGTCGGCGATCTGCGTGCAGAGGAACACTTTCTGCTCCTCGGTCGGCGCCGCCCGCATGATCGGCCCGAGCTCCTCGGCCACCTTCTGCTCGCCGATGAAGAACGACGACAGCCCGTACATCCGCTGGAATCGCTCCTCCTCCGGGATCCGCTCGTGCCAGTCCTCCCGGTCCTGGCTGAAGTCGAGCTCCTGGGTCTGCCACTGCTGCCGCTCCCAGAGGTCATACAGCTCCCCATAGCCGAGCAGCTTGATGTCCGCGGTCCGATCCGCCGCCTCGTTCAGCGCCGGGTCGGCGGTCGCCTGATAGTCCGCGCGCTGCGTCCGGGAACGGATCCCCGCCGCCTCCTGAGCCTCCATCGTCCCTCCTCGATTCGTGACCGAGAGACGAAGGTAACACCCGACTGGCCAGCCGGCCAGTTCTTCATCCGGGGAAAGGGACGCAAGGGCTTGCGGCAAGCACGGCCGTCTCGGCCACGGCCCTGGCAGGCTGTGACCGTGGCCGGGACGGCCGGGTCTGTGAGGAGTGGAGAACCTCCGACGCCGTTGCGGGTGACGTGCGGGAGATGTCGGGAAATCCACGCTTCCGTGCGTGTCGCCAACACCGACCTAGGTGCGCGGCAGGTTGACCCCCCTACAGGGGGTGGGATCTGCCCCGCCCATCTCCGTGCCGCACATTGGTGCCCCCATAGGGCACGAATGTGCGGCGCGTCCTTCGGGATCGGCCGAGGTGTGGCCTCTCACGCACGAACCCCCGGAGGAGCACCGCACTCCCACCGTCCTGGGCGTCTCATGGAGGTCACAGCCTGCCAGGACCTCCATGAGACGCCCAGGGCACCGCCCCTCGGACGGCCGGAGCGGCCGCGCGGTGCCCCCCGCCGCGCGCTATGCGCTGTGCGTCTCCCCCGGCTCGAGCACCACGACGCTCCCGGCCCCCGCGCCCTCCACGTCCGCCTTGAACGCGCTCGCGTCGGTCTCGATCGGGGGGAAGGTGTTGAAGTGCATCGGGATCACGGTGTCGGCGCCGACGAACTGGGCGGCGACCACGGCGTCGTGGCGGTCCATCGTGTAGTGACCGCCGATCGGCAGAAGGAGGATGTCGACGGGGTTGCGTTCGGCGATCAGCTTCATGTCGCCGAAGAGGCAGGTGTCGCCGGCGTGGTAGATCGTCTTGCCGCCGATGTTGATCAGCATCCCCGCCGGGTTGCCGACCACGGTGCCGTCGGGCAGCGTGTTGGTGTGCCAGGCGGGCACGAACTTGATCCAGCCCCAGTCGAAGGTGACGGTGCCGCCGAAGTTCGGGTCGCTGACGTTCTCGACGCCCTGGTCGCCGATCCAGCCCGCGACCTCGACCAGCGCCACGACCTGCGCCCCGGTCCGCTTGGCGACCGGCACCAGGTCGGCGATGTGGTCGACGTGGCCATGGCTCGCGGCGATCACGGTCGGGTTCACGTCGTCGGCGGTTGCCGCGGCGACCGGGTTGTTAGGCGCCAGGAACGGATCGGTGAGGACGACGGCGTCACCGTCGGTGATCTCGAAGCAGGAATGGCCGTGGAACTTGATCTCCATCTCAGGTGTCTCCCTCGGGTTCGGGTCGGCGCGGTTGGTCGCGCTCTTGGTCTCTACGCAGCTCCTCGTTCAATGCCCACCCGACCGCGACGCCAACCATCATCCCCATGCGCGCCTCCTCGGCCAGCAAGGCGCGGACCGCGGTGAGCCGCTCGTCCGGGTCGGGGACGGTGGCGACGCGCAGCGTCTCGTTGTCGTGCGGCTCCCCGAACCAGCCGCCCTCGGCGAGCGCGGCGGCCAGCACCTTCTGCAGCTGCGGCGCCGCCTGGGCGACGATCCGCTCCGCCTCGGCGAAGCGCTCGGGCTCCATCAGCCGCTCGATCGCGGCTTCGAGCTGCTGATCGTCGGGCATCTATTCCTTGTGATGGAGAGTCGTCGCCGCGAGACCGGCCAGCCCGCCGACGGCGCCGCCGACGAGGCAGGCGAAGAAGTTCGCGGTCGGGGCGAAGAGGGGAAGCGCGATCAGCACCGCGGCGGCGACCGCCACGCCGATCACGTCGTACTCTTCGTCGATCGCGCCGTGGGATTCGGCGCGGCGGATCGCGAACCAGGCGGCGACGACGCCGAGAGCCATCCCGTTGCCGCCCGCGATCACGGTGATGTCGCCTTTGGCGCTCGCGATCCCGCCCGCGGCAAGCACCCCGAGGGCGCCGCAGGCCAGCAGCAGCACCGCCGTCGGCCACGAGCCGAGCCGACGCTCCACCCCGGTCGCGAAGATCGCCAGCCCGACCGCCACGACGAAGAGGTAGCCGACGTCGACGTAGGCGAACGGAGCGGTCAGGTAGCGCCACCACTCGTCCCCGATGGGGACGATCAACCCGCCGTAGGTCGACAACGGATCGCCGGTCGCCTTCTGGACCAGCAGCAGGATCGCCGAGCCGAGGATCACGGTCAGCGTCGCGTACGGGCGGAAGGTGTCGGAGCGGGCGAAGCTGACCGGGCCGCGCGAGGGCCGCGAAGGCTTCGGGATCCGCAGTCGTCGGCGGCGGCGCTTCGGCCGCTGCGGCTCGAACTGGTCGCCTTTGCGCTCCAGCTTCGGCGCCCGCTTGCGCAGCCGCGCCCCACAGTAAGGGCACTCCGTCACGTACGGACTGACCTCCGAACCGCAGTTCTTGCAGATGACGCTGAGCTCAGTCTCACTCATGGGCTTGACCCGAGGATACCCGGCGACCGCGCTCCCCATGGTCGATTCCGCTGCCATACTTGCGTGGCACCCTTATCTGAGGAGGAATCACAGTGGAGTTGAAGAGCTTGACCGAGCAGAAATCCCTGCTCGCGACGCTTCCGGCCGGCAAACGCGCTCGTCTTTACCGCCTTCTGTATGAGTTCGGTCCGGGCAACGGCACCTTGATGCTGCTGCCGATCGATCAGGGCATCGAGCACGGCCCGCGCGACTTCTTCCCCAACCCCGCATCCAAGGATCCGGACTACCAGTTCAGCCTCGCCGCCGAGGCCGGGTACTCCGCTCTCGCCTGCCAGATCGGCATGGCCGAGAAGTACTACCCAGACTACGCGGGCCGCGTGCCGCTGATCCTCAAGGTCAACGGCAAGACCGACATCCCGGGCTCGGCCGCGGCCTTCTCCAGCTGCAACTCGAGCGTCGAAGACGGCGTGCGTCTGGGCGCCGACGCGATCGGCTACACGCTCTACGTCGGCTCCCCGCGCCAGGACGAGGACCTCGCCCAGCTGCGCGAAGTGCGCGAGGAATGCGACCGCTTCGGCATGCCGCTGGTCGTCTGGTCCTACCCGCGCGGCGAAGCAGTCGAAGGCAAGGGTGGCCCGAACTCCTTCTATGCGATCGACTACGCGGCGCGCATGGCGATGGAGATGGGTGCCGACATCGTCAAGCTCAACATGCCGAAGATCGACGCCGACAAGGACAAGGACGCCCCGGCGCCCTACAACGAGATGCAGGTCGACCAGCAGGAGGCGATGCGCCAGTGCGTCGAATCCGCCGGTCGCGCACTCGTCGTCCTCTCCGGCGGCTCCAAGACCGATGACGACGTCGTTCTGCGCAACACTCGCGAGGTGATGGAGGCGGGCGGCAGCGGCGTCATCTTCGGCCGCAACGTCTGGCAGCGCGAGAAGAGCGAGGCGCTGGAGATCGTCGAGCAGATCAAGGAGAGTCTGCTCGCCAACGTGCGCCGCACGCCGTAATTGCGGCTTTCCCCCGCCCTGAGCGGGGGTAATTCCGCCCCCGCCTAGGCCTTAGGCGGGGGTGAAGGGACGTGGGAGCATCGCTCTGCTCGTGATCGTGGCGGCGATCCTCCTGCGGCCCTGGGATCTTCATCACGGCGCCACCGGCGCCTCGGAGCACCTGACAGGACGCGTCGTGCGGGCGGTCGACGGCGACACGCTCGAAGTCGCGCTCGACGGCGGGCCCACCGAGACCGTCCGCCTGATCGGCGTCGACACGCCCGAGACGGTCAAGCCGGACACGCCCGTGCAGTGCTTCGGGCCGCGGGCGTCGGCATTCGAGCACAAACGGGTCGAAGGTCGGCGCATCCGGCTGCTCACCGGTGTCGAACCCCGCGACTACTACGGGCGGCTGCTCGCCTACGTCTGGGTCGACGGGCGCTTCCTCGAGGCGGAGCTACTTCGCCGGGGACTCGCCCGGACCCTCCCTTTTCATCCAAACGACCGTTTCGCCCATGGCTTCGAACTAATTGCGCAAAAAGCCGCGAAGGCCGGGAAAGGGCTTTGGAATGCGTGTTGAGCCACTTCGCACATCGGCGCCGTGTGAGCGAACCGTGAGCTTTGCAAGATCCTTTGCTACCTTCATCGCTGCCCTTCGGGGCGCCACGTTATGAAGATGAAACAAAGCATCACCCAGTTCGAGTCGGCTTTCGAACAGGAGACCTCGCTCGAGCGTCGCCGGCGCGAGCAGCTCCGCCAGCGTGCCGCCAATCGGTCCCGCGCCCGCCGCGTCGAACGCTCCCAGCAGCATGGCTCGGTCCGTTTCAGCGTGCTGGCGATCTGCCTCACGGTCACCGTCGTGGTCGTCGCGGTGGCGATGTTCGAGGCGCTCGGCCTCCTCATCTCCTAGCTCCCGGTACGCCCGCGGGACGCTTGCACCCAAGGTTTCAATAGAGTTCCGCGCCAATGCCACGACGCTCTTTGAAGCCACAGCTGAATCAGATCCGCGCCTGGGTCCACCAAGGCCGCACGGACGCCTGGATCGCCCACCAACTCGAAATCTCGGCGACCGAGCTGCGCGAGTTCCGCAAGCAGTACGAACTTTCGCCCGACGACGAGAACGCCGGCTCGAACGACATCGACCTGCGCGACGAGATCGAAGCGGAGATCGAAGCCGCCACCGCCGAGGAGGAGGCCGAGGAGGCCGAGTCCGAGGAGGAGGGTGACGGCGACGAGGGTGACGAGGGCGACGGCGAGGGCCGTCCGCGCAAACGCCGCCGCCGCGGTCGCCGCGGTGGTCGCGGCCGTCGCAAGGAGTACGAGGCGACCTTCGACCACGGCGAAGACGAGGGCTACGGGCTCTGGCTCGACGCCTCGGTCAAAGACAACCCCGTCTACGCCGAGAACTGGGCCGGCAACCGCGACGTCACCGTGCGGATCGAGGCGGACCAGATCGTCATCCGTCGCGCCGGCGCCAACGGCGACGACGACGAATAGCCCCCGCTAGGCGAGGCTGCGGCCGCCGGCGAAGTCCGTGGCGCCGCGCAGGTATGCCCAGAATGCCGCATCGGCCAGCATCTGGGCGTCATCGGCCGCCGAGGGTGCGACGTCGATGGCGATCTGCTGGGCCCAGTCGGTGCCCTCTCCGTAGAGTGCGGCGAGTTGGTCGGCGCTGAAGGTCGGGCCGATACGGCGACGGAGCTCGACGCGGACCGCGCTCACCACCCGGTCGGCGAGGCGGCGGCGGCGGGGATCGTCGATCGCGGCCAGCTCACGGGCACCCTCCTCCCACTGGAACATCGCGTTGGCGAGCGGATAGGCCATTGTCCGACTGTACCCATTAAGAAATCCGTTCTATTGTCTCGTCGATGCTGGTCACTCCCTGGGGGGACGCAGACACTCTTCGCGAGCGCAGGTTGCCGCCAGGCCGCAGCGGCGACCGCGTGGCGGCCCGACGCGAGCAACGGGAACGGCTCTTTGCCGCCCTCGTGGCCAATTGCGTACAGAAGGGCTACGAGGCGACCTCGGTCGAGGATCTTCTGCGCGCATCGGGCGTCTCGCGCGCGACGTTCTACGAGCAGTTCGACGACAAGGCCGACTGCTTCCGCGCGGCCGCGGAGGAGATCGTCGCGGGCGCGGTCGCGACGATCTCCGCGGAGCTGGACGGCGACGGAAACGCCGAGGCGCGCGCCCGCGCCGCGCTCGCCGCATTCGTCCGCGTCGTCGTCGAGCAGCCCGCCGCGGCGCGCATGTGCCTGGTCGAGTCCTACGCCACGGGCGAGGCCGGCATGGAGACGATCCGCCGGACGATCGACAGGGTCGTCACCCTGGCCTACGAGGCCACGGAGGAGATGCCCGGTCGCGCCGGGACGCCGCGGGAGTTGGTGCGAGGGATCGTCGCCGGCCTCTACCAGGTGATCTACGGGCGCGTCCTCGCACACCGCGAGGAGGAGCTGCCGGAGGTTGTCCCGGAGCTCTGGGACTGGGCGATGAGCTTCCCCTCCCCGCCCCGGCCGCTGCGCCGCCCCGGCCGCCTGATCGTCGCCAAGCCCGTCTCCCCCGCCCCGCCGTTCGCCTCCTACAGCCCCGAACAACGGATCATCCGCGGCTTCGCCGCCGCCGTCGCGCGGCGCGGCTACCCGGCGACGACGATCGCCGACGTGGCCGCGGCCGCCTCGATCTCCCAGACGACCTTCTACGAATACTTCGACGGCAAGACCGACGTTCTGGCGGCGGCGCTCGACTCGAGCGGCGCTCAACTGATCAGCGCCGTGATGCCGGCGGTGCGGCGGATCGACGACTGGCAGACGGCCGTGCGGGTCGGCTTCGAGGAAATCTGCGGCTTCTTCGCGGCCGAGGCCGACTTCGCCTCGTTGCGCATGGTGGACGTCTACGCCGCCGGGCCTGAGGCGGTCGCCGATCGCGACGCAACCGGTCGACAGGTCGTCAGGTGCCTCCTGCGCCCGGCCGTCGAGCGCGGCGACGTCGAGCCCTCGCCGCTCGTTCTCGAGGCCACGGTCGGCGCGATGCTGGGCGTCCTTTTCGACGCGATCCACAAAGGCAAGGCGGCGGATCTCCCCCGCCTCGCCCCCTTTCTCACCTACTTCACGCTGGCCCCATTCATCGGCGCCGAGGAGGCGACCGAGATCGCCACCAGCCGCAGTCACGGCCGGTAGCCGTTGCGGCCGTCCTAGCCGCGGTGCCCTGGGCGTCTCATGGAGGTCCTGGCAGGCTGTGACCTC
>JAFDWG010000364.1 GCA_018268605.1 Actinomycetota bacterium | reverse complement strand
AAACTTCCAGCAGCTGAGCCGGAACCTGTCGGAGCTGGAGGACGAAATCCAGGCCGCGCGCCGGATCTACAACTCCAACGTGCAGTCCTACAACACCGACATCCAGCAGTTCCCGGGGTCGATCATCGCCAACCAGGGCGGTTTCACCGCGCGCCAGTACTTCGAAATCGAAGACAAATCCGAGCGCGAACCGGTCGCCGTCAGCTTCGACAAATAGGAAAAGGACCGTCACTTCCCCATGACGACCGAGACCAAAGACGCGACGATGTGGATCTGCGAGAGCTGCGGGTTCATCTACGACCCCGCGATCGGCGATCCCGACGGCGGCATCCCGCCGGGAACCGCCTTCGAGGACATCCCCGACACCTGGTTCTGCCCCGTCTGCGGCGCCCGCACGAGCGACTTCCGCCCGCTGGAGCCCGGCGAGGCCTGATCGAAAGTTCCCCCGCTCACCGGCCGAACCACTAGGGTTTGGCTGGTGAGCCAGTTTGATGTCGATTGGGTGGTCGTCGGGAGCGGGTTCGGGGGATCGGTCTCCACCCTGCGGCTCGCCGAAAAGGGCTACTCGGTGCGGGTGCTCGAGTGCGGCAAGCGGTTCCGCGACGAGGACTTCCCGAAGTCGACCTGGGACCTGAAGCGCTACTTCTGGGCGCCGCGGATCGGGCTCAAGGGAATCTTCCGGCTGACCCAGTTCAAAGACGTCGCCGTGGTCTCGGGCTGCGGCGTCGGCGGCGGCAGCCTCGGCTACGCCAACACCCTCTACGTCCCCCCCACGGAGTTCTTCAACGACCCGCAGTGGGCCGACCTGGAGGACTGGGAGCGGACGCTGGCGCCGCATTACGCCGAGGCACAACGGATGCTCGGCGTGACCAAGGTCGAGCAGGACGACCCGGCCGACCAGCTGCTGCGGGAGCTGGGCGAGCACCTCGGCGTCGGCGACACCTACCAGAAGACCCCGGTCGGGGTCTATCAGGAGAACCCCGGCAAAACCGTCCCCGACCCCTACTTCGGCGGCGAGGGCCCGGATCGGACCGGCTGCATGCAGTGTGGCCGCTGCATGGTCGGCTGCCCGCACGGAGCCAAGAACACGCTGGTGAAGAACTACCTCTGGCTGGCGGAGCGGCGCGGGGTCAAGATCGAAGCCGAACGCACCGTGACCGAGGTGCGCCCGCTCGGCGCCGCCGACGGATCGGACGGCTATGCGATCACCAGCGAGCGCTCCGGCATCATCCCCGGCCGCGGGAAGCGCACGATCAGGGCCCGAGGAGTCGTCTTCGCCGCCGGCCCGCTCGGCACCAACAAGCTGCTGCAGCGCTGCCGGCTCGGCGGCGCGCTGCCCAAGGTCTCGGCGCGGCTAGGCGAGCTGGTCCGCACCAACAGCGAGATGATCCTCGCGGTCACCGTCCCCGACGACTACCCGGAGGACCTCACCCGACGCGTCGCGATCACCTCCTCGATCTACCCCGACGCCCACACCCACATCGAGACCGTCACCTACGGCCACGCGGGCGACTCGATGAACACGCTCTACACGCTCCTGGTCGGCGACGGGACGAAACTGACGCGGCCGCTGAAGCTGCTGGGCCAGATCGTCCGGCACCCCGGGCGGTTCGCCAAGGTGATGTGGCCGAAGGGCTGGTCGAGCCGCACGATCATCGTGCTCGTCATGCAGACGCTCGACAACGCGATCGCGCTGCGCCCGAAGGTGAAGCGCAACGGCGACGTGCGACTGACGACCGAACAGGACCCCGACAAACCGAACCCGACCTTCATCCCGGTCGCCAACGAGGCGGCCGAATGGCTCGCCGAGCGCACCGGCGGGATCGCCCAGTCGAGCATGTCGGAGGCGCTCTTCAACGTGCCGAACACCGCCCACATCCTGGGCGGCGCGGTGATCGGCCACTCGCCCTCAGACGGCGTGGTCGATTCTCGCCAGCAGGTGTTCGGCTACGAGAACCTCCTGGTCTGCGACGGAGCCGCGGTGCCGGCCAACGTCGGCGTCAACCCGTCGCTGACGATCACCGCCCTGGCCGAGCACGCGATGTCGTACGTACCGGACGCTGCAAACCGGCGCGACGCCGAGTCCTCGGTCGGCCGGGCCGGGTCACGCAGTTAAGTGCGCTTCCCCGTCCCGGCCTTCCTGCGTCCGCGCCGTCGCTTGGTTTTCGTGCCTGGCGCTCAGCGGCTGACTAGGCCGCCGCGTACAGCTCGTTGACGTAGTCCCAGTTGACGACGTTCCAGAAGGCGTCGAGGTATTCGGGACGTTTGTTCTGGTACTTCAGGTAGTAGGCGTGCTCCCAGACGTCGGCGCCAAGCAGCGGCGCGGAGCCGTCGGAGAGCGGCGTGTCCTGGTTCGGGGTCGAGACGACCGCGAGGCCGTTCGAGTCTTTGATCAGCCAGGCCCAGCCGGAGCCGAAGCGGGCGACGCCGGCGTTTTTGAACTCCTCCTTGAAGGCGTCGAAGGAGCCGAAGGTGCTGGTGATCGCCTCGCCGATCGCGCCGGTCGGCTCGCCGCCGCCGTCGGGGCTCATCATCTTCCAGAAGAGCGAGTGGTTGTAGTGGCCGCCCGCGTTGTTGCGGACCGGGCCCTGCTTGTCGCCGGGGAGGCTCGACAGGTTGGTGAGGACGTCCTCGACGGAGCGATCGGCCCACTCGGTGCCCTCGAGCGCCGCGTTGGCTTTGTCGACGTAGGCCTGGTGGTGTTTGTCGTGATGCACGCGCATCGTCGCCTCGTCGATGTGGGGCTCGAGCGCGTCGTACGCGTACGGCAGAGCAGGTACCTCGAATGCCATCTGGGACTCCCTTTTCCGATTTCTGGGGTTCCCCAGAGCCTACCCAGCGAAGACCCTCAGGGAGCCGGCGCCGACGGCACCGCTTCCGGATTGCCGCCCGTCCATTCGACGAAGCGGTACCAGGAGGGCTTGGCTTCGTAGTGCTTGTTGAGGATGCCCGCGGAGGTGCAGAAGACGCAGGTCCCCCCTTCGTCGGTCCAGGTGAACCACCAGACGCCTTCGACTTTCCAACGGACGCGGTTGTTCGAGAGCATTTCCAGTGCCGTGTAGAGCTGGTTGGCCTGGCCTTCGAGGCCTCGCTGCCAGCGGGTCGGCCCGCTCTGGGAGCCCCAGCCGAGCTCGGTGATGTAGATCGGGGTCTTCGCGTCGCCGAAGTTCCGCATGATCCGCCGGAAGTTGTTCAGCTCCGGTCCCATCGCCCTCGCTCGGGCGACGTACGGGTGTAGGGCGACGCCGTCGAAGTAGGGCTTCACGTTGCCCGCGGCGTAGACGCGCTTCAGGTAGTCGCCCGAGGCGATGTTGGGCGGGATCTGCAGCGGTCGGCCGAAGAGCCCCCCGATCAGCACCTTCGATGCGGGATCGACGGCGTGCAGGGTGCTGCCGGAGATGCGGATCAGCTTCGCGTATTCGACCGGGTCCAGGGGCGCGGCGGCCTGGGTGACGATGTTCTCCTCGTTCCAGATCTCCCAGTGGGTGATCGGCAGGTAGTCGAGCTTCGTGTGGTCTTCCCAGAATTCTCCTTCGGGCCCGTAGCGTTCCGCCGCTTCGCGGAGGAACCGCTGCCACGCCCATCGCTGCCAGGAGGTCTTCACCGGCAGCTGGGTCGCTTCCGAGGCGACCCATTCGGGCGAGCCCCAGACGAACGGCATCACCCGGATGTCGTCTTCGGCCGCCAGTTCGACCTCCTTGTCGTAGAGCGACCAGTCCGGCTTCGTCACCAGCGGGCTCTTCGACTCCACCCCGATCCAGAAAAACGGCAGCCGGACGCTGTCGACCCCCGCTTCCCGCATCAGTTCGAAGTCCTTGTGCCCGAGGCCGTTCTGCGGCGAGAGCCCCACGAACCCCGGCGGCAGGTACGCGCCCGCGGCCGCGGGCAGCGCCAAGAGCGCCGCCACCGCGACCACCATCAAGAGCCGTATCCGCCGCATCCTCATCGCCTTCAAACCCACGGGGCGCCAAAGTAGCGCCGGCATCGGGCACCCACGCCGCGCCGCGCCCCCGCCCTCTGCCACAATCCGCTCCTCTCGGGGCGTGGCGCAGCCTGGTAGCGCGCACCGTTCGGGTCGGTGAGGTCCCCGGTTCAAATCCGGGCGCCCCGATGAGCCACCGGCCGTCGCAAACGACAGCGGTGGGAGCGGCGTGGCGTCGCTATGACTTCTGGCGTGCCGGAGCTACCGATTCAGACCTACGAGGGGGCGGACGGCGCTCGGCTCTCCTATCTCGAGCTCGGCGAGGGGCGGGCGGGCGGGCGACCACATCGCGGCCCCCCGCTCCCCCGAGTTCGCCGACGCGCTGGTCGAGTTCCCCAGCTACTAGGGTCCCGCCCGCGGGGAACGCGGTCGCCTTCGAGGCGCACGGGGTCGATCTGCATGGACACGCGTCGGTGTACCGCGAAGCGGGCAGCGGACCGAACCTGGTGCTGATCCACGGGATGATCAACTCCTCCCGCTGCTGAGGGCGGCGGCGCTGCCTGGCTCGGAGACGTTGCTGCGGTTGCTGACGCAGCCGCGGCTCGTCGGAGGCCTGGCGGGCGCCGGCGCGATCCTGCGTCGGCACGGAGCTCCAGCGGGGGTCTACCTGCAATCGGTGGCGCGAGCGTGACCTGACCCCCCGGTGCCCCTCCCTGCTATTCGACCTTTTCGATCGCCGCTTCGACTTCCTCGAGGCTCGGGTTTTCCTGCAGCGTCTCGCTGCCCCCTGGGCCCTCGATCACCATCGCGAGGCCGTAGCGGATCCCCAGCTTGGAGCCCAGTTCCTGCTGGGCTTCGAGGCTCGCGGTCATCGGGCTGCCCGGTTCGCGGCCCGCGTCGAAGGCTTCCTGCCATTCGGCGTCTTCGAGTTCCTCGACCCCGCCGGCGACCGAGTCGAGGAAGTTTTCCCGCAGGCCCGAGCGTTTGTTTTCGGCTTCGGTGATGCCGAAGCGGTCGGCTTCGGCCTGGTTCTTGTAGAAGAGGAAGGCGTACTGCCAGCCGTAGCCCTGTTCGGCCGCCGCTTCGGTGCCGTAGAAGCCGTACTCGATTTCGTTTTCGGAGTTCGAGTAGTGGCGATAGAGGAACTTGACCGAGCCGGGACGGGCGTACTTTTCGGTCAGTTCCGGGATCGTCGAGAGGAAGCCTTCGCGGCAGAGGGAGCTCTGCTCGTCGCAGAAGACCTGCACCGTCACCGGGGCATCTTCGGACCCGAGACGCGCGCCTTCCTGCGGCACGCCGCCGAAGAGCTGCTGCGCTTCGCCGATCCCTTCGATGTGGACCGTGTTCTTGTTCGGCTTCTGGGTCGCGATGTTGACGATCGCGTAGCCGAGCGCCAGTAGGGCCAGGAAGGCGATCAGTATCACCCAGCCACGCCCGCGTCTCGGCAGCGGCCGCTGGACGACTTCGGGCTGCTCGGGTTCTCTGATGGCCGGGCTCACCGCCCCATTATCGCGACCGGCGCCCCTCGGCATCTCCCTGGCTGCGGAGACTGCCGTTGACAGCGTCCGCCGGCAGGAGTAGGAAGGGCATACCCATTTTTCCCGACACTGGAGGGTCTTGATGGCCAACCACCTGACGCCGAGCGAGCTCGCCGACCAGCTGCGAATGGATCAGCAGGAGGTGATCGGAAGGTGCGTCCAGATGGGCGTCCCGATCTTCCACGGTCGAATCGACCGGACCCTCTTCGAATCGACGCTTCGCATGGGCAGCACCGGCGCCGGGAAGACGACCGATTTGCGCCCCGACACGCCGCACTAATAGACTCCCCCGCGATGGAGGGGAGGGGGACCAAATCGAAGACGCTGGCGGACCTGTTGGTCCGTTCGGCCGAGTTGTACGGAGCGCATCCGGCGGTGCGCTTCAAGGAAGGCGGCGCCTGGGTCGACCGCAGCTTCCAGCAGGTGCTGGATGTCGTGAAGCCTCTGGCGCTGGGCCTGGTCGCGCTCGGGATCGAGAAAGGCGACCGCGTCTCGATCCTCGGCAACACCCGCCCCGAGTGGACGTACTTCGACTTCGCGGCGCTCTCGATCGGCGCGACGGTGGTGCCGATCTACCAGACCAACTCGCCCGAGGAGTGCGCCTACGTCCTCGAGAACTCCGACGCGAAGGTCGTCGTCGTCGAGAACGACGAACAGCTGGCGAAGATCCGTGAGGTTCGCGACCGCCTGCCGCAGCTCGAGCAGGTCGTGATGATGGTCGGCGACGCCGAGGACGTGATCACGATGGACGGGCTCGCCGCCAAAGGCGCAGAGGTCGACGATGCGGTCTTTCAGCAAAGGATCGACGCGGTCACCTCGGACGACATCTGCACCTTCATCTACACCTCCGGCACGACCGGGCCACCGAAGGGCTGCATCATCAGCCACGGCAACTACCGCTCGATGCTCGACATGGTCAACCAGACGAGCGTGATCGAAGAGGAAGACGTCACCTACCTCTACCTGCCGCTCGCCCACTCCTTCGCCCTGCTGATCCAGCTCGGCAGCTTCGACCTCGGCGCCACCCTGGCCTATTGGGAGGGCGATCCGAACAAGATCATGCCGAACCTCGCCGAATTGAAACCGACCTACTTCCCGTCGGTACCGCGCATCTTCGAGAAGATCTACACCGCCGCCAACAGCGGCATGGAGAAAGAGGGCGGCCTCAAGAAGGCGATCTTCGACTGGTCGATCAAGACCGGCGAAAAGACGCGCGCACTCGAACGCGAAGGGCGCAAACCGGGCTGGCTGCTGCAGCGCCGGCACGCTTTCGCCGACAAGAAAGTGCTCTCGAAAATCCGCGGCCTCTTCGGCGGCAACCTACGCCTCGCGGTCTCCGGCGCGGCGCCGATCAACCCGGACATCCTTCGCTTCTTCGACGCCGCCGGCGTCCTCGTGGTCGAGGGCTGGGGGATGACCGAGACCTCGACCGCGGCCACCGTCGCCTCCGAGGACGACTTCAAGTTCGGCACGATCGGCAAGCCGTTCCCCGGCTGCGAGGTCAAGATCGCCGACGACGGCGAGATCCTCGTCCACGGACCGAACGTCTTCCAGGGCTACCACAAGAACCCGGAGGCGACGGCGGAGACGATCGTCGACGGCTGGCTCCACACCGGCGACATCGGTGAGATCGACTCGGAAGGCTTCATCAAGATCACCGGCCGCAAAAAGGACATCATCATCACCGCGGGCGGCAAGAACATCACCCCGGCCAATCTCGAGGCCGAGATCCGCCAGCACCAGCTGGTCTCCCAGTGCGTCGTGGTCGGCGACCGTCGCCCCTACCTGGTGGCGCTGGTCACCCTCGATCCCGAAGAAGCCGTCGCCTACGCCAAAGACCACGGCCTCCCCGAGGACCCCGCGCAGCTGGCCACGAACCCGGAGATCCGCAAAGTCGTCGAAGCTCACGTCGACGAGATCAACAAGAAATTCGCGCGCGTCGAGCAGGTGAAGAAGGTAGCCATCCTCCCCCGCGATCTGACCCAGGAAGACGGCGAGCTGACGCCGACCTTGAAGGTCAAGCGGGCCGTCGTGACCCAGAAGCACGAGAAAGAGATCGCCGAGCTCTACGCGGCCTAGAGGCCGGGCGCGGCGCCCATCGGGCGACGCACCAGACCTCTAACCGGCCTGGCCGGACTGGCGGAGCAGGACCGAGGTGGTCTGCTCCAGCACGCGGCGCCAGGCGGAGCTTTGCTCGGGCTCCACTTCCTCGGCCGCCTCGACGACGCGGCGGAGTCGGCGCTCGGAGATCTCGAGGCCGTGCCTGGCCGCGACCTCGGCATAACGGTCGTAGTCCTGGGCGAGCGTCGCGGTGACCGATTCGAAGCCGTGGCGGGCGATTTCCAGGCGATGGCCATAGTCCATGATCGGCGTGCCGAACATCAGCTCATCGTTCTCCTCCGGCTCCAGCAGGAGGATGTCCACGCCGGGGTAGCGCTCCTGCCACTGCTCGACCGCCTGGTGGAGGCGGGCATGCGCGATCAGGCGGAAGACCTGGTTGCCGATCGCCGGCATCCCCATGTCGGAGACACGCCGGACCTTGGTGCCGAACATCGTCGGGATCGTCTTCTCGAAGTCGTTGATGTAGGGAACGAGGGGGTTGACGACGACGATGAATTTCGCCCCCGCTTCGACCGCGATGTCGACGTTGGTGGTCGAGCGGATCCCGCCGTCGACCAGCTGGCGCCCCTTCAGCTCGATCGGCTTGTAGACGATCGGCAGGGCCGTCGAGCACTCGACCGCTTTGGAGATCGGCACGTCACGCCACTCGTCGGAGCCGAAGACGATCCGCTCGCAGGTGTCGAGGTCGGTTGCCGTCAGGTAGAGCTCCGGGTCGATCACGCGGAAGTCGTTGGAGCGGCCGCCGTCGATCAGCACGTCGGCCACGTAGTCGCCGATGCCGCTGCCGTCGTAGAGGCCGGTGGGCAGGTTCTCGGCCAGCGCGATGCCGAAGTCGATCGCGGAGAGATCCCGGATCCGCAGCAGGGTCCGTAGCGCCTCGGCACCGCGGAAGGGCAGCGCCAGGCCTTTCTTGATGAAGCCCATGTAGTTGGGCGAGAGCATCTTCCTCAACTCGAGGTCCTCGAGGTCCGAGTCGACCTGGGTGTTGATCACCTGCATCATCTCGTCGGGCGTGATCCCGTTCGCCAGCATCGAGGCGACGAAGGACCCGGCGCTGGTGCCGACGTAGACGTCGAAGTTGTTGACCGTGCTGTTGACGGCCAGCAGATCGAGCGCCCGCAGCGCCCCGATCTCGTAGACGCCGCCGGTGAAGCCGCCGCCGCCGAGGACGAGCGCCGTCTTCGAAGGCTTCTTCCGGCGGCGTGATTTACGCCGCGGTTTCGATTCGATGTCGACAACTTTCCCCATGCTCGTATCGAAAGTATCCCGGATCGGCCCGGCGGTACCGCTACCTTCCTCTCTCGCGGTGTTGGAAGGGACGATGAGAAAGGCGCTGATCGCGGCCCTCGCGGCCTGCCTCGTCCTGCTCCTGGCGCTCGTCGGGCCCGCCGCGGCGGCCGATCCCTGTGGTCAGATGAAGGCGTGGCTGAAGGCCGGCGGTGGTTCCCAGAGCGGCCTGGAGGTCGTCGACACCGCAACCGGGGAAGTCGTCTGCGCGTCCGGCGCCGAAACGATGCTGCCGCTGGCCTCGAACACCAAGCTCTTCACCACGGCGACCGCGCTCAGCAAACTGGGCCCGACCTCGACGATCGCGACCAAGGTGATGACCGACGGCACGGTCGACGCCAACGGCGTCCTCCACGGCAGCCTCTACCTGAAAGGCGCCGGGGACCCGGCACTCGGCACGCCGGCCTTCTACAACAGCTACCTGGCGGGCCTTGGGACCAACATCTTCGCCCTCGTGCCTCAACTGAAGCGGGCCGGCATCAGACAGGTGACGGGGCGCCTTTACGGCGACGACACGATCTTCGACCGCAAACGAGGCGTTCTCGACTCGAACTACGCGACCTCGGTCTATATCGGGCCCCTCTCCGGCCTCGACTTCAACTCGGGCTTCGCCGGCAACTCCAGCTCCAGCCACTTCTCCTCCGACCCGGCGAAGCTGGCGACGCAGACGCTCGCCAACAGCATGCGCCATTCGGGAATCCGGGTCAGCCCGACGGTCGCGCTCGGCAAGACTCCGGCCAATGCCAAATCCGTCGCCGTGATCCGCTCGCCGACCATCTCGGAGATCGTCAACACGACCGACGTCTACTCCGACAACTTCTTCGCCGAGATGCTGGAGAAGCTCCTCGGGGCGCGCTTCGGCGGCTCCGGCACCACCGCCGCCGGGACGCGGGTGGTCGAGGAATACGCCCAGAGCATGGGCTCTGACATCCAGCAGGTCGACGGCTCCGGCCTCACCCGCTCGAACCTCGCCTCCCCCGACGACGTGGTGAAGCTCCTCCTCGGCGTCCAGAAGAGCCCGATCGGCGAAGAATTCATCCAGGACCTCGCCCTCTCCGGCAAGGAGGGGACGACCGCGGGCCGCATGAAGGGCACCGCCGCCTACGGCCGCTGTCGCCTCAAGACCGGCACCCTCACCGGAGTCTCCAACCTCTCCGGCTACTGCTTCAACACCAGCGGCAAGATCATGGCCTTCTCCACCCTGATGGGCACCGTCGGCAGCACCGAAACGGCGCACCTCTACCAGGACAAGATCGCGGGAGCGGTGGCGAGCTACTAGAGGGCGCGGCGCCCGGGGCAAGGGACGCAAGGGTCTGCGGCGAGAGCGGCCGTCTCGGCCACGGCCCTGGCCGGCTGTGGCCGTGGCCGAGACGGCCGGGTCTCGTGAGGAGTGGTGGCGGTCCCCGGGTCGTGCGCCGGGGTTCGTCACGTGGGAGGGACGGATCGGTGAAGGGAGGAGAACGTATCCGTCACGAGACCCGCAACTCGTGACGGAGAGCGTGGGAAGTCCACGCCTCCGTGCGTGTTGTCCCACACGCACTTCGGCGCTGCGTGGATCACCCGTGCCATAGCCCGGGAAATACACGCAGCGCGTCACGGGCCGGCCGCGTGTGTGGCACCTCACGCACGAACCCCCGACGAAACCCGCACTCCCTCACGTCCTGGGCGTCTCATCGCGGTCACAGCCAGCCAGGACCGCGATGAGACGCCCAGGACGCCCCTCGGACGGCCGCCCCCGCCTACGAGTCGTCGGAGTCGCCCTCGGGCTCATCCCCGACCGAGACCTCGCCGGACAGGATCCCCCGCAACCCCTCTTCGTCAACCACGGTCGTGCCGTATTTCTCGGCTTTCGCGAGCTTTGACCCCGGGTTCTCGCCCGCCACGACGAAGTCGGTTTTTTTCGAGACCGAGTTGACGACCTTGCCGCCGGCGTTCTTCACCAGGGAAGCCGCCTCCTCGCGGGTCAACGCGGGCAGGGTGCCGGTGAGGACGACGGTCTTGCCTTCCAGCGGGCCGCCGGCCGCGCGCTGTTCGGAGGGGTCGGCCTCGAGGCGCAGGCCTTTCTCGCCGAGCTTTTCGACCAGGGTCCAGGTGGCTTCGTCCTGGATCGACTCGGCGATCTGCTCGGCCATGATCGGTCCGACGCCCTCGACCTCCTCGATCGCCTCGGGATCGGCTTCGTGGAGCTTGTCGATCGAGCCGAAGTGGTCGGCGAGCGCCTCCGCGGTGACGTAGCCGACACCCGGCAGGCCGAGCGCGTAGAGGACCCGTTTGAAAGGGCGCGCGCGAGAGGCATCGATCGATGCGACCAGGTTCCGTGCCGACGTCTCGCCGAAGCGGTCGACCTCGACCAGCCGCTCCTCGGTCAGGTCGTAGATGTCGGCGACGTCGGCGATCAGCCCCTGGTCGAGGAAGACGGAGGCCTGCTTTTCCCCCAGCCCCTCGATGTCCATCGCGCCCTTGGAGACGAAGTGTTTGACGTGCTGCCAGTTCTGGCCCGGGCAGCCGCGCCGGTTCGGGCAGATCGTCCAGACCGAGCCCTCCCGCTTTTCCGTCGGCGTGCCGCAGGCGGGGCATTTCCTCGGCGGCTTCGGCTTGCGCGCCCGTGGGTTCGTGCGTGGCAGTTTCGGCGAGACCACCTGGGGGATCACGTCGCCCGCCCGCATCACCACGACCTCGTCGCCGTCGCGCACGTCCTTGCGCGCCAGGTCCTCCTCGTTGTGGAGGGTGGCCGTGGAGACCGTGACGCCACCGACGTGGACCGGCTCGAGCATCGCGAACGGCACCAGGTGCCCCGTCCGCCCCACGTTCCAGACGACCTTCTTCATCGTCGTCGTCGCCGTCGTCGGCGGGAACTTCCAGGCGATCGCCCAACGCGGCTCCCGCCCGACCACGCCAAGCTCCCGCCAGAGCGCCTTCTCGTCGACCTTGACGACCACCCCGTCGATCTCGTAGTCGAGCTCCTCGCGGCGGTCCTCCCACCAGTGGCAGCGCTTCACGACTTCCTCCACGCCACGATGGTGCACGGTGTCCGGGTTGACCTTGAAGCCCTGCTTCTGCAGCCACTCGACCTCGTCCATGTGGGTCGGCAGGTCGAGCCCCTTGACGGCGCCGATGCCGTAGATCCAGGTGGAGAGGGGCCGTTCGGCGGCCAGCTTCGGATCGAGCTGGCGGATCGAGCCCGCCGCCGAGTTACGCGGGTTGGCGAAGGTCGGTTCCTCGCGTTCGGCGCGCCGCTCGTTCAGCGCTTTGAAGGCGGCGATCGGCAGGTAGGCCTCGCCGCGCACTTCGATCAGCTCCGGCGCGTCGTCGATCCGCAGCGGCACCGAGCCGATCGTCTTGATGTTCTGCGTCACATCCTCCCCCACCCGCCCGTCGCCGCGGGTCGCGCCGCGCACGAGCACGCTGTTTTCGTAGGTCAACGTGATCGCCAGGCCGTCGATCTTCGGCTCGGTCGTGTAGCTGAACTGGGACGCGGTGATGTCGAGGCGTTTCAGGTAGTTCGCCAGGCGGGTCTCCCAGGCGCGCAGCTCCTCCTCGTTGCGGGAGTTCGCCAGCGAGAGCATCTGCTCGTGGTGGGTGACCGGCTCGAAGCGCTCGAGCGGCGGCGCGCCGACCCGCTGCGTCGGCGAATCGGGCGTCCGCAGAGAGGGGAACTCGCGCTCCAGGTCCCGCAGCTCGTTCAGCAGGTCGTCGTAGACGTCGTCGCCCACCTCCGGTTCGTCGAGGACGTAGTAGAGGCGGTTGTGGCGATCGAGCTCGCCGCGCAGCTCGGCGGCGCGGGCGGCGACGTCGGCGGGAATCTCAGCGGCACTCATGCGGACGATGCGGAGGTACCGAGCATCGCCTCGAGGCCCCAGCCGCGCAGCCGCTCGAGCTCGCCGTGATCGGTCAGGTCGAAGTGGATCGGCGTGACCGCGACCCGCCCCGCCGCGACCGCGGAAAGATCGGTTCCCTCGGCCTCCTCGTAGCCGGGCTTCCAGCCGTAGATCTCGTAGCGCCTGCGACCACCCTCGTCACCCTCGTCGAGCAGCCTCAGCTCGTCGTTGTAGATCCGTTTGCCCAACTTGGTCACCTCCACGCCGGTCACCTCCACCCCGGGGAAGTTCACGTTGATCAGCGTCGCGGCGGGCATCTCGTGCTCACGTACCCGCTCGACCAGCCGAGCCGCGAAATCGGCGGCGAAGGTGAAGTCGAAGGTCCCGCTCACGTAGCCGAGGCCGCCGCCCTTCGTCTGCTGGGAGAAGGCGAAGGCGGGGATGCCGAGGACGATCCCCTCGAACGCCGCCGCGACCGTCCCCGAGTAGGTGATGTCGTCGCCGAGGTTGGCGCCGTGGTTGATGCCGGAGACGATCAGGTCGGGACGCGGCCCGCCGAGGCCGAGCTCGGCGAAGCGGACGCAGTCGACCGGCGTGCCGTCGGTCGCGTAGCCGACGTTCCCGTCTTCGAAGGTGACCTCCTCGACCTCCAGCGGCGTGCGCGTGGTGATGCTGCGCGCGGTCGCGCTGCGATTGGAGTCCGGCGCGATCGTGACCACCTCGAAGCCGCCGTGGGCGACCAGCGCCCGGCGCAGGCTCTGAAGCCCCGGAGCGGCGATTCCGTCGTCGTTGGTGAGGAGGACGCGCATCGCCTCCGATTCTAGGTGGGACGGGCGTCAGCGATACTGCCGCCGATGACGACCGTGCGCCTGGACATCGAATACGACGGCGCGGGCTTCAGCGGCTGGGCGCGCCAGCCGCAGCGGCGCACCGTCCAGGGCGTCCTGGAGGCCGCCTTGGCGCAGGTGTTGCGGGAGGAGGTCCTACTGACCGTCGCGGGCCGCACCGACACCGGCGTCCATGCCCTGGGACAGGTGGCGAGCTTCGACACCGAGGCGGCGCTCCCGCCCGACCTGGCGCGCAACCTGAACGGCGTCGGCCCCGACGACGTCGCAGTGCGCCGGGCCGAGGTCGTCGCCGACGGCTTCAACGCCCGCTTCGACGCCCGCTCGCGCTCTTACCTCTACCGGGTCGCGCCGGGAAGCGCGCCGAGCCCCTTCGAGCGCGGCCGCTCCCTCTGGTGGCCCCACCGGATCGACCGAGAGGGCCTCGAAGCCTGTGCCGCCGCCCTCGTCGGCACCCACGACTTCACCGCCTTCACCCCGACCCAGACCGACCACGTCCGCTTCGAGCGAGACGTCTTCGCCGCCCGCTGGGGCGAGGAAGCGAGCCCGTGGGGCGACGAGCCACTGCTGCTGGCCTTCCGCATCACCGCCGACGCGTTCATGCGCAACATGGTCCGCGCCCTGGTCGGGACGATGCTCGAAGTCGCCTCGTCCCGGCGTACGGTCGAGAGCTTCACCGCCCTCCTCGAGGGCGCACACCGCTCAGAGGGGGGCGATACCGCCCCACCCCACGCTCTCTACCTGGAGAGCGTCAGCTACGGCTAGACGAGCTCGAGGTACACCATCTCGGTCGAGTCGGAGCGACGCGGACCGAGCTTGACGATGCGGGTGTAGCCGCCGGGACGCTCCGAGTAACGGGGCGCCACCTCGTCGAACAGCTTGTGGACGATGAACTTGTCGTTGTGCAGCGCCGCGAGGGCCTGACGGCGGGCGTGCAGGTCG
>JAFDWG010000363.1 GCA_018268605.1 Actinomycetota bacterium | reverse complement strand
CCCGCACCGGCGAGCGGATCACGATCCCGGGCGGCAAGGTCCCGCGCTTCTCCGCCGGCTCGGCGCTGAAGACCAAAGTCAAGGGCTAAGTCGCAGGCCGAGAGGCCACGTGGCCTCTCAGTTCGCTGACCGACTGACGGCGCTCGTCGAAGAGCGCCGCAGTCAGGTTTGCCTCGGGCTCGACCCCGATCCCGCGAAGTTACTGCCGGGGATCGCGGTCGAGCCCGAAGGCGACGCCTCTCCCGCCGTCCTGGCGGGCCGCGCCGTCTCCGCCCACTGCTGCGAGCTGATCGCGACCGTGGGACCACACTGCGTCGCCGTCAAGCCGCAGCTCGCCTGCTTCGAACGCCTCGGCCCACCCGGCTGGCAGGCGCTCGCCGATGCGCGTGAGGCCGCCCGCGCGGCGGGCCTGCTCTTCCTCGCCGATGGCAAGCGCGGCGACGTCCCGGTCACCGCCGCCGCCTACGGGCAGGCCCTGGTCGGCTCGACCCCGACGCCCTGGGGGGAGGTGCCGGGTCTCGGCGCCGACGCCTTCACCGCCAATCCGCTGCTCGGCCGGGACGCGCTGGAGCCCCTGGTCGCCGCCTGCGAGGCGGCAGGGGCGGGGATCTTCGTCCTCGTCCGCACGAGCAACCCAGGCGCGGCCGACCTGATGGACGTCCCCAGCCCCGACCCGCCGCTGCACGAGCGGCTCGCGTCGCTGGTGGATGCGCTCTCCGGCCGGCTCCTCGGCGAGGGCGGCCTGAGCGGCCTCGGCGCCGTCGTCGGCGCGACCGAGCCCGAGCACATCGCCCGCCTGCGGGAGCTGATGCCGCGCTCGGTCTTCCTCCTGCCCGGCGTCGGCGCCCAGGGCGGCGATCCGAAGCTCCTCGGCGCGGCCTTCGCACCCGGCCCGGCGGGGGCGATCGTCGCCTCGTCGCGAGGCATCGTGGGCGCCCCCGATCCCGCCGCCGCGGCCGAGGAATTGCGCTCGACCCTCTGGGAGATATCCAACGCCTGAAGAAAGCGGCTGGTAATCGCCCCTTTCGTCGCTAGGATGCCGCTCCGCGCCCATGAAGAAGAAGCGAAGTTGGATAGCCAGGATCCTCGCGCTCGTCGCCATCGCGGCGGCGGTCGTCGCCGTCGTCGTGGTCGCCAAGAACACCGACCTGCACTCGAACTCGAATAGCAAGGCCGGGGCGCAGAAGTCCCAGACGCAGAAGCAGAAGCAGCCGAAGAAGAAGCGGACGAAGGCGAAGACCTACGAAGTGCAGAGCGGCGACACGCTGACCTCGATCGCCCACAAGACGGGCGTGCCGGTCGCCGAACTGCAGGCGCTGAACCCTGAAGTCGACCCGCAGATCCTGGTCGCGGGCGAAGTCCTCAAGCTGCAGAAGTGACCCGGCGCCGGATCGGCGCGCTTCTGCTCTCGCTGCTCGTCGCGCTCCTGCCCGCCGCGACCGCCGGCGCCGCCGAAGGGCACCACGACCACGAAGGTCCGGGCCCGCACGTCCTCGCCAAGTCCTGGGCGCTGATCGACGGGCGCACCGGCGAGGTGCTGACCTCGCACGCGGGCGCGGAACGGCGCCTGGTCGCCTCGACGACCAAGCTGATGACCGCCTACGTGGCGATGAGGGACCTGCCGCTCTCGAAGATCGTCATCGCGCAACCCTACGAATACGAATACGGCGAGTCGGTGATGAGCCTCCGGGCGGGGCAGAAGATCAGCGTCGAAGACCTGATCTACGGTCTGATCCTGCTCAGTGCCGGGGACGCCGCCCACACCCTCGCGATCGAGTCGGCGGGCTCGGTGAAGAAGTTCGTCGCCGAGATGAACCGCTACGCGGCGGCGCTCGGCCTCACCGACACGCACTTCGAGAACCCGGTCGGGCTCGACTCGAAGAAGAACTACTCGAGCGCGCTCGACCTGGCGACCTTGACGATGGAACTCGAGAAGAATCCGGCCTTCGCCAAGATCGCCGACTCGCGCGAACACACGCTGAAGAGCCTCCACCCGCCGCGCAAGATCAAGACGATCAACGAGCTCCTCGAAATGGCCCCGTGGGTCACCGGGGTGAAGACGGGCCACACCTGGAAGGCGGGCTACGTACTGGTCGGCTCGGGGGAGAAACGCGGGATCCGGCTGATCTCGGTGGCGATCGACGCGCCGACCGACGAAACGCGCTTCTCCGACAACATGGAATTGCTCGAATGGGGCTTCCGCCAGTACCACCGGCGCAAGGCGATCCGGAAGGGGAAGGAGCTCGCCGCCTCCGCGATCCGCTATTCCGGCGGCCACCTGCCGCTCGTCGTCGGCCGCTCGCTGAAGGTCGCGATGCGCGACGGGCAGAAGGTCGAAATCGAGGTCGACGCTCCGCGTAAGGTGACCGGGCCGATCCGCCGCGGCGCCAAGCTCGGCACCGCCACGGTCTCGATCGACGGGCTCCGCGCGGGCACCGTCCCGCTCGTCGCCGGCCGCTCGATTCCTGCCGCGAGCGGGTTTGACCGGGCGCGCGGGTTCGTCTCCGAACATCGGATCCCCCTGGTGGTCGCCGTGTGCGCGATACTGGGTATTGCGATACTTCTCTGGCGGGGATTCCGCCGAATCCGAAGGGGAAAGCGGGTAGAGCAGAAGTGATCCTCACGGTGACGCTGAACGCGGCGATCGACCGGACTGTCGCGGTACCGAACTTCCGACTGGGCCGCCGCCACCGCGCGGTGGAGTCGCGCACGGTCGCCGGCGGCAAGGGCATCAACGTGGCGCGGGCGCTGGCGTTGCTCGGCCGCCCGGTGATCGCCACGGGCTTCGTCGGCGGCCCCTCCGGGACCCGGGTGCTCGAACAGCTGCACGAAGAGTCGGTGCTGACCGATTTCATCGAGATCGCCGCCGAGACGCGGATCAACCTCGCGGTGATCGACCCGACCTCTGGTGAGCAGACCGAGATCAACGAGCGCGGCCCGGCGGTCTCCGCCGAGGAGACGAAACGGCTCTTCGACCGGATCGGCTACCTGGCCGGTGGGGCGAAGATCTGCGTGCTGGCGGGCTCGCTGCCGCCCGGAGCCGGGGATGATCTCTACGCACGGCTGATCGACGCCCTCCGACGCCGTGGCGTGCCCTGCGTACTCGATGCCGAGGGCGAGGCGATGCTGGCCGGGACGCGGGCGGGTGCCGCGATGGTGACGCCGAACGAGACCGAGGCCGAGGAGCTGGTCGGCCAGGAGTTCGCCGACGGCTCAGACCTCGCCACCGGGCTGCTCGAGATCGTCCGGCTCGGCGCCGAGCAGGCGGCGATCACGCGTCCGGAGGGTTGTGTGGCGACCGTCGGGGAGGGCTCCGAGCGGCGCCTGCTCGAGGTCCACACCGAGCCGCTGGAGCCGGTCTCCACGGTCGGCTCGGGGGACGCCTTCGTCGCGGGCTACGTCGCCGCGCGCTACGAGGGACGTAGCGAGGAGGAGTGCCTCGCCTACGGAGTCGCCTGCGGCGCGGAGTCGACCCAGCACTTCGGCGCCGGCTTCGTCGACCGCAACCAGGTCGAGCGCATGCTCGGCGCGGTCTCCGTGCACGATTTGGAGGTCCCGGCCGAAGTGTAGGCTGGTTAGTTCAACGCCAGCCCTGGAGGTCACACTTTGGAAATCGAAATCGGCCGCGGAAAGAAAGGGCGACGCGCATATGGATTCGACGACGTAGCGATCGTTCCTTCGCGCCGCACGCGGGACCCCGACGACATCGACATCACCTGGACCCTTGGTCCCTACCGATTCGAGTTGCCGCTGCTCGCCTCCGCGATGGATGGCGTGGTCAGCCCCCAGACCGCGGCGCTCACCAACCAGCTCGGTGGCCTCGGCGTGCTCAACCTGGAGGGCATCTGGAGCCGCTTCGAGAACGCCGAAGAGCGCCTCGAGGCGATCTCTGCGGCACCCAAGCACGAGGCGACGCGCCTCATGCAGGAGATCTACTCCGAGCCGGTCAAGGCCGAGCTGATCGCGCAGCGGGTCGAGGAAATCAAGGCGACCGGAGCGGTCGTCTGCGGCTCGCTCACCCCACAGAAAGTGCGCGACTATTACGAGGTCGCGATCGAGGCGGGCCTCGACATCCTCGTCGTCCAGGGGACGGTGATCTCGGCCGAGCACGTCTCGACCACGGTCGAGCCGCTGAACCTGAAGGAGTTCATCGCCGAAGTGTCGGTGCCGACGATCGTCGGCGGCTGCGCCTCCTACTCCACGGGGCTGCACCTGATGCGGACCGGCGCGGTCGGAGTCCTGGTCGGGGTCGGCCCGGGCGCTGCCTGCACCACCCGTGGCGTACTCGGGATCGGCGTCCCGCAGGCCACGGCGATCGCCGACGTGGCGGCCGCCCGCGCCCAGCACATGCTCGAGACCGGCGAGTACGTGAACGTGATCGCCGACGGCGGCATGCGCACCGGTGGCGATGTCTCGAAGGCGATCGCGATGGGCGCCGACGCGGTGATGATCGGCTCGCCGCTCGCCCGTGCCAAAGAGGCCCCGGGCCGCGGCTTCCACTGGGGGATGGCGACGTTCCATCCGTCTCTGCCACGCGGCACCCGCGTCTCCACCAAGCAGGACGGGACGATGGAGGAGATCCTCCTCGGTCCGGCGCAGGAGAACGACGGAACCTTCAACCTGATGGGGGCGCTGAAAACCTCGATGGCCACCTGTGGCTACGAGGACATTCGCTCCTTCCAGCGGGCCGAGGTGATGGTCGCGCCGGCGCTGATGAGCGAGGGGAAGAAGCTGCAGAACGAGCAGCACGTCGGGATGGGATCGAACGGGCGGGCCGCGGTGGCCGCCGGAGTTGCCGTCTCGGATGACTGAGCAGATCGCCGCCCGGTCGGATGTCGAGCCGGGCGGCGCGCTGCCCGCCGATGAAGTCAAGGCCACCGAGGAGGTCTTGGTCCTCGACTTCGGCGGCCAGTACTCGCAGCTGATCGCGCGGCGGATCCGCGAATGCGGCGTCTTCGCCGAGCTGCTGCCGGCGAACGTCGACATCGAGCGGATCAAGGCGCGCAAGCCGAAGGCCCTGGTGCTTTCCGGCGGGCCCGCCTCGGTCTACGAAGAGGGCGCGCCGACGTTCCCGAGCCAGCTGCTGGACGTCGACGTCCCGATGCTGGGCATCTGTTACGGCATGCAGGCGATGGCGCTGGGTCTCGGCGGGACGGTCGAGGGCGCCGACGCGGGAGAGTTCGGCCGCACCGAGCTGACCCTCACCGACGGCGGCGGCATGTTGCTCGGCGGCCTGCCCGAGGAGCAGAGCTGCTGGATGAGTCACCGTGACATCGTCCGCGCGGCTCCCGAGGGGTTCACCGCGCTGGCCTCCTCGCCAAGCTCGCCGGTCGCCGCCTACGAGAGGCCCGACCGCGGGCTCTACGGCATCCAGTTCCACCCCGAGGTCGTCCACACGCCCTACGGGACCGAGATCCTCACCCGCTTCCTCCGCGACGTCGCGGGCTGCACCGAGCAGTGGAGCGCGTCCTCGGTGATCACCGAACAGGTGGAGAAGATCCGCGCCCAGGTAGGTGAGGGGAAGGTCATCTGCGGCCTCTCCGGCGGCGTCGACTCATCGGTCGCGGCGCTGCTCGTCCACAAAGCGGTGGGGGAGCGGCTGACCTGCATCTACGTCGACCACGGGATGATGCGGATGAACGAGTCCGAGCAGGTCGTCGAGACCTTCTCCCAGTTCGGCATCCCGCTGATCGCGGTCGACGCCGAGGAGCGCTTCCTGACCAAGCTCAAGGGCGTCGACGAGCCGGAGCGCAAGCGCAAGATCATCGGCGAGGAGTTCATCCGCGTCTTCGAGGAGGAGGCGTCCAGGCTCGACGACGTCGGCTACCTCGTCCAGGGCACGCTCTATTCGGATGTGATCGAGTCGGGCGGTACCGACCACGCGGCGACGATCAAGTCCCACCACAACGTCGGCGGGCTGCCCGAGGACTTCGACTTCGAGCTGGTCGAGCCCCTGCGGATGCTTTTCAAGGACGAGGTCCGCGCGGTCGGCGCCGAGCTCGGCCTGCCCGAACGGATGGTCTGGCGCCAGCCCTTCCCGGGGCCTGGCCTGGCGATCCGCATCGTCGGTGGCGAGGTCAACCGCGAGCGTCTCGACATCCTCCGCGCCGCCGACGCGATCCTCCAGGAGGAGATCCGGGCGGTGGAGATGTATCGCGAGCTCTGGCAGTCCTTCTGCGTCCTGCCGGTGGTCCGCTCGGTCGGCGTCCAAGGCGACGGCCGCACCTACGCCTACCCGATCGTGATCCGCGCCGTCACCTCCGACGACGCGATGACCGCCGACTGGGCCCGCCTCCCCTACGACCTCCTCGAGCGCGTCTCGAACCGGATCATCAACGAGATCCGCGGCGTCAATCGCTGCGCCCTGGACATCAGCTCCAAGCCGCCGGCAACTATCGAGTGGGAGTGACCTGAGGCGGCGTGGGGGCGTCTCGCGGTGTCCTCGGCCGCTCGCCTCGGGTCACGCACCGGAGTGCGCTCCCCTCGGCTCGCCCCCCTGCGTCCTTGCGAGGCTGGACCACGCCGCCTCAGGTCGCCGTGGCGGCTGACTGATCGGGCGGCTGAACCACTGGTGGGTCGTCGGCCCCCGGCCGGTCCCGCTGCGTCCAGAGGAACCAGGCGAAGCCGATCAGGGCGAGGACGATCGCGACCCAGAAGTTCAGGCGCTGGCCGAGGATGTGGTGGGCCGGGTCGACGCGGAGGCTCTCCTCGAAGATGCGGAAGGCGGAGTAGCCCATCACGTAGAGGGCGAAGAGGCCGGGCGGGCGGATCTTGCGGTGATGGCCGAGCCAGACGAGGAAGGCGGCCAGGGCGAGGTTCCAGATGATCTCGTAGAGGAAGGTGGGCTGGAAGGTGGCGTAGTGGAGATAGCCCTCGGGCCGGTGGGCGGGTGAGATCTCGAGACCCCAGGGAAGGGAGGTGGGGCCGCCGAAGAGCTCCTGGTTGAAGTAGTTGCCGACCCGGCCGATCGCCTGGGCGACCAGGAGGGCGGGGGCGGTGCAGTCCATGAAGGCGGGCACGGAGACCCCGGCGCGGTGGACGCGCCAGATGCCGACCGCCGCCCCCGCCGCGATCCCGCCCCAGATGCCGAGGCCGCCGTCCCAGACCGCGAACGGGCCCCACCAGGTATGGGGCATTTCGTTGAAGCTCGTGATGTCGAAGTAGAGGCGGCCTCCGATCAGGCCTGCCGGGAAGGCCCAGATCGCGACCTGCAGCGGCAGTTCGGGGTCGCCGCCGAGCTTGCTCCAGCGGCGCCGCACGATCAGCACGGCCGCGGTCACCGCGACCGCGTACATCAGTCCGTACATGTGGATCTCGAACGGCCCGATGCCGAAGCCTGGCTGCGAGGGGCTGGGGATCGAGGCGATCACGCAGAGGGAAACCTAGTGATCGGGTAACGAGAACGATTCTCAAAAGCGTGCTAGGCTGCCGCACCGATGAGAATGCTTCTCAAAAAAAGTGCGTCCCTGTCGAACTTTGGCGCCCGAGTGGGGGCTCTCGTCATCTGTGCCGCCGCCCTTATCGCGTTGGCCGGCTGCGGCGGTGGGGGAGCGAGCGCGGCCGGGGGGAAGGTCAACGTCGTCGCCGCCGAGGACTTCTGGGGCTCGATCGCCGAAGGGGTGGGCGGGGACCGGGTGGCGGTCACCGACATCATCACCAACCCCGCGGCCGATCCGCACGATTACGAAGCGACCGCGAACGACGCCCGGGCGATGGCAGGCGCGCAGGTCTCGATCGTCAACGGGATCGGCTACGACGAATGGGCCTCGAAGCTGCTCGCCGCCAGCCCCGACGAAGGGCGGGTCGAAGTCGAGGTAGGCGACGTCCTCGGGCTCGAAGCCGGCGACAACCCGCACCAGTGGTACTCGCCGGAATCGGTCCACAGGGTGATCGCGGCGCTGGTCGAAGCCTTCGATGAAGCCGACCCCGGCCACGATTCCTACTACGAAGAACGGGCGGCGGAATTCGAAAAGCAGGACCTCGCCCGGTACAACGCTCTGATCACCCAGATCAAGAAAGAGTTCGGCGGGACGAAGGTCGGCGCGTCCGAGAGCATCTTCGAACCGCTGGCGCCCGCCCTCGGGCTCGATCTGGTCACCCCGGCCGGCTTCATGGACGGGATCGCCGAGGGGACCGAACCGAGCCCTTCCGACAAGGCGACCGCCGACCATCAGATCGAAGACGGAGAGATCGATCTCTGGGTCTACAACTCCCAGAACGCGACCCCCGACGTGAAGCGCCTGAACGAGGCCGCCGAAGCGGCCGGAATCCCGATCGCCACGGTGACCGAGACGCTGACCCCGGAAGGGGCGAGCTTCCAGGCCTGGATGGTGCGCGAGCTCGAAGGGGTCCAGACGGCACTCCGCGAAGGTGCCGGCAGCGGATGAGCGGAGGCGGCCGGTGACCGAGGCGATCTCGCTGTCCGGAGCCGCCGCCTCGCGCGGCGGCTCTCCCGTGTGGTCGGGCGTCGACCTCGCGATCGCCCGCGGCGAGTTCGTCGCCGTGCTCGGCCCCAACGGCGCCGGCAAGTCCACCTTCCTCGACCTCGTCCTCGGCCTCCTGGCGCCGAGCGCCGGCGCGGTGAGCGTGCTCGGCCAGGCACCGCGCGCCGCTCGCCCCCGGATCGGCTACCTGCCCCAGCGGCGCAGCTTCGACACCTCGACCCGGGTGCGAGGCGTCGACGTCGTGCGGCTCGGTCTCGACGGCGCGCGTTGGGGCCTGCCGCTGCCCGCCGCGCTCAGCCCCTCGGCCCGGGCGGCGGCGGCGAAGGTCGATGAGGTGATCGAGTTGGTCGGCGCGTCCGCCTACGCCGAGCGGGCGATCGGCACGCTCTCCGGCGGCGAGCAGCAGCGCCTCCTGATCGCCCAGGCGCTGGTCCGGGACCCCGAGCTCCTGCTCCTCGACGAGCCGCTCGACAGCCTCGACCTGCCCAACCAGAGCGCCGTCGCGGCGCTGGTCCAGCGGATCTGCCGCGAGCGCGGCGTCACCGTCGTCCTCGTCGCCCACGACGTAAACCCGATCCTCGGATATCTCGACCGGGTCGTCTACTTCGCCGGCGGGCGCGGGGTGGAAGGGCCGCCGCGCGAGGTGATCCGCGCCGACGTGCTGAGCCGCCTCTACGGCGCGACGATCGAGGTGGTGGAGACGCCGAGCGGGCGCTTGATCGTCGTCGGCACGCCCGACGCGGGCCACTGCACCGAGGACCACGAGCAGGTGATGGTGTGAGCCCGCGCCTCTCCTGGGACCTGGTCGCCGACTGGGAACAGCTGACGACCTATCCGTTCATGGTGCAGGCGCTCGAGGCGGGCGCCATCGTCGCCGTGATGGCCGGCGCGATCGGCTGGTTCATGGTCCTGCGCCGGCAGACCTTCGCCGGCCACACGCTCGCGGTCATCTCCTTTCCCGGCGCGGCGGCAGCGACGCTGGCGGCGATCCCGGTCGCCTTCGGCTACTTCGGCGCGTGCGGGCTGGGAGCGCTGGCGCTGGCCGCCTTCGGCGGTGAGGAGCGCGGCGGGCGCTCCGGGGAGTCGGCCGCGATCGGCACCCTGCAGGCGTTCGCGTTAGGCCTCGGCTTCCTCTTCGTGGGACTCTACGGCGGCCAGTTGGCGGGACTCGAGGCGCTGCTCTTCGGCACCTTCCTCGGCATCACCGAGAGCCAGGTGGTGACCTTGCTCTGCATCGCCGTCGCGGTGCTCACGGCGCTCGCCGTCCTCGGACGGCCGCTCCTCTTCGCCTCGATCGACGGCTCGGTGGCGCGGGCCGGCGGCGTGCCGATCCGGCTCCTCGGGGTCGTCTTCCTGCTGCTGCTCGGCCTGGCGGTGGCGGCGACCGCGCAGATCACCGGCGCGCTCCTCGTCTTCGCCCTGTTGGTGACGCCTGCCGCGACGGCCCAGCTGATCACCGCCCGTCCCGGACGCGGCCTCGTCCTCTCGGTGGCCCTCGCCTTCGCTGTCAGCTGGCTCGGCCTCGGCATCGCCTACTTCTCCCCGTATCCGGTCGGCTTCTGGGTCACCAGCCTCAGCTTCGGCCTCTACGTCCTGGCTCGCCTGGCGACCTCGGGGGCAGGGTGGGGGGCGAGGACCGCCTGATGTTCACCCACGAATTCATGCGGAACGCCTACCTCGCGGGGACGTTCATCGCGCTCGCCTGCGGGGCGATCGGCTACTTCGTCGTCCTCCGGGCGCAGGTCTTTGCCGGGGACGCTCTCAGCCACGTCGCCTTCGCCGGGGCGCTCGGGGCGGCGGCGCTCGGGGTGGACATCCGCCTCGGCCTGTTCGCGGCGACGGTCGTCGTCGGCGCCGGGATCGGCGGCCTCGGCGAGCGCGCCCGCGCCGACGACGTCGTGATCGGCACCGTCTTCGCCTGGATCCTCGGGCTCGGCGCGCTCTTCCTCTCGATCTTCGTCAGCGGCTCGAGCGGTGAAGACGGCACCGCCGCCGTCCGTGTCCTCTTCGGCTCGATCCTTGGACTGTCGGCCGGCGATGTCTGGGTCGCGGTCGCGGTCGCGATCGCCGCGCTGGCGGCGCTCGCCGCGATCGCCCGCCCGCTGCTGTTGTCCTCGCTCGACCCCGAGGTGGCGCGCGGCCTCGGCGTCCCGATGCGCGTGCTCGGAATCGCCTTCTTCGTCATCCTCGGCGCCGTCGCCGCCGAGGCGACCCAGGCCGTCGGCGCCCTGCTGCTGCTCGGGCTGCTGGCCGCCCCGGGCGGTGCCGCCCGCCTGCTCACCGACCGTCCCTGGCTCGGCCTCGGCCTCGCCGCGGCGATCGCGGTCGGCTCGACCTGGCTCGGTCTGTTCCTCTCCTACGAGATCGACTCGCTGCCCGCCGGCACCGCGATCATCGGTGTCGCCACCGGTGTCTTCCTGCTCGCCGCCCTCCGTGACCGCGTTCCCCTGCGGGCTAGGCTAAGTACGTGAGCACACAGACCCAGAGCGAGTGGGCCGAGCACGCGCTCGCGGCGCTGGCCGACGCCGGCTACCGCCGTGGCGGCGCGCGGACGGCCGTGGTCGAGGCGCTCGCCGAGCACGACTGCGCGGTCACCGCCCTCGACCTCGACGAGGAGCTGCGCCGCCGCAAGCCCGCGGTCGGCCGCGCCAGCGTCTACCGCGCGCTCGAGCAACTTGAGCAGCTGGGCCTCGTCCAGCGGATCGAGGTCTGCCGCGGCACGGCGGGCTTCGAGCGCATCGATCCGACCGGCCACCACCATCATCACGCCATCTGCCGGGACTGCGGGAAAATGGTCCCGTTCGAGGATCAGAGCCTCGAGAAAGCCCTCGCGCAGGTGGCGGGTACGATGCCGTTCGACGTCACCGAGCACGATGTCGTCTTGCGCGGACGCTGCGAGCACTGCGCCCGCTGAGGGATTTCTCTATCATCGACCGGCCGCGTGGGCCGAGCCCGCGCTTTTTTACGCATGAAGACCTTTGTAGCCACCCCCGAGAACCGCCAGCGCGACTGGCTCGTCGTCGATGCCGAGGGCCAGACCCTGGGCCGCCTGGCGACGCAGATCGCCGACGCCCTGCGCGGCAAGCGCAAGCCGACCTACACGCCGCACGTCGACACGGGCGACTTCGTCGTCGTCGTCAACGCGGAGAAAATTCGCGTCACCGGGGACAAGCTGGCGCAGAAGACCTACTGGCGCCACAGCGGCTACCCGGGTGGGATCAAGTCCCGCAGCCT
>JAFDWG010000362.1 GCA_018268605.1 Actinomycetota bacterium | reverse complement strand
GGCCGGCGTTCCCCCTACGCCGTCAGCAGCTCCGGATCCGGCGGCGAGAGGATGTCGGCGATCCGCTCGGCGGCGTGGCCGTCCCAGAGCGGGGGCGGCTCGGGTGGGGCGGTCGGGCGCGTTGCCAAAGTCGCGGGGATCTCGGCGATCGCGGCGGGGTCGAGGCCGAGGAGGGTATTGGTGCCGAGGTCGACGGTCACCGGGCGCTCGGTGTTGGCGCGCAGGGTGAAGCAGGGGACGCCGAGGTAGGTCGTCTCCTCCTGGATGCCGCCGGAATCGGTGAGGACGGCGCGGGCGTCGGTCACCAGGGAGAGGAAGTCGAGGTAGCCGAGGGGCTCGATCAGCTCGAGGCCCTCCGGCGCGCTCCAGTCGGGTAGGGCCTCCATCATCTTGCGGGTCCGGGGATGGACCGGGAAGGCGACCGGCATGCTCTCGGCCAGGTGGGAGAGCTGCGCCACCGTCTCCCCGAGCAGCGGGCCGTCGACCAGCGCCGGGCGATGAAGGGTGACGAGCAGGTAGGAGCCGGGAGCGAGGCCGAGGTTCGTCGCCGCACCGGCCGCCGCGATCCGGTCCTTCAGCGCGACCAGGGTGTCGATCATCGTGTTGCCGACGAAGTGCATGCGTTCCGGCGCGATCCCTTCGGCACGCAGATTGCCCATCGCCTCCTCGGAGTGGAGGAAGAGGTGGGAGGAGAAGCGGTCGGCGACGATGCGGTTGACCTCCTCGGGCATCGACATGTCGAAGCTCCGCAGGCCCGACTCGACGTGGGCGACCGGCAGGCCCATCTTCACCGCGGTGAGGACGGCGGCGAGGGTCGAGTTGACGTCGCCCGGGACGATCAGCAGGTCGGGCTTCTCGTTCTCGATCACCGGCTCCAGCCGCTCCATCGTGCGGGCCGTCTGCTGGGCGTGGGTGCCGGAGCCGACCTCGAGCATGTGGTCTGGGGCCGGCACCCCGAGCTCATCGAAGAAGATCTCCGACATCGCCCGGTCGTAGTGCTGGCCGGTATGGACGATGATGTGGGCGGAGTCCGGCAAACGGCTTCGCATCGCGGAGATGACCGGTGCGGTCTTGACGAAGTTCGGTCGGGTTCCGACCACATAGAGGATGCGCATGGGGGCCGGACCCTAACCCAGGCACGGCACCAGCCCGCGCCGGAGCTCTCGCTCTGCTTCAATGTCGAACCCGTATGCCGAAGATGAAAACCCACTCGGGCGCGAAGAAGCGCTTCAAGAAGTCCGCCAACGGCAAGATCCGCGGCCGTCACGCCGGGCTCAGCCACATCCTGGAGAAGAAGTCTCCGGGACTCAAGCGCGCCAAGGCCCGGCCCGCGGAGATCGCGAAAGTTGACGTCCCGAACGTCCGCAAGCTCCTCGGAGGCGGCAAGTGAGTCGCGTCAAGCGCAGCGTCCACGCGCGCAAGAAGCGCCGCAAGGTCCTGAAGGAAGCCAAGGGCTACTTCGGGCGCAAGCATTCTTCTTACCGGTTCGCCAAAGAGCAGGTGCAGCGGTCGGGCATGTACGCCTACCGCGACCGTCGCAACAAGAAGCGGACCTTCCGTCGGCTCTGGATCACCCGGATCAACGCCGCCGCGCGGCTCGAGGGCATGAGCTACTCCGAACTGATGAACGGCCTGAACAAGGCCGAGGTCGAGGTGAACCGCAAGATGCTGGCCGAGATCGCCGTCTCGGACCCAGAGGGGTTCCGCCGATTCGTGGAGATAGCCCGGGAGGGTGCGGCCGCCTGAGCGCAGGCTGACACCTTTCACTCTTCCGGGCGGGCCGCAGATTTGCGGCCCGTTTTGCGTTTCAGGCAGGGTTCGAGGCAGCCGAGAGAAGAACCGGATCGATGATCGAGAGCAAGGACAACGAGAAGCTGAAGCTGGTGCGGAAGTTGCAGGTGCATAAGCACCGCAGGCGCCAGGGGCTGTTCGCGACCGAGGGCGAGGACCTCTTCGAGGCCGGGCTCGCCGCGGGCGCGAAGCCGCGGTTCGTGCTCGTCGCCGGCGGCACCGGGCTGCACGGCACCGACTCGGGACGCGGCGCGGCGTACCCGGTCGAGGTCGTCCACACGGATCTGCTCGATTCGGTCTCCTCGCTCGGCTCGGGCACCCGTGTCATCGCCGTCTGGCCGCAGCCGGAGCCCGTCACGCTCACCGCGCCCTGCGTCTACCTCGACGGGGTCGGCGACCCCGGCAACGTCGGGACGATCGTCCGCACGGCGCACGCGCTGCTCGACGCGACGGTCGCTCTCGGCCCCGGCTGCGCCGACGCCTTCGGTCCCAAGGCCACCCGGGCGAGCATGGGCTCACTGTTCGCCCACCCGCCGGTGGTCGTCTCCGGGGTCGAGGAGACCCCCGGTCGGCGGGTCGCCCTCGTCGCCCACGGGGGCGGTGGGCTGGCCACGCTCACGGGCGCCGGAACGGCCTGCCTCGGCTCCGAGCGCGACGGTCTGCGCCCCGAGGTCGTCGCCGCCTGCGACGCGAGCGCGACGATTCCCTTGCAGGGAGGCGCCGAGTCACTGAACGTCGCCGCGGCGGCGGCTGTAGCGTGCGCGCGGATGAGCGAGGTGTCCGCCAGTGCTTGAGCAGATCGAGAAGATCCGGGTCGAGGCCACGGAGGCGATCGTCGACGCCTCCACCAGCGCCGCGCTGGAGGAGCTGCGGGTCAAGTACCTGGGCCGCAAAGCCGAGCTGACGCAGATCCTCCGCGGGATCTCCCAGCTGCCGCCGGAGGATCGGGGGCCCGTCGGCGGCGCCGCCAACAAGGCGCGGAAGGAGCTCGAGGCGCTGATCGAGCAGAGCGCCGAGCGCCTCGATGCCGCCGAGCTCGAAGCGAAGCTCGTCGCCGACCGGGTCGACGTGACGATGCCGGGCGCGCCGCCGCGGCCGGTCGGCCACCAGCACCTGATCACCCGGACGACGCGGCTGATCGAGGACATCATGGTCGGGCTCGGCTACGAAGTCGCCGAAGGCCCCGAGATCGAGCACGACTACTACAACTTCACCGCCCTGAATCACCCGGTCGGCCACCCGGCCCGCCAACTCCAGGACACCTTCTACATCCAGTCGCACCCGGACGTGCTGCTGCGCACCCACACCTCGCCGATGCAGATCCGGGCGATGGAGACGCACGGCCCGCCGATCTTCATCGTCATCCCGGGCAAGGTGTACCGGCGCGATTCCGACGCCACCCACAGCCCGATGTTCCACCAGATGGAGGGCTTGGCGATCGCCGAGGGACTGACCCTCGCCGACCTCCAGGGGACGCTGCTGGCGATGTCCCGGGCGCTCTTCGGCGACACCCGCGAGGTGCGCCTGCGGCCGCACTACTTCCCCTTCACCGAGCCGAGCGTCGAGGTCGACGTCTCCTGCTTCCAGTGCGAGGGCACCGGCGTCCTCGCCGACGGCAGCCGCTGCAACCTCTGCAAGGGCCAGGGCTGGATCGAGATCCTCGGCGCCGGGATGGTCGACCCGAACGTGCTCGGCTTCGTCAAGGAGATGGGCTACGACCCGGAGAAGGTCCAGGGCTTCGCCTACGGCCTCGGGATCGAGCGGGTGGCGATGCTGCGCCACGATGTCCCCGACCTGCGGCGGTTCTTCGACAACGACGTGCGGATGCTGGAGCAGTTCTCATGACGATCCGGTCGATGACGATCCTGTTGAGGACGAGGGGTATCTGATGCGGGTCCCCTACTCCTGGCTGCGCGAGTACTGCGACCCGGGCCTGCCGATAGAGGAGCTGGCCGACCGGTTGGTGATGACCGGCACCGAGGTCGAGCGGATCGACGTCGTCGGGCCGCCCTCGCCCGACAATTTCGTGATCGGCAAGGTGACCGAGGCGGTCCAGCACCCCGATGCCGATCGGCTGCGCGTCTGCACCGTCGACGTCGGCGAGGGCGGCGCGCGGACGATCGTCTGCGGCGCCCCCAACGTCGGCGCGGGCCAGACCGTCGCGGTGGCGCTCCCCGGTGCGCGGATGCCGGGCGGGGACAAGCTGCGCAAGGCGAAGCTGCGTGGGGTCGCCTCGGAAGGGATGATCCTCGCCGCGGACGAGATCGAGGTCGGAGAGGACCACGACGGCATCATGGTTCTCGACGACGCGCTCTCCGCCGGAACGCCGCTCGCCGACGTGATCCCGCTTGCCGAGCCGGTGCTGGAGATCGAGGTGACCCCGAACCGCAGCGATTGCTTCGGCGTCCACGGCATCGCCCGGGAGGTTCATGCGGTGACCGGCGCCGATCTCGGCCCCGACCCGTGGGCCGACGACGCGCCCGCCGAGGGCGAGGGCCAGGCCTCCGACTTCGCCTCGGTCACGATCGAGGTCCCAGACCTCTGCCCGCGCTTCACCGCCCGCGTCTTCCGCGACGTGAAGATCGGCCCCTCGCCGCTCTGGCTGCGGGAGCGGCTCGCCGCCGCCGGCCAGCGGCCGATCTCCAACGTGGTCGACATCACCAACTACGTGATGCTGCTGACCGCCCAGCCGCTTCACGCCTACGACCTTGACAAGCTTCCCGGCGGCGAGCTGATCGTCCGCACCGCCCGCGAGGGCGAGAAGATGACGACGCTCGACGGCGTCGAGCGCGAACTCGATCCCGAGATCGTCCTCGTCTGCGATCGCGACCGGCCGAGCGGCATCGGCGGGGTGATGGGCGGCCAGGTCTCCGAGGTCTCCGACGAGACCACGAGCCTCCTGCTCGAGGCGGCGAACTGGAACGGGCCGAACATTCTGCAGACCTCGCGGCGGCTCTCGCTCCGCTCGGAGGCCTCGGCGCGCTTCGAGAAGCAGCTGCATCCCGACCTGACGATGCGGGCGCAGGCGGTCGCCTCGAAGCTGATCGTCGAGCTCTGCGGTGCGACCATGGTGCCGGGGACGATCGATGTCGCCGCGCCCGCGCCCGAGCCCCGCACGCTTCGCCTCCGGGGTTCCCGGGTCACCAGCATCCTCGGCATGGAGATCCCGCAGGCCGACCAGGTCGCCTACCTCGAGCGGCAAGGCTTCGCGGTCGAGGTCGACGGTGAGGACCTGCTGGCGACAGTGCCCGCCGACCGCTACTACGACGTCACCCGGGAGATCGATCTGATCGAGGAGGTCGGCCGGCTCCACGGCTTCGACCGGCACCTGCCGACGACCCTGCCGCGGGTCGGCGAGGGCAAGGTCGGGCGGCTGAACCGGACGCAGCGGCTGCGGCGGCGCGCCGAGGACGAGTTGCGCGACCTCGGCTTCGACCAGATCGTCGGCTGGAGCTTCAACAACCCCGGCGAGGCCGGGCGCCTGCGGACCTGCGAGCCCGACCCGCGTGCCGAACCGATCCTGGTCGCCAATCCGCTCTCCGACGAGGGGGCGGCGATGCGGACGACGCTGATCGGATCGCTGCTGGACGTGGCGGCGCGGAACCTCTCGCGCGGCGCCGAGGCGGTCTCCCTGTTCGAGGCCGGAGCCGTCTATCTGCGCGGCACCCCACCCGAGACGGGAGGCCCGCTCGCGGGCGACTTCCCCGGCGACACGCCGGCGCCGGTCACCGAGCCGCACCGCTACGGCGCCCTTGCCGTGGGCCCGCTGATCCCGCGCTCCTGGCGCGGCGGCAGCGAACCGGCCGACTTCTTCGCCCTCAAGGGCGTGCTCGAGGCGCTGGCCGCCTCGCTCGGCTGCCCGCCCCTGGAGTTCGAGCCCACGGCCGAGCCGTTCCTGCATCCGGGGCGGGGCGCCGCGGTGGCGGTCGGCGGGGCGCCGCTCGGATGGCTCGGCGAGATCCATCCGCTGGTCTGTCGGACCTGGGACATCGACGCCGCGGTGGGCTTCGAAATCGACGCCGCCCCGCTGCTCGCGGCCGCGACCCTCGGCGAGGAGCTCTTCGAGGACGTCACCACCTTCCCGGCGGCGCTACGCGACCTCGCCGTCGTCGTCGACTCCGACACGTCCGCCGCGACGGTCCGCGCCGCGGTGCTGGCGGGTGGGGGAGAGCTGTTGCGCGCCGCGAAGGTCTTCGACCTCTACGAAGGGCCGCAGCTCGCCGAGGGGAAGAAGTCCCTGGCCCTGGCGCTCGAGTTCCGCGCCGCCGATCGCACCCTCACCGACGAGGAGGTGGACGCGGCACGCGCCTCGATCGAGGCGGAGCTGACGAAGATAGGAGGCGAGCTCCGTGCTTGACCTCGATGCGAAGCAGCCCATGAACGGTGACCCCGTCGCGCGGGTGCTGGTCGCGGGTGCGAACGGCTTCACCGGCGCGCTCGCGGCGAAGATCGTCTGGGACCACCCGCGGCTCGAACTGGTCGCGGCCACTTCGCGCTCCGACGCCGGCAAGCGGATCGATCGCCTCTACCCGCGCTACCAGGTGCCGGTCGAGCTGACCGAGCCCGACCTCGAGGACGCCGACTTCCTCGCCGGCATCGACGCCGCGATCGTCGCCTATCCCCACGGCGCCGCCGCGCCGACCGACGCCGCTCTGCGCGCCGCCGGGATCAGGGTCGTCGACCTCTCCGCCGACTTCCGGCTGCGCGACATGGGCACCTACGAGCAGTGGTACGGCACCCACGGCGCCCCGGACCTCTTCGGTAAGGGCGTCTACGGCCTGACCGAGATGTACAGGGAGGAGCTGCGCGGTGCCGACCTGGTCGCCACGCCCGGCTGCTACCCGACGGCGACCGTCCTGGCGCTGGCGCCGCTCGCCGAACAGGGCCTCGTCGCCGACGTCTCCGTCGCCGCCTTCCAGGGGACCTCGGGCTACGGCCGCTCGACCGACGACATCGTCCACTTCTCCTCGATGACCGAGAACGCCTTCCCCTACAAGTCCGAGGGGCACCGGCACCGGCCGGAGATCGAACAGGAGCTGGCGGCGCTGGGGAGCGAATGCCCGGTGAGCTTCGTCCCGGCGCTCGTCCCGCTGGACCAGGGCGAGCTTGCCACCTGTTTCGCGACGCTCACCGAGCCGACGAGCAAGGGCGCGGCGCAGGCGCTCTACCGCGAGCGCTACGCCGACGAGCCGTTCGTCCGGGTCCTCGACGGGCCGCCGAACCTACGGGCGCTCCGCGACACCAACGAGTGCCACGTCTACGTGACGATCGACGAGCACGGGCGGGCGATGGCCTTCGGCGCGCTCGACAACATCTGGAAGGGCGCCTCCGGCCAGGGCGTCCAGAACCTGAACCTGATGCTCGGCCTCGACGAGACGGAGGGCCTCCGGTGACCGACTTTTTCCGTAGCCGGTGGGTGCAGGCGCCGGCGGACATCCAGGAGCTCGAACCCGCGCGGCTCGCGCCCGGGTTTCGGGCCGGCGGCGCCCACGTCGGCCTGAAGGACGGCGGGGCGACCGACGTCGGCCTCCTCGTCTGCGACGCCGACCGTGTCGACTCGGCCCTCGTCCTCACCCGCAACGCCTCCGCCGCCGCGCCGATTCGTGTCTGCCGCGACGTCGTCGACCACGCCCACGTCCGCGCTGCGGTCGTCAACTCGGGCAACGCCAACGCCGAGACCGGGGAGAAGGGCTTCGCCGACGCGCTGGCGATGTCCGAACGGGCTGCCGACGCGCTCGGGCTCGAGACCGCTCAGGTGGCGGTCGCCGAGACCGGGGTGATCGGCGTGCCGATGCCGATGAGCGCGGTGCTGCCGGGGATCGAGCAGGCCGCCAAGCGCCTCTCCGCCGAGGGCGGCGCGATCTTCGCCGAGGCGATCCTGACCACCGACCGCTGGTCGAAGTCGGTGACCCTCGAGGTCGACGGCATCACCCTCTCCGCCCAGGCGAAGGGGGGCGGGATGATCCAGCCGAACATGGCGACGATGCTCTGCTTCGTCCAGACCGACGCGGTGATCGACGACCCGGCCGGGGCGTTGAAGCGCGCGGTCGAGCCTTCCTTCAACCGGATCACCGTCGACGGCCAGATGAGCACCAACGACACCGTGCTCCTGCAGGCGACCGGCGCCTCCGGGCGGCCGCTCCCCGCCGGGCTGCTGGAGGCGGTGCTCCTGCAGCTGGCGATCGAGATCGTCCGCGACGGCGAGGGCGCGCACCGGGCCGGCCGGATCGACGTCACGGGCGCCGCCGACCGCGGCGAGGCCGAGCGGGTCGCGCGGGCGATCGCCAACTCGCCGCTGGTGAAGACGGCCCTCTACGGCCGCGATCCCAACTGGGGCCGGATCGCCCAGGCGGCGGGCGCGGCGCTGGTGGGCGCCGACATGGACGAGATCGGCGCCGATTCGATCGACGCCGCCGAGCTCGGGGCCGACACCCCCGAGGCGAACATCGCCCTTCGACTCAGTCGGGGCGACGGTCGGACGCATGTCTATTTCGCCGACCTCGGTCACGAGTACGTGACCCTGAATGCGGAATACACG
>JAFDWG010000361.1 GCA_018268605.1 Actinomycetota bacterium | reverse complement strand
CCCGGTTCGGTTTCTGCGCCATCCGTTTGGCGATGTAGGTCATCGTCACGATGGTCAGGACGCTGGCGATGAAGAGGTAGAGGACCGCCCGGTTGATCGAGAAGTCGATCGGGCCGATCTTGATTTCGATCCAGGCCGGGAGCTTGAACTCGTTCTGGGGCTTGAAGTGTTCGTTCTTCCCCTCGTTGCCGAAGATCAGGAGGAGTGCGATCGCGACCGCCAGGTAGGCGCCGAGGCCGATCAGGACTTTGGTTTTGGTCTTCATCGCGGCTGGACACTCCGATGTTCAGGTTCGAGCAGGTAGGCGAAGCCGGAGGCGCCCATCGAGATCGTGAAGAGCGCCGCCAGGAGAACGGCCGAGGAGAGCCCGGCGTCGTTCTGGGCGATGCCGACGACCAGCACGATGGTGGCCATCAGCCAGACGCGACCGAGCGTGGTGGCGGCGATGATCCCCATCGCGCGCTGGCGGTTGCCCGCCTTGAGCGCTTCGCTGGAGCGTCGCTGCGCCAACCACTGCACACCGCGCTGGGCGAGCCACGCTACGGCCGCGGCGATATAGCCGAGCAGCGAAAAATCGCAGACGGCAAAGACCACCGCGGCGGCGGCCAGCACCATTAGGTCGACATGCTTAGGAGGAGACATAGTTACGTCCTCTCGGCAACCCGGCGGACGCGGCCGCGACTATATCCGAAGCGGCCGACAAATGGCTTTCTGATGCGGGTTAGTGCCCCTTGCCACTACCTGCCGGGGGTTTGGGTCGATCCGGCTCGACATCCAGCTCCAAGGCTTCGAACTCGCCCGTTTCCGGGTTGATCCTGCCGCGCCTCAGCTTGAGGATCTCGAGCACGTAGATGAGGTAGACGCTGTAGGCGAGCGCGGCCACGATCAGCACCAGCATGACCGCGGTCCAGAGTGCGTCGAAGTGGCCGTGGTTGTCGCTGTATGGGACGAAGCGCAGGGCGAGGGCGAGCGCCGCCATCACCGTCGTCCAGGCGTAGAGGTAGGCAACCGTGCGCCGCTGGCTGAAGCCCTTGTTGGCCATCCGGTGGTGGAAGTGCCAGGAATCGGCCTGGTAGATCGGCTGGCGGTATTTGAGCCGTTTGGCGACCACGAAGCCGGTGTCGAGGACCGGCACCGCGAGCACCATCAAGGGGAAGGCGAGGGCGACCACCGCGTTCGTCTTCAGCGCGCCCTGCACCGAGGCGGTCGCCAGCAGGTAGCCGAGGAGGTTGGAGCCGGTGTCCCCCATGAAGCTCGACGCCGGCGGGAAGCCGTGGCGCAGGAAGCCGAGGGCGGCGCCGGCGGTGAGCGCGGCGAGCACGCCGGCCTCGTTGCGTTCGAGGGACAGCGCGATCGTCGCCAGGGTCACCGCGGCGATCACGCAGACGCCCGCGGCGAGCCCGTCGACCCCGTCGAGGAAGTTGATGACGTTGACCACGGCGACGATCCCGAGCACGGTCAGCGGGTACGCCCAGCCGTGCAGCTCGAAGCCGCCGATGAAGGGGAGCGTCAGGTTTTCCACCCGCACCCCGGCCAGGACCGGGATCAGCGAGGCGCCGATCTGCCCGACGAGCTTCGGCAGCGCCGGCAGGTCGTAGATGTCGTCGAGGACGCCGACCGTGGCGATCGCGATCCCGCCGATCATTATCGCCCGGCTCTCACCGTCCCCTGGCAGCCAGATCCAGCCCGCCACCTCGACCGCGACCAGGATCGCCAGCCCGGACAGCCGCGGCATCGGCTTGTCGTGGAGGCTGCGCTCCTTCGGGTAGTCGATCGCGCCGACCCGGAAGGCGAGCCGCTCGGCGTAGGGGACCACGAGCCAGGCGATCGCCGCGGCGGCGATGAACGCGAGTAGGGCATCGGTGGTCGCGGCCAAATTTCAGTCCCGCGTCGGTCGAGGTGCGAGGTCTCGTCCGGCGGCCCCGGACCGGGTCAGATTACGGATATACGGCGACGGCGCCGAGCACCGCCGCGACGAGCAGGCTCGGGTCGCGCGGATTCAAGACCCCGACCGGATCGGTCCGCTTGCGTAAATCCAGTTCCGCCGGGTCCCGCAGCACCCGGAGGCGGCCTTCGTGGATCAGCACCTCGTCTACCCCTCCCATGCGTCCGCTGAAGGTCGTGTAGACCGGGGTTCCGAGGGCGACGGCCTCGCGATTCATCGTCCCCCCCGCGCTGACGACCAGATCGGCGCAGGCGATCAGGCTCTGCGCGTCGATCGCCTGCTCGGGAATCAGCAGGTTCGGCGCCCCCAGGGCCCGCGCCGTCCGCGCCTGCTCCTCGGTGCGGGGGATGATCACCGCCTGCGCTTCGCCGTCAGCCTCCGCCAGTCGTCGCACGGTGGCGGCGTAGAGGTCGTTGCGCTCGTGGTACTCGGAGGTCTCCGGCGGCGGGCGCACCACCGTGATCACCCTGCCCCGATCGAGCCCGAGATCGCCGATGATCCCTTCGTCGGGGACGAAGTCGTAGAGGTAGTACTCCTCCTTCAACCCGGGATAGCGGAAGAGCTTCTTCGACTTCGCGCCGATCTTGCGCAGCCGGTCGACCGGGATCGCCTCGGGGGCCAGCACCCGGGTCGCGGCGCGAAAGGCGATCTGGCGCTGCAGGTTGGCGAACTCGTAGTCCTGCATCTGCACCGACGGGATCCGCAACAGGCCGCAGACGACGGCCAGGTCGACGGACCCATGTGCGAGCGCCAGTTCCGGCCGTTTCTCCCACACCAGTTTGGAGAGGGCCCGCGAGCGCGACTCGAGCGCCCGCACCTTCCCCAGCTTCGACGCGCCTCCATGCTCGCCGACCACCGTGTAGTGCATGCCGAGCCGATCGAGGATCCCCACCGTCTGCCCGTACTCGCGCGCGGTGATGAACACCTCGTCCCCCCGCGCCTCGAGCCGCTCGATGATCGGCCGCAGCACGATCGGATGCGCCGCCGCGGTGCAATCGACCCAGACTCTCATCGGCGCGACCCTAGCGAGGGGCGGCGATCGGTGGCAGTGGCAGTCCTGGCTGCGGTGCCCTGGGCGTCTCATGGAGGTCCTGGCAGGCTGTGACCTCCATGAGACGCCCAGGACGGAGGGAGTGCGGTGTTTCTCCGAGGGTCCATGCGTGAGTTGCCAGACCTCGGCCGATCCGAAGGACGCGCCGCACATTCGTGCCCTATGGGGGCACCAATGTGCGGCGCGGGGATGCGCGGGGGAGATCCACCCTCTGTGGGGGGTCAACCTGCCGCGCACATAGGTCGGTGTTGTGCAACGCGCACGGAAGCGTGGACTTCGTGGCGTCTCCCGCACGTCTCCCGGGACGGCGTCGCACTTCCTCCTCACCTCTCATACCCCGGCCGTCTCGGCCACGGCCACAGCCTGCCAGGGCCGTGGCCGAGACGGCCATGCTCGCCGCAGGCCCTTGCGTCCCTTTGCCCCGAGCGCCCCGGCCAAAATCCTCAGACGGAGGCGGGCGACAACTGCGGATACAGCGGATGCCGATCCATCAGCGCCCCCGTGCGCTCGGCGAGGGAGGGCTTCCGGGACTCGAAGTCGGGGCCGAGGGCGGCGGCGATCACGGCGGCGATCTCCTCCATCTCGTCCTCCTTCATCCCACGCGTGGTGAGGGCGGGCGTGCCGATGCGGAGGCCCGAGGGGTTCATCGGCGGGCGCTCATCGAAGGGGATGGCGTTGCGGTTGACGGTGATGCCGACGGCCTCGAGGCGGTCCTCGGCGGTCTGGCCGTCCAGCCCCGTCGGGGTGAGGTCGACCAGGACGAGGTGGACGTCGGTCCCGGCGGTGAGAACCGGGATGCCGTTCGTTTCCAGGCCGACGGCCAGGGCGCGAGCGTTGGCGATCGTCTGGCGCTGGCGCTCGGCGAAGGGCGCCGAGGCGGCGATCTTCATCGCGACGGCCTTGGCGGCGATCGTGTGCATCAGCGGGCCGCCCTGCTGGCCAGGGAAGATCGCTTTGTCGATCGCTTTTGCGTGCTCCTCCTTGCAGAGGATCATGCCGCTGCGCGGGCCCGCCAGCGTCTTGTGGACGGTGGTGGTGACGACGTCGGCGTAGGGCACCGGGCTCGGATGCTCGTTGGCGGCGACAAGCCCCGCGAAATGGGCCATGTCGACCATCAGCAGCGCGCCGACCGAGTCGGCGATCTCGCGGAACTTCGGGAAGTCGAGCTGCCGCGGGTAGGCGGACCAGCCGGCGACGATCATCTTCGGTTTGTGCTCGGCGGCAAGGCTCGCGACCTCGTCCATGTCGACCCAGTAGTCCTCGCGGCGCACGTGGTAGGCGACCGGGTTGTAGAACTTGCCCGAAACGTTGATCTTCATCCCGTGGCTGAGGTGGCCGCCATGATCGAGGGCGAGACCGAGGATCGTGTCCCCCGGCTGCAGGAGCCCGAAGTAGACGGCATTGTTGGCCTGCGCGCCGGCGTGCGGCTGCACGTTGGCGTGGTCGGCCCCGAAGAGCGCCTTGGCCCGATCGATCGCCAGCTGCTCGGCGACGTCGACCTCCTCGCAACCGCCGTAGTAGCGGCGGCCGGGATAGCCCTCGGCGTACTTGTTGGTGAGCACCGAGCCGGCGGCGTCGAGCACGGCCTGAGGCACGAAGTTCTCCGACGCGATCATCTCCAGCGTCCGCTGCTGGCGATGCAGCTCACGGTCGAGGACGGTCGCGATCTCGGGGTCCACCTCGCTCAGAGGGGCGGTCTGGAAGTTCTCGGGGAGGTCGGCCACGGCTCCTGCCGACCATAGCAACGGCCCCCGATATCGCGGGGCGCTGCCGGGATACGCTTTGGGCCGTGAAGACCACGCTCGCGGTCCTCGCCACCGCCCTCGTCCTCGCCGCCCCGGCGGCCGCCGCGCCGGAGAATCCCTGCACCGGCCCGGAAGCGGCCGAGCTGCTCTGCCCGAACCTCCGGATCGGGACGCCGAGCGAGATGAAGGTCGAACGCTACGAGGGCAAGACGGTCCTGCGGGCCACCTCCGACGTGCAGAGCCGCGGTCGCGGCCCGATCGAGGTGCGAGGGCGCCGCGACGGGCCGAAGTCGATGAAGGTCAACCAGCGGATCTACAAGGTCGGCGGCGGCCACATCACGTTGCGGACCCACGCCAGGCTTCACTTCACCGACGTCGGTGAGTACTTCGGCGGCTCCTACTGGAAGGTCCACCAGCTGGCCCGTTTCGAGCTGCGCCGGGTCCGCGCCGACGGGACGCTCGGCCCGGTCGTGCGGACCAGCCCGAAGCTGAACTACTGCCTGCGGGACCTCGAGCGCACCCGCCCCGGCAAGCGCTCCCCGCGCACGCGCCACTACCCCGCCTGCAACCAGGACCCGAGCATCCGCCGCGATGTCCTCGGCACCTCGGTCGGCTGGTCGGACATCTACCCGGCCGACTACGACGAGCAGTACATCGACGTCAGCGGGTTGCGCGGCTGCTTCGTCTTCGGCATGACGGTGGACCCGAAGCACCTGCTGTTCGAGTCGAACGAGACCGACAATTCCTCGCACCGCCGGGTGCGGCTGCCCTTCACCGGCACCGGCTGCTGAGCGGCTAGTCGAGGCCGACCTTGGCGAGGGCGCTCGCCAGGTCCCCTTCGGAGATCGCGCCTTCGCGCAGGATCTCCCAGCCGCCGCCGTCGTCGATCTCGGCGACGTCGACGACGGTCGAGGGCAGGCCGCTCAGCTCGCCGCCATCGATCGCCAGGTCGACGGCGGCGAGGATCGAGTCCGGAACGTCGGCGAAGCGCCCCGGGGCCGGTTTGCCGCTGAGGTTCGCCGAGGTCTGGAAGATCGGGCATATCGCCCCCGCCAGCGGCCCCGCCAGGAGGCGGACGCCGAGCCGCTCGACATCCTCACGGCAGGCGAGCGGGTAGCGGTGGCCGGCGTTCTTCACCACCAGCGTGACCGGGCCGGGCAGGAGGGCGCTCACGACGGCGGCGGCACGGGGGCCGAGCTCGGCGACCAGCTCGCGCATCGCCAGCGGCGAGAAGTACATGACCGCCGCGGGTTTACCGTCGTCGCGGCCCTTGATCCGGTGGATGCGGGCGATCGCGCCGGCGTCGAGTGGATCGCAGGCGAGCCCGTACACGCCGTCGGAGGGGAAGACGACGACGCCGCCCGCGGCGATCGTCCGCTCCAGCGCCGAGCGGGCTGCGGCCGCGCCGCCGTGAAGGAGCGGCACCACCCGCGGAGCGTCGGTGCTCATCTCTCCCCCACCACGACGCGCTCGATCCCGGCCAGGTCCTCGCGCACGGAGACCTCTCCGAAACCCGCGTCGCGCATCAGCTCCGCCACCTCGATCGCCTGGCCCTCGCCGATCTCGACGGCCACCGCGGCGGCGCCCGCGAGCACCTCAGGCGCATCGGAGAAGGTCGGCCGCAGACACTCCGCGGGGCCCGCGTCCATCGGCGCGAGCAGATCGCGGTAGGCGTCGAGGCCATCCTCGCCGGCCAGCAGGGCCTCCCGCGGCTCCCACTGCGTCACCTCCGGCTCGAGCCCCGCCCAATCGCGTTCGGCGACGTAGGGAAGGTTGGCGAGGACGAGGTCGAAGGACCGACCCTCGGGCACCGTCCCTTCCGCGAAGTGGACGCGGTCGGCCAGGCCGAGGCGATCGGCGTTGGCCCGTGCCACCTCCAGCGCCCCGGGAGAGGTGTCGGTGGCGACGATCGTCGCCTCGGGCAGCTCGTCGGCGAGCGCCAGCGCGATCGCTCCCGAACCCGTGCCGACATCCAACACCCGCTCCGGCCCGCGCTCGAGCGCCACTTCGACCAGCAGCTCCGTCTCCGGCCGCGGCACCAGCACCCGCCGGTCGACGACCAGCTCGATCCGCCGGAAGCCTTTCGTCCCGACGATGTAGGCGACCGGCTCGCGCCGCAGCCGCCGCCGCACGAATTCGCCGTAGAGACGCGTCACCGCGGGTGGCAGCGGGCCGCTCGGATCGGCGATCAAAGACGCGCGGCCGCGGCCGCTCGCGGCGGCGAGAAGGACTTCGGCGTCGAGGCGTCCGTCCGGCACCCCCGCGGCCAGGAGCGCGTCGCTCGCCGCGCCCAGGGCATCGCCGACCGTCGCGTCAGTCGCCGTCCCCGCCACCGCGCTCACCCTTCCGCGGCAGCCTCGAGGCGCCGCCGCTTCTCCTCCGCCGAGAGCGCGTTGGTGAACTCCTCGAGCTCCCCGTTCAAGACCCCGTCGAGGTTGTGCGAGGTGTGCTTGATCCGGTGGTCGGTGATCCGGCCCTGCGGGAAGTTGTAAGTCCGGACCTTCTCGGCCCGCTCGCCACTGCCGACCTGCGCCTTGCGCTCGGAGGCGATCGCCTCCTGCTGTTCGGCGATCTGTTTCTCCAGCAGGCGCGCGCGCAGCACCCGCATCGCCTTGTCGCGGTTCTGCAGCTGGGACTTCTCGTCCTGCATCGAGACGACGATGCCGGTCGGTTTGTGGGTGATCCGCACCGCCGAGTCGGTCGTGTTGACCGACTGCCCACCTGGCCCGGAGGAGCGGTAGACGTCGATCTGGAGGTCGTTCGGATCGACCTGGACGTCGACTTCCTCGGCCTCCGGCAGCACCGCGATGGTCGCCGTCGAGGTGTGGATGCGGCCCTGGCTCTCGGTCTCCGGCACCCGCTGGACGCGGTGCGTTCCGCCCTCGAACTTGTAGACAGAGTAGGCGCCGTCGCCACGCACTTCGAAGGTGACCTCCTTGAAGCCGCCCGCCTCGGAGGGGGACTGCGACAGGACCTCGGTGGAGAACCCGCGCAGCTCGGCGTAGCGCGTCAGCATCTTGTAGAGGTCGCCGGCGAAGAGCGCGGCCTCGTCGCCGCCGGTGCCGGCGCGGATCTCGACGATCACGTTCTTCTCGTCGTTCGGGTCACGCTCGACCATCGCCAGGCGGATCTCCTCTTCGAGCTCGGCCAGGCGCGCGGGCGCCTCGTCGACGACCGCCCGCATCTCCTCGTCCTCTCCCTCGGCGAGCAGCTCACGGGCGCCCTCGAGATCGTCCCTCAGCGTCGAGTACTCGGCCGCCAGGTCGTACGCGGCTTTCAGCTGGCGATACTCGCGGCCGACCTCGGCGTAGCGCTCGCGGTCGGCGATCACCGCCGGATCGGACATCTGCGCCTCGAGCTCGGCGAAGCGCGCGCGAATCTGTTCGACCAACTGCTCGATCATGGGGGCAACTCTAGGGGTGGACCGCGGGAAGGGCCGCCGTGGTGGGGCGAGCCGTCGCTAGGCGACGATCTCGATCGTCTGATCGGACTTCAGATCCTCGGGGTTCTCGCGGGCGAGGACGGCGTTCAGCGAGGCGATCGCGACGGCGAGCTGATCGAGGTCGGGCTCCCGCGTGGTCAGGTTCTGCAGCATCAGGCCGGGCCACATCACCGCCCGCACCCAGGCTTTGCGGCGGTTCTTCCCGGCCCACTTGATCACCTCGTAGGAGAGCCCCGCGATGACCGGGATGCCGACGATGCGCGAGATCACCAGCCAGTACCAGGCAGGCAGGCCGAGTGGGGCGAAGATGAAGATCGCCAGCACCATCACGATCAGCAGGAAGCTGGTGCCGCAGCGCGGGTGCAGGCGCGAGTAGAGCTGCGCTCGCTCGGGGATCAGCTCGTCTTCGGCCTCGTAACAGGAGATCGTCTTGTGCTCGGCCCCGTGATACTCGAAGGTCCGCCGCAGATCCGGCATTTTCGAGATCGCCCAGATGTAGCCGATGAAGATGCCGGTGCGGAGCAGGCCCTCGACCAGCCAGAAGAGGAAGGGCGAGCCGAGCTGGTCCTTGATCAGGCTGGTCAGGCCGACCGGGACGACGAAGAAAAGGCCGATCGCGAGGACCAGCGAGAAGGCGATCGTGAGGCCCCAGACCCAACCGCCGATCTCTTCGGGCTCACCGTCCTCGTCGTCCTCGATCTGCGCGTTGGCGGAGATCGCGAGGGCGCGGAAGCCGATCTTCATCGATTCGGCGAGGGCGACGACGCCACGGACGATCGGCACCCGGTAGAGGCGGTGCCGCTTGGCCCAGGGGGTGAGCGGCTCGGACTCGACTTCGATCTGGCCCTCCGGCGTGCGGACGGCGACAGCCCAGGTCGAGACGCCGCGCATCATCACGCCCTCGAGCACGGCCTGCCCGCCGACCGGCGCGTCGCGCTTGGCGACGAGCCGCCCGTCGGGCATGCGCAGCGGATCCCCTCCGTTGGTGCTGTCACCGGAGGGGGAAGTTTGGTGCGCCTGTTGTGCGGAGCCCACGATGGGGCTCACGGTTGCTACCGCCTACCGGCCCGGTGTTTAGCCTGGCGACGCTGGAAGCGCTCGACGCGCCCGCCGGTGTCGACCAGCTTCTGTTTGCCGGTGTAGAAGGGGTGGCACTCGGAGCAGAGCTCGACATGCAGGTCGTCTTTGGTCGACCGCGTGTAGAACTGGTTGCCGCACGAGCAGTGCACGTTGGCAAGCTGATAATCGGGGTGGATTGAAGCTTTCACTCCTAAGAGGTTAGAGCAGTGCGCAAGGGGGCCTCGGGACGCTGTGCCGGCGGGGTCTCAACCCGGCAACGGCGCGGCGAAACTGTCGATCAGCGCCAGGAGGACGCTGGTGATCTCGGCGCGACTGGCGGGGTCGGCGGAGCGGGCCTGGAGCATCGCCGCCTCGTCGAGGGCGCCCAGTAGGAGGTGGGCGGTCGGCTTGACCGGGAGGGGCCGGATCTCCCCCGCCTCGATCGCCGCGATCAAACTTGCCTCGATCAGGCCAAGTCCGTTGGCGGCGGCGATCTCTCGCCAGCGCTCCCAGCCGAGGACGGCGGGCGCGTCGTGGAGGACGATCTGCTGGAAGCCGGGCTCGGCGCACTCGTCGAGGAAGGCGGCGACGCCCGCTTTCATCGCCGCGAGAGGGCTGTGCATGTCGGAGTCCAGGACGACGTGGGCGACGCGCTCGGTCGATTCCGCCTCCATCCGTTCGTAGATCGCCTCGAGCAGCGCGGGCTTGCCGCTGGGGAAGTGGTGATACAGGGCCCCGCGGGTGAGTCCGGCGGCGCGGACGATCTCTTCGGCGCCGACCTCGTCGTAGCCGCGCCCCGCGAAGAGGTCCCGTCCCGCCCTGATCAGCGCCGTACGAGTGGCCTCGGCCCGCTGGGCCTGCGTTCTCCGCGGTTGCTTTTCATTCATGCTGTATGTATGTTATGCCCATGGATAAAGAACTGGCGTTGAAGCAGGGAACTATCCGCTATCGAGAGGCGGGTTCGGGGCCGCCGATCATCTTCGTCCACGGCTTCCTGGTCGACGGCCGGCTCTGGGACGGCGTCGTCGACGCTCTCTCCGACCGCTACCGGTGCATCGCCCCGCACTGGCCGATGGGCGCCCAACCGGTCGCGATGGCCACCGACGCCGACCTCACCCCTCCCGGGGTGGCATCGATCATCGAAAGCTTCCTCGAGGCCCTCGACCTGCATGACGTGACGCTGGTCGGCAACGACTCCGGCGGCGCCATGTGCCAGGTGCTGGTCGCCCGCCGCCCGGCGCGCGTAGGCCGGCTCGTCCTCACCAACTGCGACACCCACGAGAACTTCCCGCCGTCGATCTTCAAGGCGCTGCCACAGCTGGCGAAGCTCCCCGGCGGCGTGACGATGCTGGCCGCCCCTTTCCGCTTCCCGGCGCTCACCCGAACCGCCTTCCGCCCGTTCGCCAAGACCCGCCCCCCCGCCGGGCTGGTCGATTCCTGGGCGAACCCGGCGCTCGCCGACAAGGCGATCCGGCGCGACCTCGGCAAGGTCACCCGCGGGATGAACAAGAGCCACACGCTCGCGGCGGCAGAAAAGCTCCGTGGCTCCCGCTTCCCGCTGCTGCTCGCCTGGGCACCGGGCGACCGCTTCTTCCCGATCCGCTATGCCGAACGGCTGGCCGAGGAAGTCGGCGGCGCGAAACTGGTCCGCATACCCGATTCGGCCACCTTCGTACCGTTCGATCAGCCCGATCGCCTGGCCGCGGCGATCGCCGACGGCTCGACCTGGCTCGGTCTGTTCCTCTCC
>JAFDWG010000360.1 GCA_018268605.1 Actinomycetota bacterium | reverse complement strand
CCCGGGCCGTGGACGGGACGGCCGTGCTCGCCGGGACGCCTTGCGTCCCTTGCCCCGGGCGCCCGGCCCCCCGGGCGGCTCGCCACGAGCAGACCACCACACCCGGCTAGGGTGAGCCGGGTGATCGACTCGCACACCCACCTGTTCCTCTGCGAAAAGCCGACGGCGGAGCTGCTCGAGGCTGCAGCCGCGGCGGGCGTCAGGCGTATGCTGAACGTGGGGCTCGACGAGACGACCAACGCCGAGGTCGTGCGGGTCGCCGAGGCGGAGGACGCGGTGTTCGCGAGCATCGGTCGTCATCCCAACAGCGCGGGTGGGTTCGACGCCAAGGCGCAGGCGGCGCTCGCCGAGCTGGGCGCTGGCGACGTGGTCCGGGCGATCGGGGAGACCGGCCTCGACTTCTACCGCGACACCGCCGCCCCCGACGATCAGCGCCGCGCCTTTGCCGGCCAGATCGAGGTGGCGAGGGACCTCGGGCTGCCGATCGTCATCCACGCCCGCGACAAGGACGGGGAGAGCGCGGCGATCGACGAGATCTTCGCCACGCTCGACGCCCGCGCCGACGGCGTCACCGTGATCCTCCACTGCTTCTCTGCGCCCCACAAGGTGGCGGACGCGGCCGAGCGCGGCTGGTATGTCTCCTTTGCCGGGAACGTCACCTACCCGCGCAACGCGGACCTGCGCTTCGCCGCCGCCAAGGTGCCCGAGGACCGCATCCTGGTCGAGACCGACGCCCCCTTCCTCACCCCCCAGGTGCGCCGCCGCGAGCGCAACGAGCCCGCCAACGTCGTCGCCACCGCCGAGGTGGTCGCGGGGGAGCGCGGCGTCACGCTCGCGGAGCTCGAGCGCACCGTCGAGGCCAACGCCGCCGCGCTCTTCGGCTGGTAGCGGCGCATGGTCAGGCTCGGCCAGAACTTCCTCGCCGACCCGAACCTGCTGGACGCGATCGTCCGCGACTCGGGCGTGGGGCACGCGGACGTCGTGCTGGAGGTCGGGGCGGGGGAAGGGGTCTTGAGCGAGCGGCTCGCGGCGCGGGTCGCCCACCTACACACGGTGGAGATCGACCGGGGGCTGGAGCCGGCGCTCGCGCCGATCGCGGCGCTCCCGAACGTGACGCTCCACTGGGGCGACGCGGTGCGGGTCGACTTCGCCTCGTTCGACCCCGCCCCGAACGCGATGGTCGCCAACCTGCCCTACTCGGTGGCGACGCCGGTGATCCTGAAGACGATCGAGGAGCTGCCGTCCCTGCGGACCTGGACCGTGATGGTGCAGCTGGAGATCGCCGAGCGCTTGCGCGCGAAGTCGGGCAACAAGACCTATGGGGCGCCGACTGCGATCGCCCAGCTCGCCTGCGTGGTGGAGCTGGTGCGCAAGGTCGACCCGGCCGTCTTCAAGCCCCGCCCCCGCGTGGACTCGGCGATCCTCCGGCTCAGGCGCACCGGGCCGGGCGCCGACGCGGCAACGCGAGACCTCGTCCGCGCCGCCTTCGCCCACCGCCGCAAAACCCTGGCGCGCTCGCTCGAGATCGCCGGACTGCGCGGTGTCCCCAAGCCGCGGGCGCCCGCCCGGGCGGGCCTCGCGGAGCTCGGCCTCCCCGAGGACGCACGAGCGGAGAAGCTGGCGCCCGACCAATTCGCCGCGCTGTCCGCGATCCTGCATCGGGAGGCGACCTGACCCAGACCGCGAAATCTCCCCCTGTCGGACCGATGCTCGTCCACGCCCCCGCCAAGCTGAATCTCGGCCTCTATCTCGGCCGCGTCCGTCCCGACGGCCTGCACGAGCTGTGCTCGCTCTTCGAGCCGCTGGCACTGGCGGACCTGCTGCGGATCACCGAGGCCGACCGCGACGAGGTCGTCTGTCCCGGGGTCGAGGGGGAGAACCTCGCGGCGCGCGCCCTGTCGGCCCTGCGCGAGCGCGGCTGGGACGCGCCGCCGCTGCGGATCGAGATCGAGAAGCGCACCCCGGTCGCGGCCGGCCTCGGCGGCGGCTCGGCCGATGGCGCCGCCGTCCTGCGCCTGGCGACCCCCGAGGGCGTTCGTACTTTTGGATCCCAGGCGAGCAAAAGTAGGAACGCGGTGGTCGAGGACCTGCCGGCGATCGCGGCGGAACTCGGGGCCGACGTGCCGTCGCAGCTGCGGCCGGCGCTCGCGCTGGTTCGCGGGGCGGGGGAGAAGGTCGAGCCGCTGCCTGCACCGACGGAGCACGCCGTCCTCCTGCTGCCGGGCGGCGGCGGCCTCTCGACCAAGGACGTCTTCGACGAGGCCGACCGTCTCGGCCTCGGACGCCCGGAGTCCGAGCTCGACGAGATCGCCACCCGGCTCCGCGCGGCGGCGGGCGCCGGAGCCTCGCCGCTCGCCTACGCCGACCTCCTTGTCAACGATCTGGAGCCTGCCGCCATGTCCCTCCGTCCCGAAATCGGCGACGCCCTGGACGCGCTGCGTCGGGTCGGCGCGCCCGCCGCCTTCCTCAGCGGCTCCGGCCCGACCGCCGTCGGCCTCTTCCCGACGCTCGGGGAGGCCGAGGCGGCCGCGGCGGACCTCGACCGCGACGACTCGATCGTGTGCCTCGGGGGTACCGCCGCGCGATGAAGCTTCCCGGCACCCCGAACCAGCGCAAGTGGGCGCAGCGCGTCGCGATCGTCGCGGCGCTCGGCGTCGCCTACTACCTCTTCACGCAGGTCCTCGACCTCGAGAAGATCCTGGAGTCAGTCGCCAAGGCGCTAGGCCCCTGGACCTACGCCCTCGTCGGCTTCTTCGCCTTCGCCGAGACCGGCGCCTTCATCGGTCTCGTCGCACCCGGCGAGACCGTGATGCTGCTCGGCGGCGCCGTCGCAGGGCAGGGGACGATCAACGTCTACGTACTGATCGCGCTCGCCTGGGCGATGGCCTGCGCGGGCGATGTCACCAGCTTCTACCTCGGCCGCCGGCTAGGCCGCGATTTCCTGCTCAAGCACGGCCCGCGCTTCGGCTTCGGCCACGACCGCCTCGAGCAGGTCGAGGACTTCTTCTCCCGCCATGGCGGCAAAACGATCTTCCTCGGCCGCTTCGTCGGCTTCGTCCGCGCCTTCGCCCCCTTCATCGCCGGCTCCTCGGGCATGCGCTTCCGTCAGTTCTTCCCGTACAGCGTGCTCGGCTGTGGGATCTGGACCAGCTCGGTGATCGTCATCGGCTACGTCTTCTCGAAGTCGATCGACACCGCGATCAAATACGCGGGTAAAGGCGCGCTGATCCTCGGCACGCTGATCGTCGTCGTGGTCGGGACGATCTGGGCGACGCGCCACCTGCAGGTGAAGGAGAACCGCGAAGCGGCGGTGCGCTGGATGGACGATCACGCGGCGACCCGCTGGATCACCGCCTTCGGCCGCCGCCACGAGAAAGGCCTACGCCTGATCGGCGACCGGCTCACCCCGGGCGGCACCTTCGGCCTCGAATTCACCAGCCTGATGGCGGTCCTCTCCGTCGCCCTCTTCGTCCTGATCGCCTACCTGGTCGTCGTCGAAGGCGATCCCGGCCCGACCACCGGCGACGAAACGGCGATGGAACTCGCGGGTCACATCCACTGCGGGTTCATGACGGCCTTCTCGAAGGTCGTCACCTTCCTCGGCTCTGGCGCGTTCGTCTGGCCGCTGGCGCTCGTCTGCGCTGCGGCGCTCGCCTGGGCCCGGCGATGGACCGAGGTCTGCGTCCTCCTCGCCGGGATGGTCCTGATCCAGCTCGGCTTCAGCGAGATCAAGGCCTGGGTCGACCGCCCGCGCCCGCCCGACCCGCTGATCGCCACCCACGGCTCCTCCTTCCCCAGCGGCCACGCCGCCCACTCGGTGATCTACGTCTGGGCGGCGACGACGATCGTCGTGCGCCTACGGCCGGGGATGGCGCGGGCGACGCTGGTGGTCGTCGCCGGGATCGTGCTCACCGCCCTCGTCGGCCTCAGCCGCGTCTACCTCAACGTCCATTACCTCTCAGACGTCAGCGCGGGCTGGGCGCTAGGCGCGGCCGCGTTCTCACTTTGTGCAGCGATCGGCCTCGTCGTCAGCCAATTGCGCCACAATCCGCAGCAGTGATTGCTTTCGGCCTTGCCAAGATCGGGCACCAGTACGTGCTTTTCGGGATCGCCGCGGTGATCTGCCTGATCACCTTCGTCACCCTGATCCTCAGCCCCGCGCTGAGCGGCGCCGGGCGGATGTGGGAAAAGGCGGCGGCGGGCGCGCTCTCCCTTTTCGTCCTCGCCGCACTGATCGTCGGCGGGGTCGTGATCGGGCTTGTGATCGTCAAATACTGGCCCGAAATCCACGAATTCATCGGCGGCTAGCGGGGCGCCACAGACCGCGCCTCGGCGGGCGGTCGGGATAATGCCTCGGTGACGACGACGTCAAAAGAGGCTGAAAACCGTATGGCTACGGAAGATCCCACGCTCCTCGACGCCCTCTCGGAGGCGGTCGAAGCGGGTGCCGGCCTGCCCGCGGTGGCGCGCGCCGCGGCTCGGGTGCTGGACGCCAGCGTCGCGCTGATCGACCGCTCGAGCTCGGTGCTCGCGGTCGCCGGCGCCTCGCCCGACCAGGAGGAACGTCTGCTCGCCGGCGGCGAGGGCGTCACCGCGGTCGAGCTGCGCGTCGCCGACACCACGGTAGGGGAGCTGCGCTACCGGGCCAAATCCCCACCGCCGCAAGCGATCGCCCGGATGGTGACGACGCTGCTCGCGCTGGAGCTGGAGCGCTCCCGCGCGCCCGAGTGGGCGAGCGAGGAGGTGGCGAGCGCCTTCGTCGACGACGTCCTCGCCCGCCGGGTCACCGACCGTGGCGACATCGTCGCCCGCGGCGCCGAGCTGGGGGCAGACCTCGACCGCGGCGCCGGCGTCCTCGTCCTGCGCGCCGCCCCGCGCGCCGCCCAGAGCGGCGAGTGGCGCGGCCGCGTCCTCACCCTTGCGCTCCGCGCCCTGCGCTCGCTCGCGCCCGGCTCCCTGGCGACCACAGAAGACGCCGAGCCCGCCGCCGAGGTCGCGGTGATCGTCCCGGCCGAGGACGACGACCGCCTCGCGCGCGCTGCCGCCGGCCTCGCGCGTGAGCTCGCCGACAGCCTCTCCGGCTTCCACCTCACGATCGGCCGCAGCCGCCGCGCCGCCGACCCGGTCGACCTGCACCGCGCCGGGGCGGAAGCAAGCCTCGCGGTCAACGTGGGCGAGGCCGAGGGCCGGCCGCTCCTCGCCTTCGAGGACACCGGCGCCTACCGCCTGCTGCTGCCGGCGATGAGCGACGACCCGGCCGAGCTCGAACGATTCTACGCGGAGACCATCAAGCCGCTCTCCGACTACGACGACCAGTACGAGACCGAGCTTGTCACCACGGTCGAGGCCTACCTGGACAACGACGGCAACGTCGCCGCCACCGCCAAACAGCTCTTCACCCACCGCCACACGATCCGCTATCGCCTCGAGCGCGTCCGTGAGCTCTGCGGCCACGACGTCTCCTCGACCGAGGGCCGCGAGAAGCTCGGCCTCGGCCTCAAAGCCATGCGGGTCCTCGGCATCGCCTCTCCCCGCGGCCCGGCCCTCGAGCCGGGTGCCGGCGGTGGCAAGGTTGCCCGCGGCGGCGAAGACTGAGTACCCTCCGGACCCTGCTCCGGGGTGGTGTAATCGGCCAGCACGTCTGGTTTTGGTCCAGGAAGAGAGGGTTCGAGTCCTTCCCCCGGAATAAGATCCCTGTCCATGGAGTACGGAGGAGCTTCTCTCGACCCTGAGGTGCGCGCGGGCCTTGCCCAGACGTGGAAGACGCTGCGGCTGATCGGCATCGTCGCGATCGTCATCGGCTGCTTCGCGATCCTGCTGCCGGAGCTCTTCAGCCTCGGCGCCGCGGTTTTCATCGGTTGCATCCTGGTCCTGGCGAGCGCCTTCCTCGCGGCCGCCGCCTTCACCGCCCACGGGGTCGGCAGCCTGCTTGCCCGTCTGGCGTGGGCACTTCTGACCTTCCTGGTCGGCCTCTGGCTGATCATCGAACCCCACAACGGCACCCTCACCCTGACCCTGGTCCTGGGCATCTACTTCCTACTGATGGGGCTGACGCGGATCGCGGTCGCCTTCATGGGGCGGGGGACGCCGAACGCGGGGTGGCTCGGCCTCTCGGGCGTCTGTGGCCTGATCATCGGCATCCTGGTGCTGGTGAAGTTCCCTTCCAGCGCCGATTGGGCGATCGGCCTGCTGGTCGGGATCGACCTGATCTTCGCCGGCTGGACGCTGATCTCGGTCGCCCAGGTCGGCAAGGAACTCTCGCGCCAAGGCTGACCGGAACCTTTCGCCGGCCTTCCTGCTCGACGCCGTCACCCTCTCGCCAATAATCTGAGGAGAGTGGCACCCCCTCTGGTCCTGGTCATGGCGGCCGGCTCGGGAACGCGGATGCGCTCTCAGATGCCGAAGATGCTGCACCGCGTCTGCGGGCGGCCGATGGTCGCATGGCCGATCGTGGCCGCGCGCGAGGCCGGGGCGGGCCGGGTGGCCGCGATCGTCTCCCCGGGCCGCGACATCTCGTGCGGGCTCCCCGAGGGGGTCGAGACGGTCGAGCAGCCGGTCTCCGACGGCACCGGAGGGGCGATCCGCGCGGCATTGCCGCTGATCGAGGAGGCCGAGACGGTTCTCGTCCTCTCCGGCGACGTTCCGCTGATCTCGACCGAGACCATCGCCGCGCTGCTGGAGGCCCACGAGTCCTCGGACGCCGCGGCGACGATGCTGACGATCGAGCTCGACGATCCCGGCGCCTACGGCCGCGTGGTCCGCGCCTCCGACGGCGGGGTGGAAGCGGTGGTCGAGGCGAAAGCGGCCGGCGACGCCGACGCCTCCCAGCTGGAGATCAAGGAGATCAACGCCGGCACCTATGCCTTCGACGCCGCGCCGCTGGCCGCCGCGCTCGGCGGGCTCTCCAACGACAACGCCCAGGGCGAGTACTACCTGCCTGACGTCTTCCCGGCGATGCGCGCCGCCGGCCTCGCGGTCGCCGCCCACCTCACCAGGGACCTGGCGGTGACGATGGGGATCAACAACCGCGTGCAGCTTGCGGAGGTCGAGGCCGAGGCCCGGCGCCGCCTGATGGAGGGCCACATGCTGGCCGGGGTCACGATCGTCGACCCCGCCTCGACCTGGATCGACGCCGGCGTCGACATCGGTCAGGACGCGCGGATCGAGCCCGGCACGAGCCTGCGCGGCGCCACCTCGGTCGGGCCCGGCGCGGTCGTCGGACCGCACACGACCGCGATCGACTCGGAGATCGGTGCCGAGGCCACCGTCCTGCGCGCCCACGTCGACACCGCCAAGGTCGGCCACGGTGCCAACGTCGGCCCCTTCACCTATCTGCGCCCGGGCACCGTGCTGCAGGCCGGCGCCAAGGCGGGCGCCTATGTCGAGATCAAGAACTCCCAAATCGGCAAGGGCGCCAAGGTCCCACACCTCTCCTACGTCGGCGACGCCGACGTCGGCGCCGGCAGCAACCTCGGCGCGGGCACGATCACCGCAAATTACGATGGTTTCGAGAAGAACCGGACGACGATCGGGCGCGACGTGCGGATCGGGGTGGACACGATGCTGATCGCGCCGGTGGAGGTCGGCGACTCCGCTTACACTGGCGCCGGCGCGGTGATCAAGGACGATGTCCCGGAAGGGGCTCTTGCGGTCTCTGAGAACGCGCAACGCAATATCGACGGCTACGCGGCGGACAAGGCGGCGAAGATGCGAGAGGAGCAGGACACGTGAGCACGCTCGAGGAGCAGCCGATGGCTGCTACGGCGATCTCCCACGCCTACGAGAAGCGGATGATGGTCTTCGGCGGGCGCAGCTCGCAGGAGCTTGCCGGGAAGATCGCCCAGAAACTCGAAATCGACCTCGGCCAGGTGACGTTGAAGACCTTCGCCGACGGCGAGGTCTACTGCCGCTACGAGGAGTCGATCCGCGGCGCCGACGTCTTCCTCGTCCAGTCGACCTGCCAGAACGAGCAGACGGGGATGACCCCCAACGACTCCCTGGTCGAGCTGCTGACGATGATCGACGCCGCCCAGGGCGCCTCCGCCCACCGGATCATCGCCGTGATGCCCTGGTACGGGTATGCCCGCCAGGACAAGAAGTCCGCCCCGCGCGAGCCGATCACCGCCCGGATCGTCGCCAAGACCCTGGAGGCCGTCGGCGTCGATCGCGTCCTCACCATGGACCTCCACGCGGGCCAGGTACAGGGCTTCTTCCACGTCCCGGTCGACCACATGACGGCGATGCCGATGTTGACCCAGTGGTTCATCGACCAGGAAATGAAAGACGACCTGGTGATCGTCTCCCCGGACGCCGGCCGCGTGAAGACCGCCCGCAACTTCGCCCGCCGCATCGGCACCCAGTGGGCCGTGATGGAGAAGGAGCGCCCCGCCCAGGCCGTCGCCGAGATCGGCTACGTCGTCGGTGACGTGAAGGGCAAGACCGCGGTCCTGGTCGACGACATGATCGCCACCGCCGGGACCCTCTGCGCCGCCGCCCAGACGGTGATGGACGAGGGCGCCGCCCGGGTCATCTCCTGCGCCACCCACGGCGTCTTCTCCGGCAACGCCTACGAACGCCTGGCGGACTCGGCGATCGAGCGGATCGTCGTCACCGACACCCTGCCGCTCCGCCCCGGCGCCCCGGACAACATCACCGTGCTCTCGACCGCCGGCACCTTCGCCGACTCGATCCGCCGCATCTTCACCGACGACTCGGTGTCCGAGATCTTCGCCGGCGAGAACCAGCTCTTCTAAGCGCGTGCGACTGGTCGGCCACAAGGGGGCCGACCTGATCGTGCGCGGCAACACGGTCGAGAGCTTCAAGGCGGCGGTCGAGGCGGGCGTCGACACGATCGAGTTCGACGTGATCTGGTTGCGGGACGCCGAGCTGCCGCCGGAGCAGCGGGCGCCGCTGATGGTCGCCCACGACTGGGAGGCGCAGGCGGTGCATCCGCCGCTGCCATTGACCGAGGCGCTGGACGCCTTCCTCGAGTCGCCGCTCGACCAGGTCGAGATCGACCTCGACATCAAGCTGCCGGGGAGGGAGGAGGAGTTGGTCGAGGCGCTCCGCGAGCGCGGCCTGATCGACCGGGCGATGGTCTCGACGATGGAGATGCACACGCTGAAACGTGTGCTCGAGCTGGAACCGAACCTGCGCCGCGGCTGGACCTATCCCAAAGCGGGCCGCGACTACACCCGGCGCCCCTGGGCGAAGCCGATGCTGCAGGCGGCGATCGCCGGGATGCGCCTGCAGCTTCCCGGCCTCGCCGCCGAGAAGCTGCCCCAGTTCGGCGTCTTCGCGATGTGGGTCTACCACCCGCTGGTCACCGCGAAGCTGGCCGGCATCTGCAAGCGGGCCGGCGTCGAGCTGATCGCCTGGACGGTCGACGACGAGCGGCGCATGCGCAAGCTGGTCGAGATGGGGGTCGACGGGTTGGTCAGCAACGACCCCCGGTTGTTCGCAAAGCTTGGGCTTTAGTTGTGCCGGCGGGGGGACGTTGTGCAACACGCGCCGAACTCAGCGCTTCGTCACAGGTCCCGCACGTCTCTCTCGACGGCGTCGCACTTCCTCGACGCTTTCCATACCCCCGGCCCAGCGCTCAGCTGGCGGGGGCGTGGTCTCTAGACCGCGCCCGGGGCCGTGTCGCCGCGCTTGCGCCCGCGCTTCGGGCGGATCGCGCTTTCGAGGTCGTCCTGGGTGAAGCCGCCGATGACCTCGCCGTCTGTCGCGTAGCGGTAGAGGGCGACGCCGAAGATGCCGCCGAGGGCCTTGGAGACCAGGAGCGCCACGCACACGACCAGGGCGCCGATCACGACCAGGGCACCGCCGGCGACGCCGACCGAGGGCCAGATGATCACGCCGACCGCGATCAGGGCCACGCCCGGGAGGAAGCCGAGCAGGAAGACGATGCCGCCGATCGCGATGTTGCCGGTGATCTGCTGGCCCCAGCGCTCGCGGAAGAGGGAGGCGGAGCGTTTCAGGGTTTCCACCGGGCCGATCCCCTCGATCGCGATCACCGGCACCGAGATGAAGGTGACGAGGGACCAGGCCGCGCCGATCAGGCGCCCGGCGATGTCGCCGAGCGCGCCGCCCTGGTTCTCCAGCACGATCGAGATCAGCGCGATCGCGGTCGACAGTGCCGCCCAGCCGCAGATGATCGAGAAACGCGCGTTGGCCACCGCGATCCCGTCGGCGAAGGTCGCGCCCTCACCACGGAAGATCCGGTCAGCGCACGCCGCCAACCCGACACTGAAGTAGACGCCGACCACCGTGAGGACATAGATCCCGATCACGACCAGCGGCACTCCCGGCGCGTAGTTGTGCTTGTCCAGGAGGTAGGCGCCCGGGCCGAGGAAGATCAGGCCGAGGATGATGGTCGAGATCCCGCCGAAGAGCGGAAAGCGGACGAGGTCACGGTGCGAGTTGAGGAGCGCCCAGCTTTTCTTCGTAAGCGCCCAGCCGCGGCGGATGCGTTTCATTCAAGGAGTTTCGGCCAGACCAGGGGTGCGCTTTAGTCCCCGCTCCTCGAAGTACTCCCACTCCTGGCGCCCGAGCACGGTCGCCGGCGCGTCGGCGTAGACCCACTCGCGCAGGATCCGGTGCCAGTTGCGCTTCGCCCGCAGCTGCCCGAGCACGGCGACGACGCCGATCTCCATCCGCCGTCCCATCAGCTCGTCGGCGGGGATCGACTCGCGCCGCATCAGGTCGAAGAACTCCGAGCGCGGGTCGTTGGTCACCTCGATGATCTTCATCACGATCCTCGGCGTGATCTCGACCTCGCGGTCCTGGACGTACCAGCCGCCGATCGCCTGCATGTGGTCGAGCAGTCGTTCGGCATCGAGCTTCGACGGGTTTTTCACGAAGCCGAGGACGTGCAGTGCCTCCCGGAACGCTTCCGGATCGTCGCGCGAGGCGGCGTCGAAGGCTCGCTGCTCCAGCAGGATCTGCTCACGGTCGAGTTTCTTCGTCATCCCGAAGTCGAGGAAGGCGACCCGCCCGTCGTCCATCAGGATGTAGTTGCCGGGATGGGGGTCGGCGTTGAACTGCTGCAGGTGGTAGATCGAGCCGAAACTGCCGCGGAAGACGATCTCGCCGAAGCGGCTGCGCTCCTCGTGCGGCAGCTCTTTGATCGCGTCGAAGCCGATTCCCTCGACCAGCTCGGTGACGAGCACGCGCCGGCGCGAGATCCGCGTCACCACTTCGGGCACGTAGATGAACGGGTGTTCGCGGTAGGCGCGGGAGAAGATGCGCTGGTTCTGCGCCTCGTACTCGTAGTCGAGCTCCTCCATCATCCGTTCGCGGATCTCCTCGGCGATCGCCTTCGCGTCGAGGCCCGGCGCGATCGCCTTCGCCAGCCGCACGATCGTCCCGGCGTTCCGCAGGTCGGCCTCCATCGCCTCGGCGATCCCCGGGTACTGGATCTTCACCGCGACCCGGCGCCCGTCGAGCAGCTCCGCCTTGTGCACCTGGCCGATCGACGCCGCGGCGAAAGCCTCGTGGTCGATCTCGGCGAAGTACTCCGAGAGCGGTTCGCCGTCGTACTCCTCTTCGAGGACCTTGACGACCTGGTCCCACGGCATCGCCGGCGCCTCGGAGCGCAGCTTGCCGAGCTGCTCCTGGTAGATCTCGCGGTACTCCTCGGGGATGAACTCGGTGTCGATGAACGAGGCGAACTGGCCGAGCTTCATCGCCGCGCCTTTCATCTGGCCCAGCGCGCCGACCATCTTCATCGCCGTTTCCAGGTGGCGCTGCTCGAGCTTCTCCTGGCCCGACTCATCCGAGCGGGCCACGTTGGCCGCCTTGGTCCCCGCGTAGCGGGCGCTCTGGGCGCCGATGATCGACCCGAGTTTGGCCGACCGACGGATCCGGCCTTTGGGGATCTTGGCTTCGTCAGCCACCGACAGAGCTTGCCACAAGCGTCACCGAGCGCCCCGGAAGCAGCTTTCTGCGCCGATTCTCTATCCTGTCGCGTCCGATGGCAGACGCACGCACCACTTTGAAAGTCGATCCGCGCACCGAGTTCGGTTCGCGGACCTCCCGCCGTATGCGTCGCGAGGGGCTCGTCCCCGGCGTCGTCTACTCCGGCGGCTCGGAGGCCACCCACTTCCAGGTCTCCGAACGGGACGTGCGTAGCGTGATCGCCGAGGGCGCCGCGCTGTTCGACCTCTCGATCGACGGCGGCAAAGCCCGCCCGGTCGTGGTCAAGGAGCAGCAGCTGCACCCGGTGAAAGGGACCCTGCGCCACATCGACCTCCAGGAGGTCAAGCTCGACGAGGCGATCCAGGCGGAAGTCCTGATCGAGCTCGAGGGTGTGGAGGACGCGCCGGGCGTCAAACAGAGCGGCGTCCTTGAGCACGTCACCCGCGAGATCCTCGTGGAAGCGCTGCCGACCGACATCCCGGACAAAATCGTCGTCGACGTCTCCGCGATGGAGATCAACGACACCCTGCAGCTCTCCGCGGTCACCGCGCCGAACGGCGTCACCTTCGTCGCCGAAGACCCGGAGGAGGTCACCATCGCCACTCTCGCCCCGCCGCGCGTCGAAGAGGCCGCGCCGGAGGTCGAGGAGGAGACCGAACTGGTCGGCGAGACCGCCGAGGGCGGCGAGTCCGAGGGCGACGGCGACTCGGGCGGCGACTCCGAGGGCGAGTAGGGCCCTCCGGCTCTCCGAGCCGTGTCCATCTTCAGCCGAGGCCGCGATGGCGACGGCGATCGCATCCTGATCGTCGGCCTCGGCAACCCCGGGCCCGAGCATGCCCGCGATCGTCACAACATCGGCTTCGACGTCGCCCGCGAGCTGGCGCGCCGCTGGGATCTCGGCAAGCCGAAGTCCAAGTACAAGGGCGAGTTGTGGGAAGGGCGGACCGGTCCGGGTGGTCCCCGCGTCGCGATCCTCATGCCGATGACCTACATGAACGCCGTCGGCGACTCGGCGGGCCCGGCGCGCGGGGCGCTGAAGGCGCCGCTCGAGAAGACGATCGTCCTCCACGACGAGATCGACATCCCCTTCGGTGAGATCCGCGTACGGGAGGGGGGAGGCCTGGCCGGCCACAACGGCCTCAAGTCGCTCAAACGCGGTTTCGGCTCCGCCGGTTTCTGGCGCGTCCGGATCGGCGTCGGCCGGCCCGACTCGACCGACCCCGAGATCGTCTCCGCCTGGGTCCTCGGCAAGTTCCGCGAGCCGCCGGCGGAAGTGGAGGCTTTGGTCGACGACTCCGTCCGCGAGACCGAGCGGCTGATCGAGCGGCTGACTGGTTCCGAGCAGCCTTGACAGTCTTGACACGTTTTAACAGTATTTGTTAAGTCATGTAAAGAAAGATAAGATGACCGTGGGATGCGCGCGCAGGACAACCCTTACACGCCGAATGCCGGGGCCAGCCCACCCGCCTTGGTAGGTCGCGACGAGGAGTTGGAGCGCTTCCAGATTCTCCTTTCCCGCCTGCTGAAAGGCCACACCGAACAGTCGATGCTCATCACGGGCCTCCGCGGGGTCGGCAAGACGGTCCTCCTGACGAAATTCGAGGAGATGGCCCGAGAAGCAGATTGGGTCACGGTCGAGGCGGAGATCACCAAGAACTCCGACTTCGGAGGACGGATGGCGAATCTGGCACGCCGCGCTCTTCTCCAGGTGGCGCCGCGAGCACGCTGGAAGAGTCGCGCGGCCCATGCGGCCACCGTCCTGCGCTCGTTCCAGTTGACGGCCGGCTCCGACGGAAGCGTCACCGCGGGATTCGAGGTCGAGCCCGCCGAGGGCCTCGCCGACAGCGGCAGACTCGACGAGGACCTCACCGATCTGCTCGTCGCCCTCGGCGAGGCGGCGCAGGAGCACGGAGTCGGTGTCGTCTTCCTCATCGACGAGGTTCAGTACCTCGACCTCGCGGAGTTCGAGGCACTGATCGCGGCGATCCATAAGACGGTCCAGCGGCAGCTGCCGATCACCCTGGTCGGCGCGGGCCTGCCCCAGTTGCCGCGACTTGCCGGCGAGGCGAAGTCCTACGCTGAGCGACTTTTCAAGTTCCCGCAGATCGGTCGCCTCTCCGACGATGCGGCGGCGCGGGCTCTGGCGGAGCCGGCGGAGCGTCTGGGCGTCGCCTTCGAAGCGGATGCCTTGGCCGCCGTTGTCGCCTACACGGAGGGGTATCCGTACTTCCTCCAGGAGTACGGCAGCATGCTCTGGACCTCGATCGAGAAGTCGCCGGTGACCCTCGACGACATCGGTCCCGCGCAGGCCGCGATCGAGGCGAAGCTAGACGGCGGCTTCTTCCGGGTGCGGATCGAGCGCACGAGCGGGTTGGAGCAGCGGTATCTCCGCGCGATGGCCGAGCTCGGCCCGGGGCCGCAGCGAGCGAAGGACGTCGCCGGACTGCTCGACCGCACCTCCGAGCAGCTGGGCCCGATTCGTTCGCGCCTCATCGAGAAAGGCCTCCTCTACACGCCCGGCCGCGGCCTGGCGGCCTTCACGGTCCCGCAGTTCGACCGTTTCCTGCGCCGAACATACGCCCTCTAATAAGTTCCTTCGCATGAGCGATTCCGCCGAGCCCGCTGCCGTCACCACCTACGAGGTCGCCGAGGATGGCGTCGCGCTGATCCGGTTGGATCGACCGAAGGCGCGGAACGCGATCAACGGGCAGATGCTTGGCGAGCTGCTCGAGCACCTGGCGGTGGCGCGGGGCGACGACGCGGTCCGCGTTCTCGTCTTCTCCTCCACCGACCACATGGGGTTCTCGGCAGGCGCCGACGTGCGCGAGGACCTCGACCACGACGGTCACGTGGCGCGGATGGAGCAGTTCTCGGCGCTCTACGACGCCATCGTCTCCTTCCCCAAGCCGACCGTGGCGGCCTGTCACGGCGATGTCGTCGGCGGCGGCGCCGAGATCGCGATCGCCTGCGACATGCGGGTCGGCGGCTCGAACCTGCGGATGCGCTTCCCCGGCGCCGCACTCGGCATGCCGGTCGGCCCGGCCCGCCTCGTCACCCTCTGTGGCCTCGCCGCCGCCAAGTACCTCCTCCTCACCTCGCGCACGGTCGGCCCCGACGAGGCCCTGCGCCTCAACCTGATCAACCGGGTGGCCCCCGCGGCCGCGACCGAGGAGTCGGCCCTCGCCCTGGCCGCCTCCGTCGCCGCCCACCCACCCGAGGCCGTCGCCCGCCTGAAGCGCATGCTCCACGAGTGGGACGACATCGAGGGCCGCTCCGCCACCGAGGGCGCCGGCCAGGTCGAGCACGTGCGCGGCCTCGGCTTCCCCGGCTAGACGAACGTCCCCTCGTACTCCGCCGTTCGCCGAGGCGTCCGACCGGCAGTCCGCTGCTGTGACGAAGTACCAGTTCACGGTCAAGAGCTGACGCCCGCGGGTTCGTACACTGGAAGCAGCGGCCGGATCGGTTGATCCGGCCGTCCTGCGTGCCATGAGCCTCCGACCCCTTCTAGATCTCGCCGCCGAGAACGAGCGCGTCCACGCGCTCGCCTCCGACGTGCTCGCCGCCGCCGACGGGGGCGAGGGCGTCAGCCTGCGCGCGTCCCAGACGCTGCGACCGCTGCTGCTCGCAGCGTTGCTCGAGGACGACCGGGGGCTGGCGGGACGCCCGGCGCTGCTCGTCGCCGCCGACGACCGCGCCGCGCGCGATCTCGCCGCCGACCTGCGCGCCTTCCTTGCCCCGCGGCGGGTCCGCCTCTATCCCTCGCGTGGGACCGGTTACGCCTCCTCGGTGACGCCGCCGCCGCATCTCGTCGGGCTGCGGATCGACGCCCTCGACGCGCTCTCCCGCGAAACCGACGCGATCGTCGTCGCCTCCGCGGTCGCGCTGGCCGAGGCGGTGCCGGACGCCTCGCTGCGCCCGGCGGGCTTCGAAATCGCCAAGGGCGACGAAGTCGACCTCGGCGCCGTCGCCGAGGAGCTCGTCGCGGCGGGCTACGAACGCGTGGAGCAGGTCGAGGAACGAGGCCAGTTCGCCGTCCGCGGCGGCATCCTCGACGTCTACCCGGCGACCGAGGAACGCGCGGTCCGGATCGAGCTGTTCGGCGACGAGGTCGACTCGATGCGTTGGTTCTCGACCTTCACCCAGCGGAGCCTCGGCGACGCCGAGGTGGTGGAGCTGGCGCCGGCGGCCGAGCTCGACGCGGACCACCGCGAGCTCGCCGCCCTGGCAGCGCTCGAGGCCGCCGAAGGCGAGCCGGGCGCGACCGACCTCGGTGAGCTCCTGCCGCTCGACCAGTTCCGCGCCCCGCTCGACCTCGTCCCGGCGAACGCCGCCGTCGTCCTCGCCGCTCCCGAGGACGTCGAGCCCGCCCTACGCGACGTCTGGGAGGACGCGACGACCTCGATGAAGGACGAGGATGCGCGCCGCCTCTACGTCGACGTCGCCGAGCCCTTGAACGAGCGCGCGGCGCTGTCCCTGACCGCGGTCGGCGAGAACGACGCCGACGCCTTCCGCGCCTCGCGCGCCGAGAGCCCCGCCCGCTCGATCAAGGAGGCCGAGTCGGAGCTCGAGAAACTCGTCCGCTCCGGCTACCGCACCGTGATCGCCTTCGACTCGATGGGGGAGGCCGAGCGCGCCCGCTACGGGCTCGACCGCCTCGAGGCGCGGGTCCTCGAAGGCGGCCACCTCAGCCCCGACCCAGGCCTCTCCTTCGCCGAGGCGCGCCTGCGCGAGGGCTTCGTCGCGCCGGAGCTGAAACTCGCCGTCTATCCGTTCCGCCGCCTCGTCCACCGGCGCCGCCGCGCCGAGGAGACGCCCGCGACCGGCGGTGGCCGCGGCCGCCTCGCCTTCTCGGAGCTGCGGGTCGGCGACTACGTCGTCCACGAGGACCATGGCGTCGCCCGCTTCGCCGGCTTCGAGACGCGCGAGATCGGCGGCGTCACCCGCGACTACCTCTACCTCGAATACAAAGGCGAGGACCGCGTCTTCGTCCCGACCGAACAACTGGCGAAGCTCAGCCGCTATGTCGGCGCGGGGGGAGAACCGACGCTGTCGGCGCTGGGCGGCAAACGCTGGCAGAACCTGAAGGCACGGGCGCGCAAAGCGGCGGGCGCGCTGGCGGGCGAACTGCTCAACCTCTACGCCGAGCGCAAAACCCGCAAAGGCCACGCCTACGCGCCGGACGGCGAGTGGCAGATCGAGCTGGAGTCGAACTTCCCCTACCGCGAGACCGCCGACCAGATCGAGGCGATCGAAGCGGTCAAGGGCGACATGGAATCGGAGCGCCCGATGGACCGCCTGGTCTGCGGCGACGTCGGCTTCGGCAAGACCGAGGTGGCGCTGCGCGCGGCGGTGAAGGCGGCCGCCGACGGGCTCCAGGTGATGATGCTGGTGCCGACGACGATCCTCGCCCAGCAGCACTGGGGCACCTTCAAAGAGCGCCTGGCCGACTTGCCGTTCCGGGTCGAGGGCATCTCCCGCCTGCGCCCGGCGGCGGAGACGAAAGCCGTCCTCCGCGAGTTCGAGGAGGGCAAGGTCGACATCCTGATCGGCACGCACCGGCTGCTCTCGCGCGACGTCCGCGCCAAGGAACTCGGCCTCGTGATCGTCGACGAGGAGCAGAGGTTCGGCGTCAAACAGAAGGAGCTGTTGCGCCAGCTGAAACTGAAAGTCGACGTGCTGGCGATGTCGGCGACGCCGATCCCGCGCACGCTGCAGATGAGCCTCGCGGGCCTGCGCGACATCTCGGTGATCGAGACGCCGCCCGAGGGCCGCCGTCCGGTCCGTACCTACGTCGGGCCGTATGACGAGGCGCTGGTGAAAAAGGCGCTCTCGCGCGAGATCGAGCGCGGTGGCCAGGCCTTCGTCCTCCACAACCGGATCGACTCGCTGTTCGAGGTCGCCGAGCGCCTCCGTGGCCTCGTCCCCGGCGCCCGCTTCCTCGAAGCGCACGGGCAGATGGACGAGCACAGCCTGGAGGAAACGATGCTCGCCTTCCTGCGCGGCGAGGCCGACGTGCTGGTGACGACGACGATCATCGAGTCCGGCCTCGACATCCCGACCGCGAACACGCTGATCGTCGAGCGCGCCGACCAACTCGGGCTGAGTCAGGCCTACCAGATCCGCGGCCGGGTCGGGCGGTCTCGCGAGAGCTCCTACGCCTACATGCTCTACCCGAGCGCCGAGGCGCTGACCGAGGACGCGGCGGCGCGCCTCTCGACCCTCGCCGACCACACCGAGCTCGGCTCGGGCTTCCGCATCGCGATGCGCGACCTCGACATCCGCGGCGCCGGCAACCTGCTCGGCGACGAGCAGTCGGGGCACGTCGCCGCGGTCGGCTTCGAGCTCTACTGCCAGATGATCGAC
>JAFDWG010000035.1 GCA_018268605.1 Actinomycetota bacterium | reverse complement strand
CGCGGCGGCCGGATCCGGCAGCGCGGGCGCGGCCGGCCTCGCCGGTGGGGCGGCGGCGAAGGTCGCCTCGACCGGGGCGATCCTGAAGTCGACGGCGGCGATCGTCGCCGTGGTGGGGGCGAGCGCGGTAGCGGTCGACCACTCGCATCTGTTCGGCGGCCACTCGTCCGGGAGCGGGGCGAATCCTCCGGCGCCGGTCACGAAGGCCGCCCCCGATGCTGCAGTCGCGAACGAGTCGGGTGCCCTGCCCTCCCCTGGGGGCTCCGCATCGCCTGCGCGGCGCTTCTTCCGGCCGAGCGGCGTGAGCGAGGTCGGGCTGAAGACCGCGAGGATCGCCGGCCGGCCGGCATCGGTCGCGCGAGGGCAGAACCGGGCGCCGACTTCAGCCCCGGCCACGGCCGAAGTCGCTGCCTCGAATGCGGACGCGCCGGAAATCGGCCGGGAAGCGAAGCCGGCGGAAGACCGATCAGCGGCACCCCAGATCGAACGCCCGGCCCGCCCGGAACACCCCGCCCACCCCACGTCGGAACGCTCGACCCCCACGACCCAGCCCGTACATCCGACCCACCCGGCGCATCCGACGCATCCCTCGCGCCCAAGCCACCCGTCGCATCCCGTGCAGCCTTCGAGCCCCGAATCGAAGCCCGCCTCCGCGACCGAATCGAAGACGAAGCCGGAAACGCCGTCACCGGAAAGGGCCGAAGCTGCCCCAAGCGCTACGGGCCATCCCCAGGCCACGGACGAAGGCGCCTCGGACGAAGCGGCCACCAGTGAAGCGGCGGAACCGGAACCGGCCGAAGCCGCCTCGCCTCCCGGGCGATCCGCCGAAGCGCCCGGCCACACCAAGAAGTAGGGCCTGAGCAGCCTCAGGCGCGCTCGAGGAGGGCGACGGGCCAGCCGGGGAGGCGGACTTCGTCGAAGGAAGGCTCGGCGCCGAGGGTGAGGGTGCGACCGCCATCGGGGCCCGAGCCGGCGAGGACATCGCGCCACTCTCCGGCGGTGCCCTCGGGGAGGCGGAAGGTTGCGCCCGCGGTGTCGTCGCGGACGGCGGTGACGGCGACGATCTCGTCCTCGCCGCGGGCGAACGCGCAAAGGGATACGGATGCCCGCAAAGGGCGATAGGCCCCGGCGAACGGCTCGGGACGGCGTGCCCGGAGCGCCAGTGCGCGGCGGATCAGGTGCATCTTCACGTTGGCTCGATCGACCTGTGCTCCTGAGTCGAGGGCGGCGATCGCTTCGCGGCGCTCGTCCCAGTCGACCGGGCGGCGGTTGTCGGGGTCGACCATCGAGAGCGCCCAGAGCTCGTCCCCTTGGTAGACGTCGGGGATGCCCGGCGTCGTCAGCTTGAGGAGGAGCTGGCCGACGGCGGCTCGCTCGCCGCGGGGCATGTGCCTGGTGGCGAGGGAGGAGATCGCGTCGTGGAGCTCGCCCGGGTCGTAGAGACGGCGGACGAACTCGAGCACCGCCCCCTCCCACTCCTCGTCGGGCTCGACCCATCTGGAGTTGCGCTTCGCCTCGCGTAGGGCCTTGCGGACGTACTCTTCGACCCGCTCGGCGGAGGCGGGCCAGACGCCGACGAGGGTCTGGTAGATCAGGTACTCCTCGGTCGGGTCGGGAGCGGCGCGACCGTCGACCTCGGCCCGCAGAGGCGCCGCCAGCTCGAACCAACGCCGCACCTCCTTGCTCCACTCCTCGGCGATCCCGGCCAGCGCACCGATGCGGGCGCGCGAGTCGCCGCTGCGCTTGGTGTCGTGCGTCTGGGTGATCAGCAGGTTCTCCGGGAAGCGGCGGGCGCGCTCCCCGCAGCGGGCGTGGAAGTCGGCGACCGAGAGGTTGAAGCGGCCCGGGTCGCCGCCGACCTCGTTCAGCGCCAGCAGCCGCACGTCGCGGTAGAAGGCAGTGTCCTCGACGCCCTTGGCGGTGATCGCCGGAGTGGTCTGCTGGAAGCGGGTGACGAACTCGGGCGGCGCGTCGCGTTCGAGCGTGAGCCGCTCGGCGGTCTCCTCGGGCATGCCGCGTTCGCGAGCGACTTCGATCGCCTCGCGGTCTTCCGGCGCGACCGACCCGGGCGCCTCGACGGCCGCCGGGTCGGGGTCGTACCCGACACCCGTCGGGCGCACGTAGGTGCGGTAGATCGGTAGGGACGCCAGGGCGCGCTCCATCTCGGGGGCGTCGACGAGCCGCCGCAGGCGATCGACCTCGGGCTGGAAGGTGGTGCTCGCCTGCTGGAGCTTCGCCTCGTCGGCGACCTCGTGGAACTCGCGTCGCTCACCGGTGAGGTCGCGGTAGAGGGCGGTCAGCGCCTCCTCCCCGGCCGGGTCGACGAAGAGGGCGGCGGCGTCGTTCAGGAACTCGTAGCCGACCGTCCCCGAGACCGGCCAGTCGCGCAACTCCTCTGAGGCCTCGAGGATCTTCTCGACCCAGACCCGGCCAACCCCGCGCTCGCGGAGCCGCGCCAGGTAGCCCGTGGGGTCGGCGAGCCCGTCCGGATGGTCGACCCGCAGCCCGTCGACCACTCCTTCGGCGACCAGGTGCAGCGGCAGCTTGTGGGTCTCCTCGAAGACCTCGGAGTCCTCCTGCCGGACGCCCGCGAGTTCGTCGATGTCGAAGAAGCGCCGCCAGCGGCCGCTCACGGGATCGAGGTCGAAGTACTTCTCGCGCAGCTCCTCGTCGGCCCAATAGCGGTTCCCGTCCACCGCGGCCATGTGGTTCGGGACGATGTCGAGGATGACCCCGATCCCGGCCTCACGGATCGCCCGCAGGCCCTCCTCACCGCCGAGCGCCTCGGAGATCTGCGTCGGATCGATCACGTCGTAGCCGTGGGTCGAGCCCTCCTGCGCCTGGAAGGACGGCGACAGGTAGACGTGGCTGATCCCGAGCTCCCTCAGGTAGGGGACCAGGGACCTCACGTGGCCGAACGTCATGCCCGGCCCCAGCTGCAGCCTGTAGGTGGCGATCACCGCGCGACCCGGCGCATCAGCACGACCGACCAGCCCGGCACGCTGACCGTGGTCCGCGGCGCCACCCGTTCGCCCTCGGGCAACACCTCGGGTTCGGCGGTGGTCAGCTCCACCGTCCACATCGCGCCGAAGCGACGCGTCGGCAGCCGGAAGTCCATGTCGTCGCCACCGCCGTTGAAGAGGACGAGGAAGGAATCGTCGGTGATCCGCTCGCCCGCCTCATCGGTCCCCGGCAGCTCCTGCCCGTTGAGGAAGACGCCGAGGCACCGCGCCCCGCCGTCCTGCCAGTTGCGCCGCGTCATCCGCAGGCCGTCCGGTCGGAACCACCAGGCGTCGGGCAGCCCCGAGGCGAGCGGTTCTTCGCCGGTAAGGAAGTAGGCGCGCCGCAGCACCGGATGGCGCCGCCGCAGCCCGATCAGCCGGCGGGTGAACTCGACCAGCTCGTCGTTTTGCTCGAGCAGGTCCCAGTCGAACCAGGACTGCTCGGTGTCCAGGCACCAGGTGTTGTTGTTGCCTTCCTGGGTGCGGGACATCTCGTCGCCGCCGAGCAACATCGGCACCCCCTGGGACAGGAGCAGGGTGGCGAGCATGCTGCGATGTCGTCGGCCGCGCAGCTCCTCGACTGCCGGGTCGTCGGTCGGGCCCTCGACCCCCGAGTTCCACGAGCGGTTGTCGTCGCTCCCACCCTCGTTGCCTTCGTAGTTGGCCTCATTGTGCTTCTCGTTGTAGGAGACGAGGTCGCGCATCGTGAAGCCGTCGTGGGCGGTGATGAAGTTGATCGAGGAGTGCGGCGGGCGGCCTTCGGGCTCATACAGGTCCGAGGATCCGGTGAAGCGCCCCGCGAAGTCGCCGAGCGAGCCCTGGCCGCGCCAGAAGTCCCGCATCGAGTCCCGGTAGATCCCGTTCCACTCCGCCCACAGCACCGGGAAGTTCCCCACCTGGTAGCCGCCCGGGCCGACGTCCCAGGGCTCGGCGATCAGCTTCACCTGGGACAGGATCGGGTCCTGGTGGATCACGTCGAAGAAGGCCGAGAGCTTGTCGACGTCGTGCAGCTCGCGCGCCAGCGCCGAGGCGAGGTCGAAGCGGAACCCGTCGACGTGGCAGTCGATCACCCAGTAGCGGAGGCTGTCCATGATCATCCGCAGGACGCTCGGGTGGACGACGTTCAGCGAGTTGCCGGTCCCGGTGAAGTCCATGTAGAAGCGCGGGTCGTCGGGCACGAGGCGGTAGTAGGCCTGGTTGTCGACCCCGCGGAAGGAGAGCATCGGCCCGAGGTGGTTGCCCTCGGCGGTGTGGTTGTAGACCACGTCGAGGATCACCTCGATGCCGGCCCGGTGCAGGGCCTTCACCATCCCCTTGAACTCGCGCACCTGCTCGCCCGCCGTGCCGGTGGCGGCGTAGTCGGAGTGCGGTGCGAAGTAGCCGAGCGTCGAGTAGCCCCAATAGTTGGTGTAGCCGTCGTCGTGGAGGAAGCTCTCCGAGACGATGTGGTGGACCGGCATCAGCTCGACCGCGGTGACGCCGAGCGAGAGGAGGTGCTCGATCGCCGCGTCGGAGGCGAGCCCGGCGTAGGTGCCGCGCAGGTCCTCGCGCACGCCCGGGTGCTTCATCGTGAAGCCTTTGACGTGGGTCTCGTAGATGATCGTCTCCGCCCAACGGGTGCGCGGCGCCTGGACGCCCTCCCAGTCGAAGGCCGGATCGGCGACGACCGAGCGCGGCATCGCCGCCACGTCGTCTTCGTCGTCGGCTTCGAGATCGGCCTCCTCGGAGCCGTCGGGGACGTAGGGCAGGACGTTGGCGCGGTCCCAGTCGGGCTCCCCGTCGATCGCCTTCGCGTAGGGATCGACCAGGAGCTTGCGGCCGTTGAAGCGGTGCCCGGCGCCCGGATCGTAGGGCCCGAAGACGCGGTAGCCGTAGCACTGGCCGGGCCCGACGCCGGGCAGGTAGCAGTGCCAGTTGTGGGCTTCGCCGCGGTCCTGCTCGATCCGCTCTTCGACACCCTCGGCGTCAAAGAGGCAGAGGACTACGCGCTCGGCGTGCTCGGAGAAGAGCGAGAAGTTGGTCCCGCCGCCGTCCCAGATCGCCCCGAGCGGGAACGGTTCGCCGGGCAGCACCGCGCGCTCTGGCTCGCGACTCTCGACGTCGCTCATCGCAGCACCGCGCCGGCGAGCGCGGGAAGGGTGACGGCGCCACTCACCAGATCGGCCCGGTGGGTCGCCAGGACGATCTCCCCCAGCTCGCAGGGAACCCGGCGCTCCTCGTCGCTGAAGTTGCAGACGATCTCGTGGCCTCCGCGACGCACCCGCAGCCAGCGCTCGTCCTCGTCGAAGGCAACCTCGGCCTCGCCGCGGATCTCGCGCCGGAGCGCCAGCAGGCGACGGTAGAGCGCGGCGATCTCGAGGTTCTCCTCCCGACTCAGCTTCGAGTTCTCGAAGGTCGCGACGTCCTGCGGGTCCGGCACTTCGCCCGCGAACTCGACGAAGGCTTCGAACTCCTTGCGCCGCCCCTTGCGGGTCGCTTCGGCGATCTTCTTCTCGATGTGGTCGGTAAAGAACTGGAAGGGCGCTTCCTCGCCGTACTCCTCGCCCATGAAGAGCATCGGAGTGAACGGCGAGAGCAGCGTGCAGAGCGCCGCCAACGGGCGCGCCGGGGGCGGCATCCGGTCGCCGAGGGCACGGTTGCCGACCTGGTCGTGGTTCTGGGAGCAGACGACGAACTGGGCCGGCGCCCGGTCCTCGGCGGGCGCCCCGACGCGCTTCTCACGCGCCACCGAGTACTGCCCGTCGTAGACGAAGGGGCGATCGAAGGCCTTCGCCAGGTCGGCGACCGTCCCGAAGTCCGCGTAGTAGCCCTGGCGCTCGTCGGTCAGCAGGGTCCGCAGCGAATGGTGGAAGTCATCGGCCCACTGCGCGTCGACGCCCCAGCCCCCCATCGCGGGCGGTCGGATGGTGGCGGGATCGTTGGCGTTGCTCTCGGCTATCACCGTCGCATCCTGTCGGATGGCATGGACGCGCGCGGTCAGCTCGGCCACCAGGTGGGTCGGACTCTCGTCGAGGATCGCGTGCACGGCGTCCAGGCGCAGGCCGTCGATCTTGTAGTCCCGGACCCACATCTCGGCGTTCTGGATCGCCCATTCGCGCACCGGGTCCGACTGCGCGGCGTCGTAGTTCAGGCCTTTGCCCCAGCCGGTCTGGTGACCATCGGTGAAGTAGGGCCCGAAGTCGGTCATCGCCTTCGTGCCGGAGGTACCCAGGTGGTTGTAGACGCAGTCGAGGATCACCGCGAGGCCCGCTCCGTGAGCGGCGTCGACGAACCGGGCGAGGCCCGCGGGGCCGCCGTAGGGAGCGAACGGCGCGTAGATGTAGATCCCGTCGTAGCCCCACCCGCGCTGCCCCGGGAAGGCGGCGACCGGCATCACCTCGACCGCGGTGACGCCGAGCTCGGCGAGGCGCGGCAGATCGGCGATCGCCGCGTCGAAGGTTCCCTCGGGGGTGAAGCAGCCGACGTGCATCTCGTAGACCACGAGGTCGCTTACTCCGGGAACATCAGCCGTCCAGGTGAAAGCGGACGTATCGACTATCTGCGATGGGCCGCGAATCCCTTTTGGCTGGAAACGAGAGCAAGGGTCAGGGCGACGTTTTCCGTCAAGCAGCACGTAGTAGTCGTCCCCTGGTGCAGCTTCGATGACATCGGAATAGATGCCATACCCCTCCGGCTCGAGAATCTGCTCGCCTTGCCCGGCAAGCCTGATCGCCACCGACTCCTTCGCCTTAGGTGCCCAGACGCGGAACTCGACTCGCCCGTCAGCGGTAGGGACAGCCCCGAATCGGGCTTCCCACGAGTAGGAGCTCAAGACGCGTCCGGCCGCAGCCAGACGACGCCGAGCGGCGGCAGGGTCAACTCGGCCGAGAAAGGCTGCTCGTGCCAGCCGATCGGCTCGGCCTCCACCCCGCCGCCGTTGCCGACGTCGCCGCCGCCGTAATGGCGCGAGTCGGTGTTCAGGATCTCAGTCCAGAGCCCCGGCTTCGGCAGGCCGACCCGGTAGCCCTCGCGCGGGATCGGCGAGAGGTTGGCGACGCAGACGATGGTGCGTCCTCCACCGCGCGAGGTGCGCGCGAACGCGACCACGTTGCGCGCCGCGTCGTTGGCCTCGAGCCAGTAGAAGCCGTCGCCGTCGAAGTCGCGGTCATACAGCGCGGGCTCGGCGCGCAGGAGGCCGTTCAGGTCCCGCACCAGGCTTTGGATCCCGGCGTGCTCGGGCCGCTCCAGCAGGTGCCAGTCGAGCGAGCGCTCATAGCTCCACTCCGCCTCCTGGGCGATCTCGTTGCCCATGAAGAGAAGCTTCTTCCCGGGATGCGCCCACATGTAGGCGTAGAGGGCCCGCAGGTTCGCCAGCTTCTGCCAGCGGTCCCCGGCCATCTTCTCCAACATCGAGCCCTTGCCGTGCACGACCTCGTCGTGGGACAGGGGCAGGATGAAGTTCTCGGTGAAGGCGTAGACGAGGCTGAAGGTCAACTCGTGGTGGTGGTAGCTGCGGTAGATCGGGTCGTAGCCGAAGTAGCCGAGCGTGTCGTGCATCCAGCCCATGTTCCACTTGAAGCCGAAGCCGAGGCCGCCGAGGTAGGTCGGCCGTGAGACGCCGGGCCAGGCGGTCGACTCCTCGGCCGCGGAGACGATCCCGGGCTCGCGCCGGTGGAGCGTCTCGTTCATGCCCTTGAGGAACTCGACCGCCTCGAGGTCCTCGTTGCCGCCGAACTCGTTCGGGACCCAGGCCCCCTCGGGGCGCGAGTAATCGAGGTAGAGCATCGAGGCGACGGCGTCGACGCGGATCCCGTCGGCGTGGTACTCGCGGGGCCAGAAGAGGGCCGACGCGGTGAGGAAGTTCCGCACCTCATGCCGGCCGTAGTTGTAGATCAGCGTGCCCCACTCCGGATGGGCGCCGCGACGTGGGTCGGCGTGCTCGTAGAGCGCGGTGCCGTCGAAGCGGGCGAGCGCCCAGTCGTCGCGCGGGAAGTGGGCCGGAACCCAGTCGAGGATCACGCCGACCCCCGCTCCGTGCAGCTTGTCGACGAAGGCGCGGAGCTCGTCGGGGGAGCCGTAGCGGGACGTCGGCGCGAACTGGCTGGTCACCTGGTAGCCCCAGGAGCCGCCGAACGGGTGCTCCATCACCGGCATCAGCTCGACGTGGGTGAAGCCCATGTCGGTGACGTAGGCGACGAGGTCGTCGGCCAACTCCGAGTAGGTGAGCGAGCGCTCCTCCCCGTCCTCGACGATTTTCCGCCAGGAGCCGAGGTGCACCTCGTAGATCGAGACCGGGCCGGCGCTCGGCTCGGTCTCGCGCCGACGCTCCATCCACTCGTCGTCGGTCCACTCGTGGGTCGAGCGGAAGACGACCGAGTCGGTCTGCGGCGGCACCGTGGTGGCGAAGGCGACCGGGTCGGCCTTCAGTCGCTGCTCGCCGGAGGCGGTGATGATCTCGAACTTGTACGGTGTGCCGTCGAAGACACCGGGGATGAAGATCTCCCAGATCCCGGAGGCGCCGAGCGAACGCATCTGGTCGAGGTCCCCGCGCCAGTCGTTGAAGGCGCCGACGACGCTGACCGAGCGGGCGCCGGGCGCCCAGACCGCGAAGGCCGTGCCGAGCACCCCGTCGATCTCCTGGACGTGCGCGCCGAGCTTGCCGTAGAGGTCCTCGTGGCGACCCTCGCCGATCAGGTGCAGGTCCATCTCGCCGAGGGTCGGCGGGAACGAGTAGGGGTCGCGGATCGTGTAGGGGCCACCGTCGACGTAGGTGATCTCGAGCTCGTAACTCGCGTCCTCGATCGGCCCTTCGAAGAGGCCCGCCGGGTGGACCTTCTCCAGCTCCACCGAGGCGCCGCGGGCCGGCCGGGCGACGACCTTCTCGGCCGCCGGCCGGTAGGCACGCACGACCTTGCCCTTGCCGTTCTGGTGCACCCCGAGCAGGCTGTGGGGATCGTGGTGTTCGCGGTGTATCAGCCGGTCGATCTCGGTCATACGGTCTCCACCTCCAACAGCCTGGTGATACCCGCAACCGGGATCCCCACCCAATCGGGCCGGTGACCGAGCTCGTAGTTCAGCTCGTAGACCGCTTTCTCGAGCTCGTAGATCGCCAGCAGCTGGTCCACCTCCCGCTTGGTCGCGGGCAGGAGCGTCGGGTCGATCGCGTCGAGGTAGCCGTCGAGGAAGTCCTGGCGGGCGCGCGGCTCCCAGTCCTCGGGGACGTCGGCCTTCCGCTGCAGTCGGGCGGCGAGTGGCGCGTAGGCGAGCGAGCGCAGCAAGCCCGCGACGTCGCGGAGCGGCGAAGACTTGGTGCGGCGCTCGGGCAGCGGCCGGGCGGGCTCGCCCTCGAAGTCGAGGATCGTCCAGCCGCGGTCCGAGCCAGGATCACTGAACAAGGCCTGGCCGAGGTGCATGTCGCCGTGGACTCGGATCGCCATCCCGGCGCCACCGATCCCGGCGAGACCGCGCAGCTGGTCGCGTAGCTCCTCGCCGCGGTGGGCGATCGGCGCGAGCGCCTCGTCCTCGGGCAGATCGAGGAAGGCGCGTTCGATCGATTCGTCGAGACTCGCGGTGTAGAGGGCGAGCGACTCGTTGCCGCGTTCCTCCGGCGCGAAGACGGGATCGGTCGGGTCGCTCGCCAGCACCGTGTGCATTTCCCCGACCGTGCGGCCGAGGGTACGGAGCGGCTCGAGCAGCGAGCCCGGATCTCCGGCCAACCCGTCGAGCACCATCTCCCAGCCGTCGCGACCGTCGGCGATGAACTCCTGGACGACGCCGAGGGTCGCGTCGGCGGGGCGCCCTTCGTACTCGTACCAGCCGAGCAGGCCGGGGACGTGGCGGAAGCCGCGCTCGTTCAGGAAGCGGAGCATCTCCAGCTCCGGGTTCACGCCGGCCTCGACCCGGCGGTAGACCTTGAGGATCGCGTTCTCACCGAAGGCGACCGAGCTGTTGGACTGCTCGGAGGCGATCGGGCGCGCCTCGGCGCCCTCCGGCACCGGCTGCGCGCCCTCGCGCCAGGCGAAGACGACGCGGCCCTCGGCCGAGGCGACCTGGCCGCCGGCCGCGATCAGCTTCATCAGCCGCGGCGGGTCGCGCCGCTCGGCCATCAGGTCGTAGACGATCTGCTCGCCGCCGTCGGCGACCGCGATCCGCGCCTCGGCGGGCAGCTCGTCCGAGTCGATCGCGATCGGCACCTGGTAGATCTCGTGGGTGCCGGCGCCGAAGTGGACTTCGACCAGGGCGATCCGCAGCTGCGGGTGCTCGGCGTCAAGCAACGGGGTGTCGATCACCCCGACCTGGCTCAGCTCGCGCGACTTGGATGCGAACCAGCGCCGCTCCACCAGCCACTCGGTCAGCTGCTCGAGATCTATCCCCACCTCGCTCATCGGTCTCCCTCCGCCTCTTCCTCGCTCACCAGGCGAAACCAGAAGAAGCCGCGCGGCGCGAGCGTCAACAGGTAGGGAAGCGAGCCGATCCGGGGGAAGCGGGAGTGCCCGAACATCTCTTCCGGATAGCGGCCCTCATACTCGGAGAGGTCGAGTTCGACCGCCTGGGCCGAGCGCGAGAGGTTGTGGACGCAGAGCATAATGTCCTCTTCATAACAGCGGATGTGGGCGTAAATCCGCGTGTTCTCCGGTTTCAGAGGCCGGTACTCGCCGAGGCCGAAGACCGGGTGCTCCTTGCGCAGGGCGATGAAACGGCGCATCCAGCGGAGCTGCGAGGTGGGCGTGCGGAGCTGCGCCTCGACGTTCACCGCCTGATACCCGTACACCGGATCCATCGAAGGCGGCGCGTAGATCTGGGCGAAGTCGCCGGTTGAGAAGCCGCCGTTGCGGTCCCCGGTCCACTGCATCGGGGTGCGGACGCCGTCGCGGTCGCCGAGATATACGTTGTCCCCCATGCCGATCTCGTCGCCGTAGTAGAGGATCGGGCTGCCGGGGAGGCTGAAGAGGATCGCGGTCATCAGCTCGATCTCGTCGCGGCCGTTGTCGAGGAGCGGCGCGAGGCGGCGGCGGATGCCGATGTTCAGTTTCGCCCGCGGGTCCATCGCGTACTCCGCATACATGTATTCGCGCTCCTCCTCGGTGACCATCTCGAGCGTCAGCTCGTCGTGGTTGCGGAGGAAGAGGCCCCACTGGCAGGAGTCGGGGATCTCCGGCGTCTGCTCGAGGATCTCGACGATCGGGGTCGCGTCTTCGCGGCGCAGCGCCATGAAGAGGCGCGGCATCACGGGGAAGTGGAACGCCATGTGGCACTCGTCGCCGTCGCCGAAGTAGTCGACCACGTCGGCGGGCCACTGGTTTGCCTCGGCGAGCAGGACTCGGTCGGGGTAGTTGGCGTCGATCTCCTCGCGCACCCGTTTGAGGTAGGTGTGCGTCTCCGGCAGGTTTTCGCAACTGGTCCCTTCGCGCTCGTACAGGTAGGGGACGGCGTCGAGGCGGAAGCCGTCGAGCCCGCGGTCGAACCAGAAGCGCAGCACCTCCAACATCGCGTCCTGGACTTCGGGGTTGTCGTAGTTCAGGTCCGGCTGGCTCTCGAAGAAGCGGTGCCAGTAGAAGGCCTTGGCCTGGTCGTCCCAGGTCCAGTTCGATTTCTCGGTGTCGACGAAGATGACCCGCACGTCGTCGTACTTCTTCGGGTCCTCGGACCACACGTACCAGTCGCGTTTCGGCGAGTCGGGGTTCGCGCGTGCCTCCTTGAACCACTCGTGGTCGGAGGAGGTGTGGTTCATCACCAGGTCGGCGATGACCCGGATGCCGCGCTGGTGGGCCTCGCCGATGAAGCGTTCGAAATCCGACAGGTTCCCGTAGTCCGGATGGATGCTGTCGAAGGCGGAGATGTCGTAGCCGCCATCCTTCAGCGGCGAGGGATACATCGGCAACAGCCAGACGCAGTCGACGCCGAGCCACTGAATGTAATCGAGCTTCTCGATCAGCCCACGGAAATCGCCCATGCCGTCGCCGTTGCCGTCGAAGAAGCCGCGGACGTGGACCTCATAGAAGACCGCGGACTTGAACCAGAGCGGTTCGGACTCGAACCAGCGCTCGGGAGCGGCCTCGGTGTCCGGGGCCTGGTTCGAGTTGTCGGTCGCGGCGGCGCGCCCACCGGGGCGCAGCGAGCCGACCGCGGCATGGACGTCGGTGGTGTAGCGGCTCACCCGCGCTCCACCTTCATCACGTGGGCCATCCGCTGCCCGGGCGCGAGCCGCAGGTAGTTGCGGCCGATCGACCAGTCGTAGAGCTGGTCGTCGAGCAGGTCGCGGACGCGGAAGGCGGGCGCGGTGCCGAGCCAGGCGGGGACGTTGACGACGCCCTCCTGGGTGTTGTGTGGGTCGAGGTTGACGGCGACGATCACGGTGTTGTCCCCGGACCTCTTGGCGTAGGCCATGAGCAGGTCGTTCTCGGTCTCGAGCCAGGCGATGTTGGAGAGGTACCGGAGCGCCGGGTTCTCGCGGCGGGCCTCGTTGAGGCGCGTCACCAGGGGCAGCAGCGGACCGTCCAGGGAGCGTTCCTTGGCCTCGTACTTCTCCGAATCCAGGTACTCCTCGCTGCCCGGTTCAACCGGGACGTTCTCGAAGCTCTCGAAGCCGGAGTAGATCCCGTAGGTCGGCGAGAGCGTGGCGGCGAGGACTAGGCGCGCCTCGAAGGCCGGTGGGCCGCCCTCGACCAGGTACTCGGTGAGGATGTCGGGGGTGTTGGCGAAGAAGTTCGGCCGCGCGTAGTCGGCGGTCTCGTAGGCGAGTTCCTCGATGTACTCGCGCAGCTCCCACTTCCGGTTCTTCCAGGTGAAGTAGGTGTAGGACTGGCTGAAGCCGAGCTTGGCGAGCGCCATCATCTTCGCGCGGCGGGTGAAGGCCTCGGCGAGGAAGATCACGTCGGGGTGGGCGGCGCGGATGTCGGCGATCAGCCATTCCCAGAACGGCAGGGGCTTCGTGTGTGGGTTGTCGACGCGGAAGACGCGGACCCCGCGCTCGACCCAGAGGACGACGATGTCGCGCAGCGCCTCCCAGAGGCCCTTCCAGTCCTCCGAGTCGAAGTTCAGGTTGTAGATGTCCTGGTATTTCTTCGGCGGGTTCTCGGCATACTTCAGGGTGCCGTCGGGGCGGTGGTTGAACCACTCGGGGTGTTCTTTCAGCCACGGGTGGTCGGCGCTGCACTGGATCGCGAAGTCCATCGCGATCTCCATGCCCTGCTCGCGCGCGGCGACGACGAGCGCTTCGAAGGAGGCGACGTCGCCGAGACCCGGGTCGATCGCGTCGTGGCCGCCGAGCTCGGATCCGATCGCCCAGGGGCTGCCGGGATCGTCGGGGCCGGCGGTGAGGGAGTTGTTCTTGCCCTTGCGGTTCTTGCGGCCGATCGGGTGGATCGGCGGCAGGTAGATCACGTCGAAGCCGAGCTCGGCGAGGCGCGGCAGGTGCTCGCGGACACCGTCGAAGCCGCCCCAGGAGCGCGGAAAGAGCTCATACCAGGCGCCGAAGCGGGCGCGCTCGCGCTCGACCTCGACGCTCAGCGGGATGGCGGTGACGAAGTCGCGCCGCTCGGGGTCGCGCTCGATCGCAGCGAGTAGGCGCGCGCTGAGGACGGTGTCCAGCTTCGTCTCCAGGTCGGCGTCGCCGTCGACGACCTTCAAGGCGGCGTCGATCCGCTGGCCCTCGATCAGCGCGGCGCCGGGCCGGGTGGCGCGGAGCAGCTCGGCCCCTTCGATCAACTCGCTGGAGAGGTCCTCCCCACCCGCGGCACGCTTGCGGCTCACCTCGTCGTGCCAGGTGGCGAAGTGGTCGGTGAAGGCGCCGACCTCGTACGTCCAGATGCCTTCGCGGTCGGGGACGAAGGAGCCGACCCAGCGGTCGCCGTCGACCTCGCGGTCGATCCAGGCCATCGGCGCCTCGCGCCAGGCGGCTTCGCCCGGCGGGCGATAACGGAGCACGGCGCGAATCGCGTCGTGTCCGTCGCGGAAGATTTCGGCGGAGACCTCGAGGCGCTCGCCGACGGTCCGCTTCACGGCGAAGCGCCCGCCGTCGATCTGCGGCGTCACGTCGAGGATGCGGATGTGCGGCGGCGGCGCGGGCTCGGCGGAAGGGGTGCCGCCGTTCGCCCCTTTCGGAGCCTGACCGCGCTTGAGTTGGTCGAAATCGGATACTGGCATCGAAATCCCTATCTCCCCGTTTACCAACTCGCTTAACTCGCCGCCCATGGTTTCTCGTCACACATGACCCGATTGTCCGGGTCGACCCGCTATGCGCGTGTGAACGGGGTGCAACTGCATCCGACTTCCCTGCCGGGAGGCCGGCTCGGCGACGAGGCGTTCGCGTTCGTCGATTGGCTCGCCGAAGCGGGCCAGAGCTGGTGGCAGACGCTGCCCCTCGGGCCGACCGGCGAGGGCGGGTCCCCGTACAAGAGCCCGTCGGCGTTCGCCGGGGCAGCGGAGCTGCTGGCCGACCCCGGCGCACCGGTGAGCGCCGCCGAGATCGAGGCGCTGCGGGAGCGTGAGGCCTATTGGCTCCCGGATTGGGAGGCGTTCGCCGGGCCGGGCGCCGTCGCGGACCAGGTTCGCTTCGACCGCGAGTGGACCGCGCTGCGGGAGTACGCGGCCGAGCGGGGGGTCGGGATCATCGGCGACCTGCCGATCTACGTCGCCGCCGAGGGGGCCGATCACCGCGCCCACCCGGAGCTCTTCCAGACCGGTGCCCAGGCGGGCGCGCCGCCGGACAAGTTCACCGACCTGGGGCAGCTCTGGGGCAACCCGCTCTACGACTGGCCGGCGCTGCGACGGCGGCGATACCGATGGTGGGTGGAGCGGCTGCGGCGCACCTCGCGGCTGGTCGACCTCTCGCGGATCGACCACTTCCGCGGCTTCGTCGCCTACTGGTCGGTGCCCGAGGGCGCCGCGGACGCGAGCGGGGGCCATTGGGCGCGCGGCCCTGGCCGGGCCCTCTTCGAGGCGATCCGGGCGGAGCTCGGCGACCTGCCGCTGGTGGCCGAGAACCTCGGCGAGATCACGCCGCCGGTCGAAAGGCTCCGTCACGAACTGAACCTGCCCGGCATGGCGGTGATGCAGTTCGCCTTCGACCCCGACGAACCCAAGAGCCCCTACAAGCTCCCCCGCCACGAGGAGAACGATGTCGTCTACACCGGCACCCACGACCACGACACCGCGCGCGGTTGGTACGAATCGCTGAAACCCACCGAACGCGACGACTTCGAGCGCGAGGTGACCGAGACCGGTATCGACGACGACCCCTGGTGGTCCCTGATCCGCTTGACCATGACCAGCCGCTGCCACCTCTGCATGCTGCAGATGCAGGACGTCCTCGGTCTCGGCAGCGAGGCCCGCATGAACACTCCCGGCACCGTCGGCCCCCAGAACTGGTCCTGGCGTATGCAAAAGGACGCCCTGACCCCAGAGCTCGCCCAGCGCCTCCGCACCGCCACCGCCGCCGCGAATCGCCTACCTGCGCGGTCGTCTTAAGGCCCGCTCGACGGGCCAAAGGACGACCGCGGTCAGGGGCGGCGGAGGGCGTAGCTCGCAGTTAGCTTGGCGTGGCGGTAGGCGTAGGTCGCGTCGCCGCGGAGGCGCCCCAGTCGGGTTTCTTCGAAGGCGATGAGGTCTTGGGGATGGACCAGGACCTCGGCGCCGATCGCCGCCAACTCCTCGAGGGCGCGTTCGGCGATCGCGATCTGGCCGAAGGCCGTCGGGTGCACGTGGTCGGCCATCATCAGGCGGCGGCCGCGGAAGCCGCGCAGGTCGACGAGGGTCGCGCCGACCCTCGTGGCCTCCCTCTCGATCGCCCCGTTCGCCGCGTCGAGCCGGGCGCGAACGGGACGGGGGCGTCCCAGGTCCAGCGGGATCGTCAGCAGGACTACCCGGTCACAGCGCCCCGCAAGGTGGTCGACGACCGTCGCCAGGTGCGTGGCGTACGCCTTCGGGTCCCAGTCGAGGGCACGCACGTCGTTGGCACCTATATGAAGGGCGCCGAGGTCATAGCGGGCATCGGGATGGGCGCTCCGATCGCGGGCCGCCTCCAGTTGCCGCTCCACCACGTCCTCCGCCCGCGCCCCATCCACCGCGAACGAGGTGAACGCCAGCCCGAGCGCGCGCGCCGTCCAGAGCGCCCAGGACTGGAGCGCCACGCCCCACTGGAGCTCACCGCCGCCGTTGGTGATCGAGTCGCCGAAGGCGAGCAGGCCGAGCCTCGGGGTCGGGTCCATCGGGGCAGTGTCACACCAGAGTGGGCTGTCTTGTCTGAAGGGGTAGAACCCTCGAGACAAAGGAGTTGACGATGAAGGTGTTCGTGGCAGGCGCGACGGGAGCGATCGGGCGGGAGCTGGTCCCGCGCCTGGTCGAGGCGGGACACGTGGTCCACGGGATGACCCATAGGCCGGAGAACCGGGCCCTGCTCGTGGAGCTGGGCGCGAGGCCGGTCGTCGCCGACGCCCTCGACGCGGCGCAGGTCGCACGGGCGGTGGCCGAGGCCGAGCCGGACGCGATCGTCCACGAGCTGACCGCGATCGGCGACGTCGACACGCGCCACATGGAGAAGAGCTTCGCGCTCACGAACCGGCTGCGGACCGAGGGGACCGACCACCTGCTGTCGGCGGGCCAGGCGGTTGGCGTGCAGCGATTCGTAGCCCAGAGCCACATCATGGCCTACGCCCGCACCGGCGACGCGGTGAAGACCGAGGAGGATCCGGACGACCGCGCCCCGACGGCCGGCATCCGTCCCAACCTGGAGGCGCTGGAGCATCTCGAGGAAGCGGTGCTGGGCGCGTCGTGGACGAAGGGGATCGTGCTGCGCTACGGCTGGTTCTACGGCCCCGGGACCTCGATGGCGCGCGGATCCGAGCAGGCGGAGATGATCCAGCGGCGCAAGTTCCCGGTGGTCGCCGACGGCGGCGCGGTGTGGTCGTGGATCCACGTCGCCGACGCGGCGGCGGCCACCGTCGCCGCGGTCGAGCGGGGCGCCCGCGGCACCTACAACGTGGTCGACGACGACCCGGCCACGGTCGCCGAGTGGTTGCCCGCGCTGGCGGGCGAGCTCGGCGCGAAGCCACCGCGCCGGGTGCCCCGCTTCCTCGGCCGCCTCTTCGCCGGGGAGACCGGCGTGGTGATGATGACCGAGCTCCGCGGCGCCTCCAACGCGAAGGCCAAGCGGGAGCTCGACTGGCGTCCCTCCCACCCGACCTGGCGCGAAGGGCTGGCCGCCGCATGACCGGCCGCGAGGAGCTGCTGGCGGAGCTGCGCC
>JAFDWG010000359.1 GCA_018268605.1 Actinomycetota bacterium | reverse complement strand
CTACGGGATCGGCAATGAGCTCGAGTCGCTCCTCTCGGTGCTCGTCGTCGGCGGCATCGGCGCCGCGCTGGCGGGTTTCGCGCCGCGCCTCTCGCCGGGGCGCTGCGCGATCGCCTTCCTCGTCGGCGGCCTCGTCTGCGCCGGGATCTTCGCCTCCGGGGAGTTCGGCGCGGATGTCGGCGCGGCGATCGATATTCCCATAGGCGTGGCCGTCGCCGCCTTGGTCGTCACCGGCGGGCGCCGCCGCTGGATCCTCCTGGTCATCCTGATCCCACTCGTCGTGGTGGCCCTGCTGGGGCTGGCCGACCTCCTCACCGGCGCCAACTCCCACTTCACCCGCTCGGTGCTCGACGCGGGCGGACTCCACTCGCTCGGGGACACGGCCCAGCGGCGGCTCGAGCAGACCGCGCGCAGCTTCGTTCGACCGGTCCTCCTCGTCGCGCTGCCCGTGGTCGCGATCGGCGTGCTGATCGCTGTCGTGCGCCGCGCGACCCTGGCGAGCTGGGTGCGGGACGTCCCGGCGATGCGTGCGGCCCTGATCGGCGCCGTGGTGGCGACGGTAGTAGCAACCGTTGCAAATGACTCCGGCGCGCTTCTGCTCGAGATCGGCGCCGCATATCTGCTGGTTTTCCTCGGTTGGGCCTGGGCCGAGGGAGGTAGATCGCCCCGCGCCGAGTAATCCTCACCGTGAGAGCGGGTAGTGGTTCTCATGAAGACCGTCTCGTCGTCTACCCTTAGGTGCTCGTGCGCATAGGTCTTGTTTCGCCATATTCCTGGTCTTTCCAAGGGGGCGTGAACCGGCACGTCGAAGCGCTCGCCGAGGAGTTCCTCGGCCGGGGCCACGATGTGCGCGTCCTCGCACCGGTCGATCCGCCCGGTGTGATCAGCCGTGCCACGCACAAGGCGGCCGCTCCGGCGCTCGATCTGCCCGACTACCTGACGCCGCTCGGGCGCACCGTCGGGTTCGGTGCCAACGGGTCGGTCTCCAACTCCTCGATCCTGCCGTACTCCGGCTACGTGCTGCCGCGGCGGGCCGTCCGCGCCGGGGAATTCGACGTCCTCCACGTCCACGAGCCACTGGCGCCGCTGGTCGGCTGGAACGCCGTGCTCGCGGCCCGGACGCCGGTGGTCGGCACCTTCCACGCCTACTCGACCAAGCCGTTCCCCAACTACGCCGCCAGCGCGATGGGAGCGCGCCGCATGTTCAACCGCCTCTCGGCCCGGATCGCTGTCTCCGAGGCAGCCGCCTGGACCGGGATGCGCTGGTTCGGCGGCGAGTACACGATCATCCCCAACGGCGTCGACGTCGACGCCCCGCCCGCCGGCCTGACCGAACCTGGAGAGGAGCTGCAGATCCTCTTCGTCGGCCGCCCGGAGGAGCGCAAGGGGCTGCCGATCCTGCTCAGCGCCTTCAACGCCTTGGTCGAGCACGTCCCTTCGCGGCTCACGGTGATCGGCGCCGAGGTGGAGGACGTCACCCGCTGGCTGGCCGATCCCGAGTTGATGAGCTCGATCGACGTCCGTGGGCGTGTCTCCGAGGAGGAGCTGTGGGCCGAGCTGTACGCCGCCGATCTGCTCTGTGCCCCGTCGCTCTCCGGTGAGAGCTTCGGCATGGTCCTGACCGAGGCCTTCGCGGCCGGCACCCCGGTCATCGCCTCGGGGATCGCCGGCTACAGCGACGTCGTCACGGACGGCGTCGACGGCCTGCTGGTGCCGCCCGGCGATCCGCAGCGCCTCGCCGAGGAGCTGCAGCGGGTCGCGCACGAACCGCAGCTGCTCGCCGCGATGGGCGCCGCCGCCCGCCACAGCGCCAAGCGTTACGCCTGGCCGCGGATCGCCGATCAGGTGACGACCGTGTACGAGCGCGCGCTGGCCGCGCCGGCGCCGGTCGGCGCCGCCGCCCGTGCCGCCCATTGGGCCGGCCTTCGCCCGGCCGACGGCAACCGGCCGATCCCGCCGCAGAAGCTTCCCTCGCTCGATCCGGCCCCGGTGGCCCAAGGCAAGCGCGGACGTCGCCTTGCCCGTCGGGCGGGCTTCGGCCTGGCCACCGTGCTCGGCGCCTTCCTGACCTGGGAGGCGCTGAAGCGGATCGGGCTCGACGAAGTCGGGAACAGCATCGTCGAATCGAATCTCAGCTGGGTCGTCGTCGGCTTCGCCCTGATGTCGATCTCGATGTTCTTCCGCGCCGCCTCCTGGTACTGGATCACGCGGGCGGCCCTGCCCGACCGTCCGGTACGCCGTCGGGACGTCACCTCGGCGACGATGATCGGCGTGCTGATGTCGGCGACCTTGCCGGCCCGCTTAGGTGAGCCCGCGAGGGCGCTCGCGCTCTCGCGCCGGACCGGCCGCATGCGGGAGACGTTCCCGGTGCTGCTCGGGACCCTGGTCTCGCAGACGTTGCTGAACCTTGTGGCGTTGGCGCTGCTCGGCGTGGTCATCGTCTCGACCACGCCGCTCTTCCACTCCGGGACCAAGCAGCTCTTCGCCTTCAGCCTTGTGCCGCTGATCCTGCTCGTCGTCGTGCTGGTCGCGCCCTTCGTGATGCGGCAGACCGGCAACGGCAGGTTGGCCCGGATCGGCGCCGCCGCGCACCGGGCGATGGTCCAGGTCCGCGCCGGCCTGAAGATCTTCCGCGACCCGCGTGAGGGATTCGCCGCCGCGGCCGCCCAGCTCGGCGCCTGGGCGATCCAGCTCTCCGCCTGCTGGGCGCTCCTCTACGCCTTCGGCCTCGACAGCCAGGCTGGGATCGGTGCTGCCGCCGCGGTCCTTTTCGCGGTCAACGTCACCGCCGTCGTCCCGGCGACCCCGTCGAACATCGGCGTCTTCCAGCTCGCCGTGATCAGCGTGTTGCACACCGGCTTCGGGGTCTCGACCCCCGACGCGCTCGCCTACGGCGTGGTCCTGCAGGGTGTGGAGATCGCCACCGCCGTGACCCTGGGCCTTCCCGCCTTGGTCCGCGAGGGCCTTACCTGGAGCGACCTCCGTGTCCAGGCCCTCTCGACCGCCCCGGTGCACCTCGATCCGCATCCCCGCCCAAGGCGGCGTTCGGATCGGAGTCACAGCAGCGTGGCCTGACGCGACGTGGGGGCGCCTCGCGGCGTCCTCGGTCGCTCCCTCGGGTCACGCACTGGAGTGCGCTCCCCTCGCTCGCTTCCCTGCGTCCTTGCGAGGCTGGCCCACGCCGCCTCAGGGGCGTAGGAGTCCGAGTTTCTCCGAGGGTTCGTGCGTGAGAGGCCACACCTCGGCCGATCCCGTGACGAAGACGTCTCAAACTCCACGCTTCCTTGCGCCTTCGGTCCAAGCAGGACCCGCCCCCGGAGGCGCGGTCGACCCTCCGTCCGGCATCGGGACCGCGCCTCGGGGGGTGTGGGAGAAGACGCACCGAAGCTCGGACTTCGTGACATCTCCCGCACGTCTCCCGGGACGGCGTCGCACTTCCTCCTCACCTCTCATACAACGGCCGTCCCGTCCACGGCCACAGCCTGCCCGGTCGCGGCCGGGACGGCCGTGCTCGCCGCAGGCCCTTGCGTCCCTTGTCTTCGGGACTCGTCAGGGGTGCACCGCATCGTTAACACAAACTTCGCTAAGCCATTAAAATACTTTCGTGTAATGGGCTACACTCGATGGGACAAGGGGAGTGTCGCCACCGATCCCGGGCCGGCTCCCCGGGGAGCGAGCGGCCGGCGTCGGGGCCATCCAACCGTCGCCGGCCCGCCCCCGCTAGCCGACCGGCTCGGCGGCGGACTCGGCTTTGGCCGTGTTCTCGGTGCCTTCATCGGGACCCTCGCTGGGGTCCGACTCGGGCGGCAGGTCGCCGCCGCGCTCGGTGCCGGCGATCAGTTCGTCTGAGGTCTTGCCCTCGGGGATGAAGCCCGACTTCATCCCGAAGTAGACCGCCTGGGGGTGGTGGGCGATGATCGCCACCGTCGACTGCTCGGGCATCACGGCGTAGCCGCCCGAGAGGGTCATGCCGATCCCTTCGAGGCCGAGCAGGCGCCAGACCTTCTCGTGCTCGGACTGGTCCGGGCAGGCGGGGTAGCCCCAGGAGTAGCGGCGCCCTTGGTCCAGCGGGATGCCAAGGCCGCGTCGCACCTCGGAGTGGAGCCACTCGGCCGACCCCTCGGCCGCCTGCACGCCGATCCCGTGGACGAAGTACTGCTCGGTGACCTCGCCTTCCTCGCCGAGTCGGTCCATCAGTTCGGTGACCTCGGCGCCGACCGTGACGCCTTGGAGGGCGACGACGTCGCGTTCGCCGGATTCGAGCGGCCGGTAGAAGTCGGCCAGGCATATCCGGTCGTGCTTGGGCTGCCGCGGGAAGACGAGGCGCTCCAGCTCGACGTCGGGATCCTCGGGGTCGAAGATGACCAGCTCGTTGCCGTCCGAGTTGCAGGGGAAGTAGCCGAGGCGCGCCTTCGGGTGCAGGTAATCGGCCTCGCTCCACATCCGCTCCAGCCGCGGGACGAAGCCCTCGCCCTCGCCGTCCGAGCCGTCGAGCCGTTCGCGCCAGGCCTCGCCCTTCACGCCTTTGCCGCCCCAGTGCAACTTGAACAGCACGTGGCGATCGAGGTAGGGGTAGATGTCGTCGAGGCCCACCGGGATCTCGCGCACGCCGAGGTAGGGCGGCGTCGGGATCGGGTTGTCGGTGGCGGCCTTCGAGCGGACGCTCGAGTCGGTGACGGGCGGAGCGTCGTCGACCACGACCGGCTTCTCGCGGAACGCTTTCGCCTCGCCGCGGATCCGCTCGACCAACGCGGTGCGCGCGTCGTCTTCGACCAGCGCGTCCATCGTGTCGAGGCCCTGGAAAGCGTCCTTGCAGTAGAAGACGCCGGGCTCGTAGATCTCGTCGGATTCGCGGCCCTTCGGGTAGAGGGTGCGGCGGCCGAAATCGCGGTTGATCGCGGCGCCGCCGATCAGCACCGGGAAGTCGAGCCCGCGCTCGTGCAGCTCGGCGATCGCCGTCGGCATCTGCTTTGAGGTCGAGACGAGCAGCGCCGAGAGGCCGATCGCGTCGGCTTCGTTCTCCACCGCGGCCTCGATGATCGCGTCGACCGGGACCTGCTTGCCGAGGTCGATCACCGTGTAGCCGTTGTTGGTCAGGATCGTGTTGACCAGCGACTTGCCGATGTCGTGGACGTCGCCGAAGACGGTCGCGATCACGACCTTTCCCTTGGTGTGGCCGTCGATCCGGTCGAGGTAGTTCTCCAGCCGCGCCACGGCGCGCTTCATCACTTCGGCCGATTGCAGGACGAAGGGCAGGATGAGTTCGCCCGCGCCGAATTTGTCGCCGACCTCCTTCATCGCCGGCAGCAGCACCTGATTCAGGGTCGGGACGGCGCCGATCTTCTCCACCGATTTGTCGATCCACTCCTCGACGCCGTCCTTCTTGCGGCGCAGGATGTGCCAGTGGAGGGCCTCCTCGGGCTCCATCCCGGCGGTCGGGTCGGCGGCCTCCGACTCGTCCTCTTCGCCTTTGGACTCGAAGTGGGCGATGAAGCGCGCGAGCGCGTCGTCGCGTCGGTTGAAGACCAGGTCGTCGGTGAGCTCGCGCTCCTCGTCGGGGATCTCCGAGTAGGGCGTGATGTGGTTCGGGTTGACCATCGCCAGGTCGAGGCCGGCCTCGACGCAGTGGTGCAGGAAGACCGAATTGAGGACGGCGCGCGGCCGCGGGCTGATCCCGAAGGAGACGTTGGAGACGCCGAGCGAGGTCTTCACCTCGGGGATCTCCGCCTTCAGCCTGCGGATGCCCTCGATCGTCTCGATCGCCGACGGCTTCCACTCCTCGTCGCCGGTGGTCAGCGTGAAGGTGAGCAGGTCGAAGATCAGCGACTCGCGCTCGAGGCCGTGCTCGTCGCAGGCGATCCCGACGATCCGCTTGGCGATCTCCACCTTGCGGTCGGCGGTCTTCGCCATCCCGACCTCGTCGATGGTCAGCGCGATCAGCGCCGCGCCGTGTTCCTTCGCCAGCGGCACGACGACGTCGGCCTTGTCGCGTCCCGCCTCGAGGTTGATCGAATTGACGATCGCCCGGCCGGGGATCTGCTCGAGTGCGGCCTTGATCACCTCCGGCTCGGTCGAGTCGACCTGGATCGGCGACGGCTGCGACAGCGAGATCCGCTTGACGACGGCGCTCATCTGCTCGTCCTCGTCCTGGCGCTCGGTCAGCGCGACGCAGACGTCGAGCACGTGGGCACCGCCCTCGACCTGGTCTTCGGCGACCTGGACGAGGCCGTCGTAGTCGTCGGCCAGCAGCAGCTCCTTCGCCTTTTTCGAGCCCTGTGAGTTGACGCGCTCGCCGACCAGGGTCGGGCGCGGCTCCTGCACAAGCGGGGTGGAGGTCATCATCGAGGAGACCTCGATCGGGCCCTTGGCCGGGCGGGGGGTGGCGGGGCGGGCCTCGCCGACGCGCGCGCGGATCGCCGCGATGTGTTCGGGGTTCGTCCCGCAGCAGCCGCCGATGATGCCGACGCCATAACGCTCGACGAACTCGCCCAGCGTCGCCGCCAGGGGCTCGGGCTTTTCCGGGAAGATCGTCTCGCCGTCGGGGCCCTGCAGCGGCAGGCCGGCATTGGGGATGCAGTGGACCGGCAGCGGCGAGGTCTCACCGAGGAAGCGGATCGCGTCGCGCATGTCCTCGGGTCCGGTCGAGCAGTTGAGCCCGACCACGTCGACGTCGAGCGCGGTCAGCGTCGTCAGCACCGACTGGATGTCGGTGCCGAGCAGCATCTTGCCGCCGTTCGGCAGCAAAGAGACGCTGATCTGCAGCGGCAGGCGCTTGCCGGTTTCCTTGAAGGCCTGGCGGGCGCCGAAGATCGCCGCCTTCACCTCGAGTATGTCCTGGGCGGTCTCGATGATGATCAGGTCGGCGCCGCCGTTCACGAGGCCGGTGGCCTGCTCGGCGAAGACCTCGGCCAGGCGGCCGAAGGAGATGTTCCCGAGGGTCGGGTCGGTGGACGCGGGCAGGAAGCCGGTGGGGCCGATCGAGCCCGCGACGAAGCGGTCGGGGCCGGCGGCCTTGCGGGCGATTTCCGCGGCCTTCGTATTGATCTCCAGCGTGTGCTCGCCGAGGCCCCACTCCTCGAGCTTCAGCCGCGAGCCCTGGAAGGTGTCGGTCTCGACCACATCGGCGCCGGCGTCCAGCATCGAGCGGTGGACGCCCTCGATCACGTCGGGCCGGTTCAGCACCAACGCCTCGTGGCATTTGCCCTGCAGCCCGCCATAGTCCTCCTGGGTCAGGTCGAACTGCTCCAGGGTCGCGCCCATGCCGCCGTCGAAGACGACGACCCGCTCGTTCACTGCCGCTATGTAGTCGCGCTCAGCCATGAACCTTCAAGGCTACCGAGCGCGCGAACTGTTCCTTATGGACGCCACGGGTCCGTAAGGAACAGGTGACCGAAGGGTCAGTGCTTCAGGCCGAGGCGGCGCTTCCAGTCCCGGGCGTTGATCAGCTTCGCCAGCCGGGTGATGATGCCGCGGCGGCCACGGGTGTAGGGGTACCAGGTCGGTTCGCGCTTGCCGCCGAAGCGGGTGATCACCAGGGACTCGGTGCGGCAGAACTTGCGGATGCCCTGGGCGCCGTGGCGATAGCCGATCCCCGACTCCTTCCAGCCTCCCATCGGCACGTCGGAGGCGAAGTAGTTGACCAGCACGTCGTTGACGTTGACGGCGCCACACTCGACTCGGCGGGCGACCCGTTCGGCGTTGGCGCGCTCGCCGAAGACGGAGCCCGAGAGGCCGTAGCGGGTGTCGTTGGCGAGGCGCAGCGCCTCCTCGGAGTCTCGCACCTTCATCACCCCGACCACCGGGCCGAAGGTCTCGTCGCGCATCACCTTCATCGAGTGGTCGACGTCGACCAGCACCGTCGGCTCGAAGTAGTCGCCGGGGCCGGGGACGCGTTTGCCGCCGGTGAGGGCGCGGGCGCCGTTGGCGAGAGCGTCCTCGACCTGGGACTCGACGATCGCGGTCTGGTTCGGCGAGGTCATCGCGCCGACGTCCTTCGGGTCGCGGGCGTCGTCGGCGCCCTGGCGGATGCGACCCACCTCGGCCGCCAGCTTGGCGACGAAGTCGTCGTAGATCGGCTCCTCGACGTAGATCCGCTCCACCGAGATGCAGACCTGGCCGGAGTTGAACATCCCGCCCCAGGCGGCGGCGTTGGCGGCGCGGTCGACGTCGGCGTCGCGGAGGACGATCATCGGGTCCTTGCCGCCGAGCTCGAGGCTGACCGGGGTGAGCGTCTCGGCGGCCCGCGCCATCACCTTGCGGCCGGTCCGGTCGGAGCCGGTGAACTGGATGAAGTCGACGTTGTCGACGAGGGCGCCGCCGGTCTCGCCGATCCCCTGGACGACGTCGAACACGTCGGGGCCGCCGATCTCGTGCTTCCAGGCGTCCGCCACCTCGGCGATCCCGAGCGGGGTGAACTCCGAGGGCTTGATGACGACCGCGGCGCCGGCCATCAGCGCCGGGATCGCGTCGCCGAGTGAGAGGATCAGCGGGAAGTTCCAGGGACTGATGATCCCGACGACCGGCTGGGGCCGGTACTGGACCCGGAGCTTCTTCGCGGCGAGCAGGGGGGAGTGCGGGCGGACGCGCTCCTCGCCGATGAACTTGGCCGCCTGGGTGCCGTAGAAGTTGATCGTGTCGGCGAGGTAGGTGGGCTCGTTGGAGGCGTCGGCGCGCACCTTGCCGGTCTCCCGCTGCATCGTGTCGAGGATCCGGTCCTGGTTGTCGAGGATCCAGTCGCGCAGCTTGCCGAGCCAGTGATAACGGCCCTCGATGCCCATCGCCTCCCAGTCGGGCTGGGCGGCGCGGACGCGCGCCACGGTCGCCGCGACGGCCTCGGGCGGGTCGACCGGCAGCGTCGCGATCGTCTCCCCGGTCGCCGGGTTTCCGACGTCGAGCGTCTCCGCCGCGGTGGCGCTCGAGCCGTTGGTGTCGGTACTGGTCCCCAAGGTGCCGCTCTCCATGCTCACTCCTCCGTCCCCTTTGGCTGACCAGCCAACCTTAGCCGGGCGTAGCCGTCGCGTCACTCCGTCCCGTATGTGAAGCGCCCTTCGGTCCCGACGCCGGGTGGGACCCAGGCGACGCCCTCGTAGAGATCGTTGGCCTCGATGCCGAGGGCTCCGATCAGCTTTGCCAGGATCTCGAACCCGGGATTGCGCTCGCCGCGCTCGAGCAGGCTGATGTAGGTCGGGTGCAGGGCCGCCAGATGGCCGAGCTGCTCCTGCGTGAGCCCGGCCGCGCTGCGGCAGCGTCTGAGGTTCGCCCCGATGGTCCGGTCGAGCGCGACCACCGGCTTCCCCAATTCAGACTTTTTCTTCCTCCCTGCCACGGCGACGGTGGACGGTTACCGTTCCCAACGAAAACTCCCACAGACAATTGATCTAGATGGCGCGAAAATCCGAGGACGCACGTAGACGCTTTGCCGCGAACGTGGACCGGCTGCGCAGACAACACGGCTACTCCTCGGAGCAACTCGCCGAACGGTCGCGGATCGGAAGCGAGGAGCTCGGGGCGATCCTCCGATGCGAGGTGGATACCCCGGTCGAAGCGGTCTATCGGCTCGCCGGCGCGTTGGGGGTCCCGCCGGGGGACCTCCACGAGGGCGTCGCCTGGATCCCGGACGGAGAGGGCGGCGGCGAGTTCCGGATCGACGAGCCGGGCGGCGACTGATCGCGATGGCCTACCGCTGGACGAGCCGGTAGACCGGCCCGCCTTGGGAGGCGACGTACAGGCGGTGGGCGTCGTCTTCGCCGAACGAGGTCGGGGAGGCGACGGCGAGGCCGAGCTTGTGGTCGCCGCTCGCGCGACGCAGATGGGGCGCCAGAGCCCGGAGCTGCCCCTCGCAGTAGTCGGCGTAGACGTAGCGCTTGTAGAGGGAGGGCAGCGAGGGGTCGGCGACGACGTAGCCGCCGATCACCGAGCAACTGCCGTCGCGCGAATGGGGGTAGGCGAGGATCGGCTTGGTCGTGCCGCCGGGGTCTGGCGTCCCCGAGTCTTCTTCTTCGTAGCGGTGGAAGCCCTCGATGGCATCCCAGCCGAAATTGGCGCCACGGGCGCCGGCGACGGTCGTGTAGTCGATCTCCTCGAACTTGTTCTGACCGACGTCGCCGATGGCGATCCTCGGTTCTTGCGGATTCGTGACCGAGTCGAAGCTGAAGCGGAACGGATTCCGCAAGCCGTAGCTATAGATCTCAGGACGGCCGCCGCCGCCGACGAAGGGGTTCGACGCCGGGACCGTGTAGGGCTTGCCGTCGGCCGGCACCGGGTCGATCCGCAGCAGCTTGCCGAGCAGTACGTTCTTGTTCTGCGCGTTGTTCGGCGGATCGCCGCCCGCGCCGCCGTCGCCGGTGCCGAAGTAGAGGTCTTCACCGAGGAACTGCATCTGGCCGCCGTTGTGGTTGGCGTTGTCCGGGTGGGGGATCGTGATCACCGTGCGCCGCGACTTCGGCGCCGCGCGGGTCGGGCTCTGGCGGTGGAATTCGTCGATCTCGATCGAGCCGCCTTTGTTCACGAAGTAAACATAGAAGCGTCCGCTTTCCCTGTAGTCGGGCGGGAACGCGATCGAGAGGAGGCCCCGCTCGGCGCCGTCGTAGTTCACCAGCGAGCGGATGTCGAGGAAGGGACGGCCGGCCCGCTTGCCGTCGTTCAGCACGACCACCCGCCCCTCCTGCTCGACGATGAAGAGGAGCCGCGGGTATCCGGGGGCGCCCGCCAGGTAGACCGGGTGCTCGAAGTCTCCGATCTTCTTCAGGCCCAGCTTACCCTTGGACTTGGGGCCGCCGGGGCGGGCGGCGTCGGGGGGAACCTGCGCGGCGGTCTCGGTCGCCGTCGTGGTCCGGTCCATGTTCGCGCCGGAGCCTCCGCAGGCGGCGAGGCCGACCGTCGCGGCGAGCGCGAGGACGATGAAGACCGCGAGGACGAGACGCGGGCGCATGGCTCCAGGCTAG